>NZ_JBWKWD010000009.1:0-181148 GCF_059422045.1 Pseudomonas sp. GW821-FHT02A08
CAAGTACGCTTCGCCGGTGGCGTTCTCTACGGCAGCACCGACGCCGATACCGCCGCTGAGTTCGAAATTCAGTTGGTAGGGGTGAGCAACCTGCAAGCTACCGACCTGTTTGCCTGATAAAGGGTTCCTCTGGGACCCAAGCATCGAGAAACCCTGAATCGCAGGATTCAGGGTTTTTTATGCCAGCGGGAAAGCGAAGCCCCCCAGATATCCCCCCAAGTACCCAAATGCGAGATTCAGGGATTGATGCCCCGCCTTGATTCCAAGTCTCTCGCTAACTCGCATCATTCCAGTGGAAAACCAGGTTACGGGCTGCACCACTGCCAACATCGGCAACGTCATGCCGTGTTTCTCCGTGATGCGTCGCAATGACCGTGTACTTACCGGCAGGCAGTTTCACGTAGACCAGCGGACCGGCGTCGTTGAGCATCAGCACGGTCTGCCCCGGGGCTTTCTGAATAACCACATTCACGTCAGGAGCGTATTCATTTCCCGCTCCGACAGAGAACGTCATGTGCAGGTTATAGCCGGTGGTCTGCTGGATGGCCTTGGACTCATCCTCGCCAATACCGCCGGACAGGTAGGTAATGCCGTTTTGCTCCTGGCTTTGCACCTGCACCCCTGAACTGTCGATGGGCTCAAGGCTGGCGGCAGGTGATATCGCTGGAGACATCAACACGCCGACGGTGGTGAGAGGCAACAGGAGTGAATGAAGGTATTTCATGATGACGACTCCCGGGTTCTGCAGAACCCAATCGTTACACTCTTTGGATTTCCAGCCGGAGGGAGGGGTTTAGATTGATTTGGCCTGAGTACGAAACGTACTACGCCATTTGTTCCCCAGCCCTCGCCCAGCATCAGACATGACCTGCCGGCGAATCCGGTATTTCCTGCCCTTGAACAACGATTGCCCGATCAACAACCGCGTTGAGTCGAACGGATTGTTCATCAGCGGCATCAAGACTATCGTTGGCAGCTACCCGCAAAGGTCTGACGCCGATGAATTTGCAGGACACGCCTCCACTGGCCCCCACTCCCATCGAGTTGCCGCTGCCGGATATCCCCCCCGGCAAACCGTTCAAGGAAACCGCTCCGGACGGCTTCATCCTCGGTGGCTTCACCTGGCGACACCCTTCTCGGGACGCCGCTCGTCCGGTCGTGATCATCAATGCCGCCACCTCGGTCCGTTGTCGCCACTATTCGCGTTTTGCCGATTACCTGTTCGCCCACGGCTTCGACGTCATCACCTATGACTACCGCGGTATCGGCGAGTCGCGGCCGGCATCGCTGAAGGGGCTCCAGGCCTCGTGGACCGATTGGGGTTCGCTGGATTTCGAGGCGATGCTCAAGCGCGCGCAGCGTGAGTTCCCCGGGCAGCCTGTCGATGTGGTCGGCCACAGCTTTGGCGGCTGTGCAGCAGGCCTGGGGGCGTCCGGGCACCTGATCCGGCGCCTGGTGACGGTCGGAGCGCAATTCGCCTACTGGCGCGATTATGCGCCGGCCCATCGCTGGCGCATGTTCGGCAAGTGGCATGTACTGATGCCGCTGGTGACGATGATCTACGGCTACTTTCCGGGCAAACGCCTCGGCTGGCTGGAAGACACACCAGCCGGCGTAGTCCGTGACTGGAGCCTCTCCACCGCCCGCTACGAGAAGCGCTCCAGCGGCCGCACAATCAGCAAAACCGCCGGGCAACTGCCGTTTGCCGGCGTCACCGCGCAAACCCTGGCCATCAGCATCAGCGACGATCCCTACGGCACGATCCCGGCCATCGAACGCCTGCTCGACTACTTCACCGGCAGCACAAACTCTCACCTGCGTATCCATCCCGAAGACATCGGCGAAGAAGAAGTCGGACATTTCGCCTTTTTTCGCAGCGCATACCAAGCCACACTATGGCCCATTGCATTGGCCTGGCTGCAAAACGGCGAACTGGCCCCCGATACTCCCGGGCGGCGAGTGCCACGCAACTAAGTCTTTTGCCCTTTCAACGAATACGGAACGACGCCCATGGCCTCCGCCAACAAGCAGCAAAAACGCGCCTCCCGCGCCAAGGCCAAGGCCAAGCAGAACCGCACCCAGCGGGCTGCAGCGCCGGTGGAACTGGACCCGAACGACGATCGCATCGACTTCGAGTCGGTGGACCTGACCGACATGTTCAAAGAGATGATCGATGCACAAAAGATCAGCCAGCAGGCCATGTGCGCGGCCTTTCTGGAACATCCGCTTATCGCACTGGTACTGGAGCAGGAAGGTGAGGAAACAGCGACAGACTTCATCCTCGCTGCTCTGATCGAATATCGCCAATGGTCGGCCGAAACCGATGAGACCGGCGCACTGGCGTGGATCGAATCACCGGCCTTCCAGGCCGACTACGTGGCGGCGTCCGACGCCATTGCCGCGCAAACCCAACAGAAACCGAACTGAGTTCCCATGGCCTCCCTGAACAAGCAACAAAAACGCGCCAAGCGCGCAAAAGCCAAAGCCAAGCAGATCCGCATGGTCGGCAGAAAATCCATCATGGATCAGGACCTGCCCGAGTTCGGCGAGCCAATCCCGGAATACACCCTGGCGATGTTCAGCAAAATGCGCGACGCGGAAGCCGTCAGCCGCAGCGAAATGCTCTCGGTGTTGCTGACGAACCTCGCCTTTATCATCATCGACCATCCAGAACTGCTGGACATGGAAAACGCCGACGACGAAGGCATGGCTGCCACCCACCTGGCCGCGGACATGCTGATCGACTACCGCATGTGGGCCGACGGCATGGACCGCGACGCCGCCCAGGCATGGCTGAGCGAGCCTCAGTTCATCGCCGATTTCGGCGCTGCGCTGGATGTCTACCGCGAGTCGCTGGAAACGCCGGAAGAAAAAGCCGAGTAAGAGTTACGACTCAAACAAAAACGGCCGCTCGTCATCACTGACAGCGGCCGTTTTTGCATTACGCGGTATGGATCAGTTCAGCACTACCGCGCCACTCTTCTCCAGTTTGCGACGGCGAGCCACCAGCAAGCCGGCCGCTACCACCAGAGCACTGAGCAAGCCGGTCGCGAGAATTTCCACACGATGGGCATCCTGGAACAGCATGATGGTCAGGGCCGCAACGATGAAAACGATCACCGCGTAGGTCAGGCCCGGGAACAGCCACATGCTGAAGACGATTTTCTCACCACGAGCCATACGCTGCTTGCGCATGCGCAGTTGCGAAATCGCGATCACCAGGTACACCAGCAACGCGATGGCGCCGGAGCTTGCCAGCAGGAATTCGAACACGGCAGCCGGGGCCACGTAGTTGGCGAATGTTGCCAGGAACGCGGCGCCAGTGGACAGCATCACTGCCCAGTAAGGCGTGCCACTTTTGTTGGTGCGGGTGGACATGGCCGGTGCATCGCCGCGCTTGCCCAGGGAGAACAACATACGCGACGAGGTGTAGAGCGCCGAGTTCAGGCAGCTGGTCACTGCAACCAGTACCACGATGTCGACGATGATCTTGGCATTCGGGATGCCCATGCGCTCAAGCACGGTCTGGTAGGAGCCCAGGCTTGCCAGTACCGGGTCGTTCCAAGGTACCAGGGCCACAACGATGAAGATCGACACGAGGTAGAACAAGCCGATCCGCCAGATCACCGAGTTGGTGGCCTTGGAGATTTGCTTGCCAGGGTTCTTCGATTCCGCGGCCGCGATGGTCACGATCTCGGTGCCCATGAAGGAGAACATGGTGGTCAGGATCGCGCCCAGTACAGCGCCCATGCCGTTTGGCAGGAAGCCCTGGGTGTCGAACAAGTGCGAAACGCCGCTGACCTGGCTGTTCGGCAGGAAGCCGAAGATCGCCGCTACGCCGAGAATGATGAAACCGATGATGGCCAACACTTTGATCAGGGCAAACCAGAACTCGAATTCACCGTAGTTCTTCACGCTGAACAGGTTGGTCACGGTCAACAGCATCGTGATGACCAGGGCGAAGGCCCAGATGTCCACGCCAGGGAACCAGGCATGCAGGATGGTCGCGGCAGCGTTGGCTTCCAACGGGATCACCAGAACCCAGAACCACCAGTACAACCAGCCGATGGTGAAACCGGCCCAGTGACCGATCGCGCGGTCGGCGTAAGTCGAGAACGAACCGGTGTCCGGCGAGGCAACGGCCATTTCGCCGAGCATGCGCATCACCAGCACCACCAACATGCCGGCGGCGGCGTAAGCCAACAGAACAGCCGGACCTGCAGCGGCGATGGCGTGACCCGAGCCAACGAACAAGCCGGCGCCGATAACCCCGGCAATCGACAGCATGGTCACGTGGCGCGGTTTGAGCCCCTGTTCGAGGCCATTAGAGCTTTGGGTACTGCTCATTAAAACTACCTTTGTAAGGAGAAGCGAATGCGTGCATCCCGTTCGGCGGTCCTTCTCGTAAAAAGAAGCCAACAGGGCGTTCTGGATTCTGCACGCAATAATTGCGCCAAAATATTTCAAAACCCTCTAACCCGGCGATCTCGCCTCGAACGGACAGTCATCGCAACCCATTGAATTTAATGGCACTTCGCCAGAACGTTACCCAGCAACCCACTTTGTGGGGTGAATCAGCACACCGGAAACACACCTGAAAATGCCTCCGCGCACATTAAAAGTGCACAACCAGTGCATTTGGCCGGATAGCGCTTCCAACACCCTGTCAAAGCTGGCAACATCGCGCCTTTTTTTGCGGCAGCCACCGCGCTTTTTATCGGAAGGCAAGGTTCAAACGGCTGTTCGGTTGTTGATGGGGCGACAGTCTGCTGCGCCGATGCGACAACCTGCCACACGCCAGCCGTTTACCGTCCGTAGCGCTGTTGGCTGCCATTGAAACGCTATGCTAGGTTGGCCGCCTCGCCAGGAAGGCCGCCAACAGCAGGAGCGCAACATATATGAGGAACGCACATGGCTGAGGCCACGCCCGCGCTTGAAATCCGCAACTTGCACAAACGCTACGGTTCGCTGGAGGTGCTCAAAGGCATCTCGCTGACCGCCCGCGACGGCGATGTGATCTCGATCCTGGGTTCCTCCGGCTCCGGCAAGTCCACGTTCCTGCGGTGCATCAACCTGCTGGAAAACCCGCACCAGGGCCAGATCCTGGTCGCCGGCGAAGAACTCAAGCTCAAGGCCGCGAAGAACGGCGAACTGGTGGCCGCCGACGGCAAGCAGATCAATCGCCTGCGCAGCGAAATCGGTTTTGTGTTTCAAAACTTTAATCTGTGGCCACACATGAGCGTGCTCGACAACATCATCGAAGCCCCGCGCCGTGTACTCGGCCAGAGCAAGGCCGAAGCCATCGAAGTGGCCGAAGCCCTGCTGGCCAAGGTCGGCATCGCCGACAAGCGCCATGCCTACCCGGCGCAGTTGTCCGGCGGCCAGCAACAACGCGCGGCCATCGCCCGCACCCTGGCCATGCAGCCCAAGGTCATCCTGTTCGACGAGCCCACCTCGGCGCTTGACCCGGAAATGGTCCAGGAAGTACTTAATGTCATCCGCGCGCTGGCCGAAGAAGGCCGCACCATGCTGCTCGTGACCCACGAAATGGGCTTCGCCCGTCAGGTCTCCAGCGAAGTGGTGTTCCTCCACCAGGGCCTGGTAGAAGAGCAAGGATCGCCACAGCAGGTGTTCGAAAACCCGCTTTCGGCGCGCTGCAAACAATTCATGTCCAGCAACCGCTAACGGAGCTACCCACATGCAGAACTACAAAAAGGTCTTCCTGGCTGCCGCCGTCACCTTGGCGTTCAGCGCCGGTGCCATGGCCGAAACCCTGAAGATGGGCATCGAAGCGGCTTACCCGCCGTTCAACAATAAAGATGCCAGTGGCAATGTCGTCGGCTTCGACAAAGAGATCGGCGACGCCCTGTGCGCCAAGATGAAAGTCGAGTGCACCGTCGTGACCTCCGACTGGGACGGCATCATCCCGGCCCTGAACGCCAAGAAGTTCGACTTCCTGATTTCCTCGATGTCGATCACCGACGAGCGCAAGCAAGCGGTGGACTTCACCGACCCGTACTACTCCAACAAGCTGCAGTTCATCGCCAAGAAAGACATCGACTTCAAAACCGACAAGGCAGCGCTCAAAGGCAAGATCATTGGCGCCCAGCGCGCGACCCTGGCCGGTACCTTCCTGGAAGACAACTATGGTGACGACATCACCATCAAGCTCTACGACACCCAGGAAAACGCCTACCTCGACCTGACCTCCGGCCGCCTGGACGGCATCCTGGCCGACAAGTACGTCAACTACGAATGGCTGAAAAGCGACGCCGGCCGTAGCTACGAGTTCAAGGGCGATCCAGTGGAAGAAAGCGACAAGATCGGTATTGCCGTGCGCAAGAAGGACCCTATCCGCGAGAAGCTGAACGCCGCACTCAAAGAAATCGTCGCTGACGGCACCTACAAGAAGATCAACGACAAGTACTTCCCGTTCAGCATCTATTGATACTGACCTGCCTGACCGGCGCCTGATGGCGCCGGTTCTCGGCCTTGCCTGCCGCGATTTGAAAAGAAATCCATGATTATCGACCTCTACGGATTCGGCCCGGCGCTCGCCGCTGGCGCGCTGATGACTGTGAAACTGGCACTCTCGGCCCTGTGCCTGGGGCTGGTACTCGGTCTGCTCGGCGCCTTGGCCAAGACTTCCCCGTACAAGCCGCTGCAATGGCTTGGCGGCACTTATTCGACCCTGGTTCGCGGCATCCCGGAATTGCTCTGGGTGCTGTTGATCTACTTCGGCACGGTCAACCTGATGCGTGCCCTGGGCGAGTTCTTCGGCAACCCCGACCTTGAACTCAACGCCTTCGCCGCCGGCGTGATTGCGCTGGGCCTGTGCTTCGGCGCCTACGCCACGGAAGTGTTTCGCGGTGCGATCCTCGCCATTCCCAAAGGCCATCGTGAAGCCGGCGTGGCCCTGGGCCTGTCGAAGTGGCGCATCTTCACCAAGCTGATCATGCCGCAGATGTGGCGCATCGCCCTGCCCGGCCTTGGCAACCTGTTCATGATCCTGATGAAAGATACCGCGCTGGTGTCGGTGATCGGCCTGGAAGAAATCATGCGTCATGCGCAAATCGGCGTGACCGTCTCCAAACAGCCGTTCACCTTCTTTATGGTGGCTGCGTTCATGTACCTGGGCCTGACGGTGCTGGCGATGACCGGCATGCACTTCCTGGAAAAACGCGCCGCTCGCGGCTTCGCGAGGAGCACCCAATGAACTGGGAAGTCATCATCAAATGGCTGCCGAAACTGGCCCAGGGCGCAACCCTGACCCTGGAACTGGTGGCCATCGCCGTGATCGCCGGTTTGCTGCTAGCCATTCCACTGGGCATCGCCCGCTCGTCGCGCCTGTGGTGGGTGCGGGCATTTCCCTACGGCTACATCTTCTTTTTCCGGGGCACGCCGCTGCTGGTTCAACTGTTCCTGGTCTACTACGGCCTGGCGCAGTTCGACGCGATCCGTAACAGCTCGATGTGGCCGTACCTGCGCGATCCGTTCTGGTGCGCCACGGCGACCATGACCCTGCACACCGCGGCCTACATTGCGGAAATCCTGCGGGGCGCCATTCAGGCGATTCCACCGGGCGAGATCGAGGCGGCACGGGCGCTGGGCATGTCCAGACCCAAGGCGCTGTTCTACATCATCCTGCCGCGCGCCGCGCGCATCGGCCTGCCGGCCTACAGCAACGAAGTGATCCTGATGCTCAAGGCCAGCGCCCTGGCCAGCACCGTGACCCTGCTGGAACTGACCGGCATGGCCCGCACCATCATTGCCCGGACCTACCTGCCAGTGGAGATCTTCTTCGCCGCGGGCATGTTCTACCTGGTAATGGCTTACGTGCTGGTGCGCGGTTTCAAGCTGCTGGAGCGCTGGTTGCGCGTCGATGCCTGCCAAGGGCGTTGAAACCGGCGTGTTGACGGGCGAGGCCCTGCTCGCCCGTTTCACCGCGCTGGATGCTTTTCTGACAGAGCATCAGGCACTGTGGAAACCCCGGCCGTTCACTCATCTACGGCTACCCTGGGAAGCATCCTGCCCGGAGCTGGCCGCATGGCTACGTGAGCGAACGCTGGAAGACGCGGAAAACACTCACAACCAACCCGCCCTCCTTAATGCACCGGAACCCTTTGCTTCCCTGGCAAGGATGTCCGTCGTCTTGAGTGCTGTGGATAAATTGCCCGCACGCACGCTCGAAGCGGCGGGCCATCGATTGAACGTCGATGTGCCGGGGCGTAAATGGCAGCAGATCGAAGCCTTCGCCAGTCGGTTGCAGTTTTGCGAAGCACCGCAGCATTGGCTGGACTGGTGCTCGGGTAAGGGGCACTTGGGGCGCCGGCTGCTGCAACCCGGGCAACAACTGACGTGCCTGGAATACGACCCGGTACTGGTCACCAGCGGCCAGGCGCTCAGCCAGCGCCATCACCTGCATGCGCTGCATATCGAACAGGATGTGCTCGCGGCAGACGCATCTACGTTATTGAACGCGCACCACGCACCCGTCGCGCTTCACGCCTGCGGTGATTTGCATGTGCGGCTGATTCAACTCGCCAGCGCCACAGGCTGCAAACAACTCGCCATTGCGCCGTGCTGCTACAACCGGATCAGTCTTGCCCAATACTCGCCGATTTCCTCGGCCGCCAAAGGCTCCGGCCTACAACTTTCCCTCGACGACCTTGCCTTGCCCATGAGCGAAACCGTTACCGCCGGTGCACGCGTGCGACGTCAACGCGACACCTCCATGGCCCGACGACTGGGCTTCGACTTGCTACAACGGCAACTGCGCGGCCTGGACGAGTACCTGCCAACTCCTTCCCTGCCCAGCGCCTGGCTGGACAAACCCTTCGCCGATTACTGCCATCACCTGGCCGCACTCAAAGAGTTATCCACAATCGGCCCGCAAGATTGGCCAGCCCTCGAAGCTGCCGGTTGGCAGCGACTGGCCGAGGTGCGCAACCTTGAACTACTACGCGGACTTTTCCGACGCCCGCTAGAACTTTGGCTGGTCCTTGACCGGGCAATTTTCCTCGCCGAGCAGGGCTACAGCGTCCGCGTTGGCACCTTCTGCGAAACCCCGCTCACCCCGCGTAATTTCCTGCTCCTGGCCGAACGCGCTTAAACACACCCGACCTGTGGATAACTCTGTTGATGGAATTATCGTGGATCCAATATCCACGCCGGTTTCAGGGCAAAATCCATACTGTTCATTTTTTGTACACACGCATAAAAAATTGAAAAAACAGGTATTTGCGGACAAATGAGAACAGCTCCACAAATTCGGCCTAAACCTAGTGCGCCGCCAATGGCATTGTGCATAAGCATTTAATCAAAACGACATAAATGCCTAATCCCGGACCGCAGACAGGGGAAATTGCACCCTTTCATTACTCTTGATATACACACACGCAAGGGCGCCGGCAGCGCGGCCACAAACAAGAACATTTCTCCGACAGGATGCGCCAGTGACGTTCATTTCCTACGCACAGAATTTCGAAGACATACGCCTGTGGCGCGCCCTCAAAACCGTCGAGAGTGGCTTCTATATCGACGTCGGGGCAAATCATCCCACCCATGACTCAGTCACCAAGGCGTTCTACGACCATGGCTGGACCGGCATCAACGTCGAACCGATGCCCAACTACTACGAAGCCCTGAGCCAGCAACGCCCCAAGGACACCAACCTGCAATGCGTGGCCGGCGAAAGCGCCGACAGCCTGACCTTCTACGGCATCGCCGGCACCGGCCTCTCGACCGTCGACCCGGCCATGGCGCAGATGCACAAAGATGCCGGTATGGACGTGCGCAGCCAAACCGTCCAATCGCGCACCCTGACGTCCATTTGCGAAGAACACGCCCAGGGCCGCGCGATCCACTTCCTGAAAATCGATGTCGAAGGCCACGAAGAGACCGTCCTGCGCGGCATGGACTTCACCCAGTGGCGGCCGTGGGTCATCCTCATCGAAACCCCGTGGGAGCGCGACCAGACCTGGGAAACCCTCGTCACCGGTGCCGGCTACCAATCCATCCTGTTCGATGGCATCAATACCTACTACCTCGCCGAAGAACACCTGAACCTCAAACCCGCCTTTGACATCCCGCCGTGCAACCTGGACGAGTTCCAGTTCTGCAAAGGCCACAACTTCAGCCACCCTGTCAGCGACGCCGAAAACCAGCTCGCCGCCGCCCTGCAACGCGCCGAACAGGCCGAGGCACAGCTGCGCGCGATGCAAAACAGTCGAACCTGGCAAGCCATTCAGAAACTCAAGAAAACCCTGCTGCGCGCCTGACCTGAAGCCCGCGTAAAAATAGTCAAAATTCAGGGGTTTACAGAAGCCAGCCAATCGCTATAATCGTCGCCCTGACACGCCGGTATAGCTCAGATGGTAGAGCAACTGACTTGTAATCAGTAGGTCCCGGGTTCGATTCCTGGTGCCGGCACCATATAGAACAACGACTTAGGCTCACCTCACGGTGGGCCTTTTTCGTTTCTGGCTTCTGCCTGCTTCAATTTTCCCCGTTCGTTCCCCGTTTCGTGATCGCCTCTTCGTTAAGTTCTTGAGTCGCCTCAAAAATATTGGGGAGTCGCACAGCGCAACTCTTTATTGAGGCTCTACGGGAATTTTCGATCCGCTACGATTGGCAGCAACCGATTGCAGCCCCTCACTACAGGTGCCAATCAACCACCCTACCTGTCGCGATTGTCCACCATCCAATGTGCTACTGATTTCAAAAAACGGGGGAACGGGGGAACAGTGGGAACAACCAATGTTTCCGGGGCCTTTGGCGGGGGAACTTGTACCCCAGTGTTTTTTTGGGGGAACAGACACTGCCTGATCGACGGAGCAGCCAGGAGAGTTAACCAACCGAGTTAACCAGTTAACTAACTTTGGCGGGGTGCCGCTAACGAATTTGCGCGAGTCTTCGCACCCGTCCCTCACCCAAAATGCCAGGGTCCCCGGCGTGTTTTGGGAACGTGGTTGCTACGTCCATCGTCGCCGCGGTAATCCCTTTCATCATCACAACTGCCGACGCGCCGACCTCAACCAACACAAAATGCCTTTCGAAAATGCGCGCTGAATGTCGCTACCAGTTCGGAGTCGCCCTCGCGACATGCAAGGACTACCTCGCTTTCACAGCCCTCATCCTCGATTTCAATAGCATGTAGAGCAAATGCACGGACAATCGAAATAGGTAGAAGGGCAATCCCAAAACCGGCTTGGATCAACAATGGCTCTGTACTTTTCAACGAGTAGATCTGGGCTGGCTTCGGAGAAAAACCTGCCCGAGCACAGAGCTCAAAAGAGAGGTAGCTAAGCCCTCCGCGTTTCGGGTGGGCTATCGAAACAAAGTGTTCGTCCCGTAATTCGGCAAGCGTTATACATGTTCTGGACGACAGCGGATGGGAGACACCCACTGCAACCACGACCTGTTCCGTATAAAGCGGTAGGAGTGTGATGTCATTTGGTTGATGCAATACAGGCAATCGAAGCAAGCCGACATCGATGCGATTGTTCACCAAATTCATCAATTGCGTTTCAGATGATTCGCTCGATACCTCTACGCTAACTTCTGTTGCGTTCTCCAAATAAAGGTCGAGTACCTCTTTTAACTGCCCAATCAAGGGCACTGTACTGGCATGGCCAAGCCTGATTGTCCCGCTCTGGCCGTGACCTACCGATTTCGCAAGGCGGCCCGCACTTTCCACGTCAATCAGGATTGCCTTGGCTCTCGGCAGAAACGCTAATCCGGCAGGGGTGAGACGGGGTTGTCGCGCTGTGCGCTCAAATAATGGTGTCCCGAGATCGCCTTCCAGCTCCTTTATTTGTCGACTGAGCGCGGATTGAGCAATGAACAGTTTCTCAGCGGCCGAGCTGAAGCTCCCGCTTTCGGCGATCTCTACAAAATACCGCAACTGTTTCATCGAGATCATTTGAGCTATGCCGAAATGTGATAGGTGGTGCGTTTTTTCCATATTAGTGGAGTTTCACCCGCGTAGGTAGGGTGTGAAAACCACGTTAAGGAAAACTCCAAAATGCTAGACCTATTGCTCCACGCCCCGTTCGCCGGCTCCAGTCTGGCGATCATGTTTTTTACCATCACCCTGGCTTACGTGATTTTCGGTATCGCGGGATTTGGGACGGCCCTCATGGCGGGGCCGGTGTTGGTTTGCTACATGCCTCTTTCCCACGCTATTTCGCTACTAGTGCTGTTGGATTGTGTGGCGGCATTTGGAAAGCTGGCGCGCAACCATCGGAATGTGGTGCGTGGTGAACTGGCTAGGCTGGTGCCATTCATGGCGATTGGCAGCGTGGTGGGGATAACAGTGCTGCTTAAAACGAACTCGGATGCTCTGTTGCTAATGATGGGTTGCTTCGTAACCTTGTACGCCCTGTACATGTTGGCAAGGCCTATACGGGCTAGAGATTTGTCTGCTGTTTGGGCAGCACCGTTGGGGATTGGTGGGGGATTGTTTGGTGCCCTTTTTGGTAGTGGCGGCTTCCTCTATGCAATTTATTTGAACGGTCGAATACAGGCGAAGGAAAAGGCAAGTTCCACTCAAAGTACCCTCATCGGCATAAGCACCTTGGTACGTCTGTCCATGCTCACAATGGCTGGCGTCTACTCGGACCTTTCCCTGGTGCTGACGGCTATCTATTTGTTGCCAGCCTTGGTCATTGGGCTTTGGATTGGCGGTCACATCAACCTCAAAATGTCTCGGGACGCCTTCACCAGACTGATTAACCTCATCATCTTGGTGAGCGGCATTACGCTTGTTTATCGAGCTTACTTGGGCGGTATTGAGCTCTAAGGCTCGCGGGGGTGAAATCCCGGCAGGCTCTTGGTCTCTGCACTCAGTTATAGGCGTTTTAAATCCTTACCTATGGTTATTTTCTGAAAAACCTTGCAGGCCTTGATCTATAAGGCCTCCAGAGGATTACCATAATCTCCGGATCTAACACCGGTCAACCTGAGTCGTGACCAAATTGAACCCATATCTAACGGTCTGAGCGAAAGCCATTCGACATCGACCACAGCGGACATCTTCAATCAACGCAAAACGGACCGTAGGAGTCAGGCAGTTGGGCGGCTCTTGATCCATAAGCCAAATTGCTTCATCACCTCAACGACAGGCTCCAGGCGCCGGCCATCTTTAGTGAGTTCGTACTCGACCTTGACGGGCACTGTGGGATACACCGTGCGCTTAACAAGGCCGGCTTCTTCCAGGGCGCGCAGATCAAGCGTGAGCATCCGTTGCGATATCGCGGGGATATCGCGCCGCAAAACATTGAAGCGCTTCGGGCCATCCAGCAAATACGAAACCAGCAGCAGGCGCCAACGACCGCCCAACAAGCGCATCGCCTCTTCTACCGAGCAACCCGATATGTTGTCTTTCATGGTGAGGAAATCTCGAAGTGAATTAAGGTATATATTTTGTACCTACACCACAAAATAGTGCCTTCTTCCCATTTTATACCACGACTTTAGAATGCCCGGAGCTCCTTCCTCAGACGGGAAGCGAACATCTCCGCCACTTTCTGGAGTTCATAGATGAAGCTGTATTACATGCCAGCCGCATGCTCCCTCTCGCCCCACATTGTGCTGAACGAGCTTGGTATTGATGTCACCCTGATCAAGGTGGACAACAAAAAGCAGATCACTGAACTGGGTGACAGCTATCACGATGTGAACGAATTGGGTTACGTCCCCGTATTGGAGCTAGACGATGGCACACTCCTGCGTGAGGGGGCGGTGATCGTGCAGTATCTGGCAGACCAGCATCCGGAGATAGGTTTGGCACCAGCCAACGGCACCATGGATCGTTACCGACTGCAGGAATGGTTGAGCTTCCTGACTTCCGAGATCCACAAGGGTTTCATTCCGTTGCTGTACGCTGGTCTAGCCGGTAAGTACGTGAACACCGTCAAACCCAAGCTTGAAAAACGTTTCGCGTGGATCAATGAACAATTGGCCGATAGGCTGTTCCTGATGGGTGAAACCTTCACCGTGGTCGATGCTTATCTTTTCGCATTGATTGGCTGGGGGCAGGCTTCCTGGTTGAAGAGCTATTACCAGGCAGACATTCATTTCGACGGATTGAAAAACCTTCAAGCCTGGTATGGGCGAGTGTATGAGCGCCCTTCCGTTCAGAGGGCTCTCCGGGCGGAAAAATTGGAATGAGTAATCTGTCGGTAGGAGCGGCGAGTAACGCCTCCAGAGGTTTGTCAGAATCTCCGGATCTAACACCAGCCAACACGAGCCCTGACCGCAAAACCCTGTCGTCGGCGTCGTGGATGTGCCTTGCCGGGACGCTGAAAATGGTCCCAGGTGTCATTTTCAAACCTCGGCTTTAACAAATTGTGCTGTCGCCTCGCAGGCCCCGCCATTCGTGGCTTGCAGGCTGCTTTGCGAATCTTTAAATCTAACGCCTGTCTGCCCGCGAACAGACCCGAAGGCGCGTTCATCTAACTGGATGGGCCGATTTCAATTCCTCGTCTATGGTTGATTCTTGAATGGCCTCGCAGCTCTTACGTGGCGTGGCCTCCAGCGCATTGCCCGAATTTGTGTTTCTACCGTCCTTCAACCCGTGAATCTGGAAAACCCCTGCCGCGTGAATGGTTGTGCTTCGGTTCGTGTCGGCGGGTGCTTGCAAGAGATCGAACGTGACAGGCAGAAATTGGCCAGAAGTAGGCTCCCGCATACGCTCACCTAAAGTTTTTGTAGCCAATACTCAGGGTTGGTCAATTCTCAGTACATAAGCAGCACGCTAGTTCATGCCCCCTCGTATTCGCTGAGCAGGCTGTCGATGTTTACGGCAGTGACTGATGCATGCCGATTATCTCGGAGCCGAGACAGCTATCAACACCTACGCATTTTTGCTACATCTAGTCATTCATTTGACGACAAATACTTTTCATTTCATGACAGCCTCACTCCGCTAATACAGTGCTACAAATTCAATTAACAAACTTGCACAAAACGGATAAGTACCCAGCGAATTTTACACTTAGAAAATGTTTACAAATTAGATTTATCATACTAGGCTTTACCGAGGTGAGAAGAGGAGCTACTCATCTAGGGAGTTTTACAAGTAAAAGGAATGACATTTCATGTGCTAATTGCCGCTATTCAGACATCCTAAATTTCGAGCAACAAATCCCCGCCTGATTTTATATCCCGCATCCATAACGGGCACCTTGCAGTGCGCGATGCCTAGGGTATGAAAAATTAGTCGGATTTAATAGCGCATTGAATGTCTCATGCTAAAAAACGCATCAGCAAGTAAAACATGGAGCTGTAATGATCAATGAAAAGTTTGAAGTAACCGAAGATCAGGTGATGAAGTTTCGCAGGCAGGGCTTTCTTTTTCTCAAAGGCTTTTATAACAGAGATATAACTGGCTATTTGACGTCAACCATTGGCGATCGTATTTCCACTCCTACTGATAAGTATCAGAGCGGATTTAGCCGACTGGCATTTGATATGTATGATGGCGATCCGATGATTGCCAGCGTTATTCAAGACGACCACTTCAAACAAGTCATGAAAAAATTGACTGGTAAAACCATGTTTTTTGCCCAGGCTCTTTCCTTTGAGCTTGAAAAGATGAAAAACAAGGGGTTTCCTTGGCATATTGGTACGCAAAGCTTCGGCTATCACCAAGCGGAAGACTATGGCTGCACAATCTGGGCTCCCTTAGTAAATATCGACCCAAAAGGGCAACGAGGCGGTATGGCGTATGTCCCAAAAGACGCCGTATCGGGTGCGTTCATGTATGAACACGTCGATCCTTCGATCTTCCAACTTCTGTCGGAGCGGATTGAGCGAGGCGAGGAGACCACCATTGATGAGTTTGTACACCTTCGTGATGGCCCTTTGAATGATCCGGCGATTAAAAAGTTGTTGGACCATTTTGCCGTAGAGGACGAATTTGAGGTGGGTGACGCACTCATTTTCGACAAAAATGTCATTCACAGAAGCATCATGCTGGAGGAAGGCCCCGTAAGCTCGCGCGCAGCGTTTGTCATGCGTTTCTTCTGTGACACCAGTACCTATGACTATCGCCGCGCTCATGACCTTGAAATTCCCCGCGAACACTTCAAATACTCTGGTCCAACGCGCTTTCACTTGGAAGTCGCAAAGGAGCATGGCGAACTACTTGTTAATAGCCCATTCTTTGAAGGTCAAGAGTACCGCTCGTTAGAAACCTCGAAGTAAAATATATAATTAGAAGGGTTTATGCCCTTCTTTTGTTTTGCGTGGAGATAGGCAATGGAAGAATATCTTTTTTACGTGACGATATCATGCTTGACGATCGCCAGTCCGGGTCCAGGGGTGTTACTGACGCTAACAAACTCACTCACGTATGGACTGAAGAACGCTTTGCCTGGAATCTTAGGAGTAACTCTCGGCATGGGAGGGATCTCTATCATTGCAGCAAGCAGTGTCGGGGCGATTATTTCCAGTTCTGCCTGGATGATGAATGTCGTTAAACTATTAGGCGCGGCCTACTTAATTTACCTTGGGTTGAAACTCCTACGATCCAAGCCGAGGCTTCAAAAAAATCTGAATGAAATAACACATTCTGAGTGCACTCCAAGTGTGTTGGCTCGGTTCAGACAGGGCTTTTTCATTTCGATGCTTAACCCAAAGCCAATCGTTTTCTTTATGGCTCTTTTTCCGCAGTTTATAAAGGCAGATCAACCGTTCATCCCTCAATTCACATTATTGGCATCCACGTTTTGCACACTGGTGTTCTTAATTCACTTCACCTATGGATATATCGCCACGTCTGCACGACAAAAAGTTTCTCTTGGTAGAGGTTTTTTAATCGTCAATAGAATTGGGGGGATTGTGTTTATCTGCTTTTCAGCAGCCTTGATGTTCTCCATTAATTTTAGCTTGATGGTTGAAAGTGTGTGACGCCCACATATTATTTCTACTTCGACGTATAAACTTCCGACTTAAAGTGAGCTTTCATCTCTCAGCATAGAGAAGCGGATCTAAAGAACA
Organism: Pseudomonas sp. GW821-FHT02A08; assembly: GCF_059422045.1. Taxonomy (NCBI): domain Bacteria; kingdom Pseudomonadati; phylum Pseudomonadota; class Gammaproteobacteria; order Pseudomonadales; family Pseudomonadaceae; genus Pseudomonas; species Pseudomonas sp. GW821-FHT02A08. The sequence goes on from NZ_JBWKWD010000009.1 coordinate 17,005, forward strand.
TACGCTATGTCACCTGGTTACGGCATTCATTGCGTACCAGGTTTTTCTGCACTTTTCAGTCGGATGAAACTCGAGTGTTGGTAGTGTGCAAATAAAAAGGCCGCCAGGATTTAACCCAGCGGCCTACGGTCACCTCAACGCCAGGGAATTAATCCGGCGTTGTCGCGTACTTGGCGGCCAGTTCCAAGGCCACCACGTCATCCATCACCGAACGCTCGAAAACCTCCATCTGAGCCGTCTCAACATCCTTCTCGCTGATCTGGCGTAGCAGGGCATACACTCGGCCCGGGTAATGCGTGGTCAGTACCTGCGCCGCCCATTGCGCCATGCGCGTGCGCTTAGCAATCTCTTCCCCGTTTTCCCCGTTCGTTCCCAGTTTCTCATGCAAAGGTAGGCTAACGAGTGAAACGTAGAAAGACGGAAAGTGCGTGAAAGCCCCATAAATGCTGGTTAGGTCGAGATAGGAGATACGTCATGAAACGGGGAAAAACATCCAGGCAGGCCGCTTGTAATCAGTAGGTCCCGGGTTTGATTCCCTGATGCCGGCACCATACAAAACAAAGCCCCTGCAGCAATGCAGGGGCTTTGTTGTTTCCGGGCTTTGAAAAATCGCTTTCAGTGACCCGCGCTCTGACCACCATCCACGTGCAAGATTTCGCCAGTAACAAACTTGGCGCCGTCCAGATACACGACCGCCTGCGCAATATCATCGACCTCGCCCATGTGCCCGACCGGGTGCAGATTGCCCAGTGCGGCGTGGGTTTCTTCGCCGTGCATCGGGGTCTTGATGATGCCTGGGCTGACCGCGTTCACCCGGATCCCGCGCTTGGCGTATTCGATGGCCAGGGATTTGGTGGCCGCGTTGAGGCCGCCCTTGGTCAGCGAAGCAAGTACCGATGGCACGCCGTCGATGGCGTGGTCCACCAGGCTGGTGGTGATATTGACGACGTGGCCGCTGCCTTGCTTTTCCATCTCGGCGATGGCGAGTTGGGTGATGTAGAAGAAGCCATTGAGGTTCACCGACAACACATTGGCGTAGTCTTCTGCGGTGTACGCGGTGAACGGCTTGGCGATGAAGATCCCGGCGTTGTTGACCAGGGTGTCGATGCGACCGAAACGGGACATCGCTTCACGGATGACCCGTTGGGCGGTTTCCGGCTCGCCGATGTCACCGGCCACGGTGAGAATGTCCGGATCGGTGGACGGCTTGATCGAACGCGAAGTGGCGACGATCCGATAACCGAGTTCACGAAAGGCTTTGACCATACCGTCGCCGAGACCTTGGGATGCGCCGGTGATAACGATGACTTTTTTCGAAATGCTCATGATGAAGACCTCTGACAATTAAAAGTGGGGTAGAAAATCTGTAATCAGGCGTCGGCCGGTGCCTTGGCCATTTCTCTCAACATCTGTTCGTAGTACTCGACCGATTGCGAACCGGACACCAGGTGGCGACCGTTCAGCACCATTGCCGGAACTGAGTTGATGCCGTGCTGCTGGTAGTAAGTTTCAAGTTCCCGCACCTCAGCGGCGAACGCATCGGACGCCAGCACCTCTTGTGCAGTTGCCCCGTCCAGCCCCGCTTCAGTCGCCAGACTCACCAGCGCCTGGTGATCACTCGGGTTCTGGCCTTCGCTGAAATAGCCCCGAAGCAGGACCTTCTTCAGCTCGACTTGCCGGCCTTCCTGCAACGCCCACAACAACAAACGGTGCGCATCAAAGGTGTTGTAGAAGTGCGTACGCTTCTCCAGATCGAACTTGAAGCCGATGGCCTCGCCGCGAGCGATCTGCATGGCCTTGCCGGCAGCGACGTCTTCAGCAGTGCGCCCGTATTTACGCATCAAGTGCTCGACCGCTGGCTCACCTTCGGCCGGCATGTTCGGGTTCAATTCGAACGGCTTGTAGGTCAGCTCGACCGAGACTTCCCCGGCCACGTTCTCGATCGCCTGCTCCAGCGCCGTCGCCCCCAATGCGCACCAGGGGCACACCACATCGGAGATGAAATCGATGGTGACGGAGGACGTCATGACTGCCCCTCCGCCTCGGCCAGTTGCTTGCGGTACTGGGTAGTGGTGATGCCGGCGTAACCCCAGTTATCGGTGTCGACTTCCTCGATCACGATGTGGGTCAGGTCAGGGCGCTTGTTGAGGACGCGTTCCAGTGTTTCAGTGATTTCGGCGATCACCTGAGCTTTCTGCTCAGTGGTAACGCCATCGCGAGTGATGCGTACGGTTACGAAAGGCATGTGGGCAACTCCAGTGACCTTCCCGTCGGGATGATGGGAGAGGCGTTGGAGATGAATGTATGGGGTTGGCGGGAGGGGATAAAGGTGGGGGCGGGAACTTCATTCGTTACGTGGTGTAATGATTACTGTAGGACTCTATGCCGTTTTTTCTGTCGTCCATTTGCTTACGTGTCGCAATTTTCCACTTTTTGCGACACGTCTTCGGGACATGTCGCTGCGGGCGACACGTTCGCGTTGAAGCGCGAATGCATTTGTTAAGGCTTACCCTCCGCGATAGGGCTGACGCGGCTCTCATTCATTTCGCGAACAGACGCCGGCAAGTCCTTCTGAAACTGATTTGTTCGATATCCTCTAGCGCGAAACCGACTGCCATCAGGTGGCGATAGTCGGCGTTAGGAACCCCGTTGATGACCTGAAAATCAGCGCCCGGGTGAGACCTCTTTTAAAAGCAGCCTAATCGGTTGCTTTTTTATGCCCACAAAAAAGCCCCGAACCAGTCGGGGCTTTTTCTTTCTCAGCCTCTGATCAGGCCTCGAAACCACACCCCATCATCAGAAAATATTGATCGGGTAATCCACAAACACACGCACTTCGTTGCCGCTGACGTTGTACTCACTCGACTTCTGCGACACCCGCAGCACCGAGCTGCGCAGTTTCACGCTGAGGTCTTTGGCCGGGCCGCTTTGCACGACGTATTTGATCTGGTTGAAGATCTCGCGCTCGGTGCCGCCTTCGCTGGTGGACGTGGTGATGTTGTCGCCACGCACGTAGGCGAAGTTGTAGCTCAGGCCCGGTACACCGAAGGTGCTGAAATCCAGGCCGTAGCCCAGTTGCCAGCTGCGTTCGTCTTCGGCGTTGAAGTCAGACCAGTAGGAGTTCGCCAGGTAGATGGTGTTGCCACCGTCGCCGACGCGGCCCTGGTCTTTCTGGTAGCCGCCGTAGGCGTAGCCCAGGTTGCTGTCGCCGGTGCTGCGCTGGTGCGCGAGGGTGAACGAGTGCGGGCCGGTGATGAAGGTGGCCGCCAGGCTCCAGATTTTGTTGTCGTCGCCGGTGATAGCGTTTTCGCGGACGTAGGAATCTTCCAGCTTGGTGCGGTAGCCGTTGAAGTCCAGGGTCAGGGACTGATCCTTGTCGATCGGGAACACGTAGTTGGCGTTCACGTATTGTTTTTTCAGCACGTCTTCGACGTCGGAAGCGTACAGCGCGGCCTTGAATTGCTCGGTGAACTGGTAGCTACCGCCCAATACGTTGATCGACTTCAAGCCACCGCTGTCACGGCCTTCGGCACTTTTACGCGATTCGGCGGTGAAACGACCGGCGTCCAGTTGCAGGCCTTTGATCTCCTTGGAAGTGATCAAGGTGCCGGTGTAGCTTTCCGGCAGCAGGCGCGAGTTGTCGTAGTTCAGCACCGGCAGGGCCGGCATCTGGTCGCCGTAGGTCAGGGTGGTGCTGGACAGGCGGAACTTGATCGCCGCGCCGCCCTTGGACAGGTCGTCCGCCGGCTGGCCGCTGTCGCCCTTCTTGAAGAAATCGATGCCTTGCGCGCCGCTACGATCTTCGCTGCGCTCCAGGTTCAGTGCGTACAGCCCGAAAGCATCCACACCCACGCCCACGGTACCTTGGGTGAAGCCGGACGAGAACGTACCGATGGCCGCCTGGCCCCACTCGGATTTATCCGGGTTGCCGTCTTTGAAGTCACGGTTGATGTAGGCGTTGCGCAGCAGCACTTTGAGGCTGCTGTCTTCAACAAAACCCTTGGATTCGGCCTGGTCGTTCGCCATGGCCTGTGTCGCACTCAACATCCCCAGAGCGATCAGGCTGATTCGCTTGTTCAACATTTTGTTCTTTTCCTTATTTCCGGTTGATACGCGCTGTGTCGAACGGCCGAAACGGCGCTATCGCGCTCTTATTTCAATGCGAAAACAAAAAGGCCCGCCCACGATTTCTCGCGGCGGGCCTTTTTATAATTTTTGATCGTGGCGGTCGGCCACAGGCGTTTTGGCCGAATCGTAGCTGCGCCCTCAACGGTGTGTCAATTTCATGAACCTTCTAAAAACAGGCGAAAATCGTCTAAGAAATTGCTTTACGCGGCAGGAATATTCAATCAACGCAACCATCGAGACTACAGGCTGCTCCGGAATCGGATGAGCCCTGCTCCGGCAGTGACTGACCCAGCCACTGCGCAAATGCCTGGGGTTTGCCCAGCCATGGCCCGATATCGATCAGGGTGAACTGGTCATTGTGCTCAAGCGCCAGGGTCGGAAAGCCCTGCCCACCGACCTTGGCCAAAAGAGCCCGACTGTTCCTGATATGGCCTTCGGTATCGGCCGCCCTGAAGGCTCTTTCGAAGGTTTCGCGTGCCAGTCCCATGCCCTGAGCAAGTTCAAACAGTACCGATTCGTCGGCAATGCGACGCCCCTCCACGTAGTGAGCACTTTGCAAACGCCCCAGCAACTCCAGTCCGCGACCGGTCATTTGCTCGGCAGCCAGCACTGCAGCGATGGGTGGAGCCGAGTCGAACACGGCGCTGTGATCACGCAGCAAACCTTCGAAATAGGCTTCGCCGAACGGCTGCCCGCTGTATTCGGCAATGCGCCGATCATGGGGCATGACGTAACTGCGCAGTTGTGGCGAAACCTTTTGCCGATTGGCCCCCGTCATCATGCCGCCGCCGTGGGCAATCACGGGCAGCACAGCTTGGGCGGCCTGCACCAGCGGTTTGGCGCCGTAGCACCAACCGCACAAGGGGTCGTAGACGTAATGCAGGATCATGGGAAAGCTCCGACAGAAATTCAGGAAAATTCGATGTCGGCAGGTTAGTGCTGCGGCGGCTCCGGAAAAACGCCGGATTGGCTTTCAGTCTGTTGCTTGAATCGGTCGAATGGTTGCCAGTGGGAATCAGCCTGTTCGCGATAGCGGAGGATCAGTCGACATTTACATTGACTGGCACGACGCCTTCGCGAGCAAGCCCGCTCCCACAGTCGTTCTCCCGTGTTTGGGAGATTTGTATCAGGCAAAAAAAAGCGCTGCCATCCCGGCAGCGCTTTTTCTTGCTCAATCCGTTGTTTTTCTTCTTATCCTTCCATTACATCCCACAACGCATCCAGTTCCGCCTCGCTGAATAAACCAGCAGGGTAACGCTCGATCATCGTCCGGCGCGGATCAGTTTCACTGATCTGACGCATTCCATTGGACTTGAACCAGTGCGCCAGGATCTGGAGCGATTCGCTGTTTACTGCCAGGGGATGCAACGCCTTTTCGCCCACAACATTCACTTCGGCGTTCATTTCAGCGCTCTCTCCCGGTTTGTGAGCGGCTAACTTATCCAAGGTTTATGACAGAACATCGAAGTCCTCCCCTCCCCAAGTTACGAAAACAGAGATACAAGAGCTGTGCCAAGGTGTCTGAAGTGTGGCCCGGCGGATACAAAAAAGCCCGCAGGCCTGTAGGGCCGCGGGCTCCGTGCAATCCGGGAGGCTGATCGACAACCTGAGGGATTTCGCAATCAACTCAAGCTGTTACGACCTCACTCACTCCTTGTGTGGCGCGGGTTGTTGCTGGGTAAGGCAGTGAATATTGCCGCCCCCCAGTAACAGTTCGCGACCAGGCACCATCACCACTTCGTGCTGTGGGAACAGGTTCTGCAAGATTTCCTTTGCAGGGCCATCCTGCGGGTCGTCGAAGCTCGGCGCGATGATGCCGCCGTTGACGATCAGGAAGTTCACGTAGGAACCGGCCAGACGAACAGTCGGATTACGTTCCTGCGTACCATCGACCGGATCGACACCGGCGCATTCTTCCTCGGTCGCAAACAGCGGACCCGGGATCGGCATCTTGTGCACCGTGAATGGGCGGCCCTTGGCGTCGGTGCTGCTTTGCAGCACTTTCATCGCCGCCTGGCAGCGCGGGTAGTTCGGGTCCTGTGGATCATCGGTCCAGGCCAGCAGCACTTCGCCCGGGCGCACGTAGCAACAGAAGTTATCCACATGGCCGTCGGTTTCATCGTTGAACAAGCCATCCGGCAGCCAGATGATTTTATCCACAGCCAGGTTCGCACTCAGGACCGCTTCGATTTCTGCGCGGTTCATGTGCGGGTTTCGATTGCGATTGAGCAGGCACTCTTCGGTGGTGATCAGGGTGCCTTCGCCGTCGACGTGAATCGAACCGCCTTCCAGCACGAAGCCTTCGGTGCGGTAGCGCGGGCTGCGCTCGATCTCGAGGATCTTGCCGCCAACCTGCGAGTCACGGTTCCATGGCGAATACAGGCCGCCGTCAAAACCGCCCCAGGCGTTGAAGTCCCAGTTCACGCCACGGACTTCGCCACCGTTGTTGATGACGAAGGTCGGACCGGAGTCGCGGACCCAGGCGTCGTCGCTGGACATTTCAACCACACGAATATTCGGCACGTCCAGACGGGCACGGGCGTTTTCGTATTGGCCAGCGGAAACCGCCACGGTCACCGGTTCGAAACGAGCGATCGCCTTGGCCACTGCCACGTGGGCGGCTTGTGCCGGTTTGCCCCCCAGGCGCCAGTTGTCGGGACGCTCGGGCCAGATCATCCAGGTCTGGGTTTGGGGTGCCCATTCGGCTGGCATGTAGAAGCCGTCGGCGCGAGGGGTGCTGTTCAACGTGGTCATGGCTCAGGACTCCGGAGTGACATTGATACCTGACAGAAATGGAAGCGCATTGGTACACGCCGTGGACTGGCCACTTTATATCCGATAAATATCGGCATTTAAAGCACCTTACATCCAGAGTTACAAAAATAATCGACAATATGCCGATATCAATCGAACTAGAACCACCATTCATGTGGGAGCGGGCTTGCTCGCGAAGAGGCCGGTACATCCGACACAAATATTGAGCCTGGAATGCCGCTTTCGCGAGCAAGCCCGCTCCCACATTGGCCCGCATTTACAGGGGGATGTGTCTACAACCCTTCCGCCAGCACCTTCGACAGCATGTCCACGAAGAAGTCCACGCTCTGGCGCGAAGTGACCATCGGCGGCTTGATCTTGAGGATGTTCAGGTAATCGCCAGTCGGCTGCATGAAAATCCCCAACTCGCGCAAGCGGTCGCACAGTGCGGTGGTTTCTTCAGTGGCCGGCTCCAGGGTTTCGCGGTTGCGGATCAGTTCGACGCCCAGGTAGAAACCGGAACCGTGCACCGCCCCCACTAACGGATGAATATCGATCAACGCTTCGAGACGCTGCTTGAAGTGCCCGCCCACGACCTGGGCGTTCTCCCAGAGTTTTTCCTCTTGCATCACATCCAGCACGGCCATGCCGACCTGGCAACTGACCGGGCTGCCGCCGGCAGACGAGAAGAAGTAACCCTCGGCCTCCAGCGCCTCGGCGATTTCCCGGCGGGTGATGACCGCGCCCAGTGGCTGACCGTTGCCCATCCCCTTGGCCATGGTGATGATGTCGGGCACCACACCCTGCTCTTCAAAGCCCCAGAAGAAATTGCCCATGCGCCCGTAGCCCACCTGCACTTCGTCGGCGATGCACACGCCGCCCCGAGCCCGGACCATCGCATAGACTTGTTTCAAATAGCCTGGCGGCAGCGAGATACCGCCAGCATTGCCGTACACCGGTTCACAGATGAAACCGGCCAGTTGGCGTTTTTGCTCGGCGATTTTCGCCAGGTTGTGTTCGACGCTGCGCACATAATCCGGCGCACTGTCTGGGCCACGGAATTCACCGCGATAGGTGTTTGGCGCGGTCACCGGGTGCACCCAGTCCGGGCGGCTGCTCAAGGCCTTGGGATTGTCGGCGATCGAGGTCGACACCGAATCCGCGCCCACCGTCCAGCCGTGATAGGCCTCCAGCACGCTGAGCATGTCGCGACCGCCGCTGTAGGCCCACGCCAGACGAATCGCCAGATCGTTGGCCTCGCTGCCGCTGTTGACCAGGAACACCCGGTCCATGCCATCCGGAGACAGCTTCAGCAAACGTTCGGAGAACTCGGCCACGGCTGCGTAGTTGAAACGCGAGTTGGTGTTGAGCAACGACCACTGGCGGCTGGCGACGGCGGCCATGCGTGGATGACCGTGACCCAATACCGCAACGTTGTTGAGCATGTCGAGGTAGGAGCGACCCTGCATGTCGATCAGATGGTTGCGCCAGCCACGCTCGATGCGCGGCGGATCAACGTAATAGTGCTTTTGCGTACGGGCAAAGCTGGCATCGCGCCGGGCCAGCAAGGTCGGTCCGTCGAGCTCGGCTTCGGCATCACAGGCCAGCCCCAGCAATGTTGCCGGTGATGGGCACAACGCTTGCCAGGCCGCCGCGCGCGAAGGAGTACAGAACAACGGCGCATTGATCGACACGCCACGGCACAACTGCACGATCAAAGGCCCGCTTACCGAGCCCAGTACCTGGCCTTTGACCAGGGCCGCGCCGCTGTGTAGCGACGGAGTGACGCCCCAAAGCCGCACACTCAATTGCGGGCCGTCCAGTTGCAGCACGCCCGCCGATGGGTGATGCACCACCCCGGCAAACGGTGCTTCGACTGCCGTGCCCTGAGGCACACGCAACTCGACGTGCAACGGGCAAGTGTCCGGTTCAGTGGCGCTGTCCGGGCGGGTGTGGGACAGGCGGTATTGTCCGTAACGACTGGCCGCCAGGCCATGTGCCGCGGCCGCTTCATCCAGCAGGCGCTGATCGACACCCTCCTGCTCCCAGTTCCCGGCCTCGAAATGCGGACTGAGCACCCCCAGGTCGATCAATGCGAACTCACGCCCCACCAGGCTCGGCAACAGCGGCGCGAAACCTTCGCTGCCGATGATTGGAAGGTTCTGGCCGACGGCGGTGAGGATCGCCGCTTCCATCAACGCCAACGGCACCGACGTGGCCACACGGAAGATTTCCCATTCATGGACCAGGTTATCGCGGCTGTAGGCATTGCCCGGATCGATACTGACCTGCTGTTCGCCGCTGAGCACCAGCACCGCCGCGCGGGCGACGATCAGCGGCCACAGCGCCAGCAGTTCTTCGTATTGCAACGGATTGACCGCGTGATACGCCTGGATGGCCGGCAAAATGCAGAACGGATCGCCCTCGCCATGATGCAGCAGCGCAGCGCAGGTGACCGAGAGATCGGTGATGCGCCAGGTGCGCACCAGGTCGCCGAAATCGATCACGCCTTGCAACTGCCAATGGCGCTGCGCGTCGCGCTGCCACACCACGTTGTCATCGGTGATGTCCATGTGAATGGCCTGCACCGGCAGCTTGGCTTCCAGCGGCTGCAAATGCCGTTCGGCTTGTGCGGACGCGTCGACGATCAGTTTGCGCCGGGCTTCATCCTTGATCACCGGCAGCAAGTGCGCGATCAGGGCGTGAGCGTGGCGGGCGTCCCATTGCAGGGTTCGCACCAGGCCCGGATGGTCGAAATCCGCCAGGGCCAGGTCCATTTCACCGCACAGGCGACCGAAGCCGGACACCACTGTCGGGTTGAAACGACCGAGGCTCGTCAGCGGCTGGCCTTCGATGTAGTCGAGCAGGCGAACGTGCACCGCCTGGCCACCGACGTCCAGAGACAGCAGCTCTGCACCGTTTGTCGCAGCAATAACACGCGGCACATGAACATCGGGGTGCTCGCCCAGATGCTTGAGCCCGGCATGTTGCGCCTGAAGCTCCAGTACCGAGTAGTCGCCACGGCAGATTTTCAGGACGAAACGTCCGCGCTCGCTGTCGACGCGGTAGTTCAGGTCTTGCTGGCTGCCGAGGGCCTGCAGTCTGCCGCTGAACCCGTAATGTTCTTCCAGCAGCTCTAGCGCTTGCTCCGCAGACACCTGCGGGCTGGGCAAACTGGCGCGATGAATCAACGTAGCGAGCGGCATACAACGACCCCTGAAATTTTATTAGGCACCTATATCGCCACTGCTTCGGGCGATACGCAACCCCCCGCAAGCCGGTACGAGGGCATTTGTGGGAGCGGGCTTGCTCGCGAAGAGGGCGTGTCAGTCACATTCAGGTTGCCTGTCACTCCGCCTTCGCGAGCAAGCCCGCTCCCACAGGTTTTTGTTCTGGCACTCGCCTCGAATGGCACTTTGCGCAAGAATGGCGGCCCTAAATGCATGCATCTGGAGAGCCACCATGAATGTAGTGACCACCGACCTGCCCGGTGTTCTGATCCTCGAACCCAAGGTCTTTGGCGACGAACGTGGTTTCTTCTATGAGAGCTTCAACGCCAGGGCTTTCGCAGAAGCCACCGGTCTGGACACTCAGTTCGTTCAGGACAACCATTCCCGCTCGCAAAAAGGCGTGTTGCGTGGTTTGCATTACCAACTGACGAACACACAAGGCAAACTGGTTCGCGTCACGGCCGGTGAAGTACTCGACGTTGCCGTGGACATCCGCCGCAGTTCGCCTCATTTCGGCAAATCGGTTGCGGTGGTCCTGTCCGCCGATAACCATCGCCAGATCTGGATTCCGGAAGGCTTTGCCCACGGTTTCGTGGTGCTGAGCGATTTCGCCGAGTTCCTCTACAAAACCACCGATTACTACACCCCGTCCGCCGAGCGCAGCATTCGCTGGGACGACCCGGACCTGGCTATCGATTGGCAACTGGAAGGCACGCCGCAGCTGTCGGCAAAGGACCAGGCCGCTGCATTCCTCAAGGACGCCGAAGTCTTCGCCTGATAACCCGGCGCAAGCTTCAGCGCAAAAACGCGCCTGACCCACAGCGCGCAGACTGCGCCCGCAAGCCTAGGCATAATGCGCCTGTACCCACAGGCGCATGCTGCTCATGAAACCGACTCTTCCTCCCAGACCCCGTTGGCGCAGCCTGGCCCTGCTGGCACTGTGCCTGGCGCCGTTGCTGTGGCCACTGGAGCATCTCGCCGAGCGTTACTACCGCAGCGAACTGGCCAGTCAGAATCGTCAGACCCTCGACCTCTACGTCGCCAACCTGCTGGGCACCCTGCACCGCTATGAAGTGTTGCCGCAGATCCTCGGCGACCTGCCGGCCCTGCGCGCTGTTGTCGGTGCACCGGACGATGGAGTCACCCAAGGCAACGCCAACCGCCTGCTGAAAAACATCGCCACCCAGACCGGTGCCGAAGTCATGTACCTGATGGACACCACCGGCAAGACCCTGGCGGCCTCCAACTGGGACAAGCACGACAGTTTCGTCGGGCGCAATTTTTCCTTCCGACCGTATTTCAGCGAAGCCATGGCCGGGCGGCTCGGGCGTTTTTTCGGCCTGGGCACGACCTCCGCCAAGCGCGGATACTTCTTCGCCGCCGGCGTGCGTGACGGCGAAAAAATCGTAGGCGTGCTGGTGGTCAAAGTCGACCTCGACCACACCGAAAGCCTCTGGGGCAAAACCCCGGAACAACTGCTGCTGACCGACCACAACGGCGTCGTCATTCTCACCTCGCGACCGGAGTGGCGATTCCGCTCGACCCGTCCGTTGAGCGAGGAGGAAAGCAAGGCCATTACGGCGATCCAGCCCTATCCAACCCGCGAGCCCAAACCGCTGGAGCTCAACCCCAATGCCTGGCTGACCCAGACCCAACAGATCGCCGAAACCGGCTGGAATGTCAGCATCCTCGCCCCGCGCACCTTGATCGACCGCCCGGTGCGCACGGTGGTGGCCATCGGCGGTGCAACGCTGCTGGTGTTGATGCTGTTGCTTGGCCTGATGATGCAGCGCCGCCGCCATTACCTCGAACGCATTGCTTTCGAAGCCAAGGCCCGCCGCGAGCTGGAGGGCCGGGTCGCCGAGCGCACCAGCGATCTCGAGGGCCTGAACCGGCGTCTGAAACAGGAAGTGCTGGAACGCGAACAGGCTCAGCAGGAGCTGGTACGCGCCCAGGATGATCTGGTGCAGGCCGGCAAACTGTCGGCACTGGGCACCATGTCGGCGAGCATCAGCCATGAACTCAATCAGCCGCTGGCAGCGATTCGCAGCTACGCGGAAAACGCCGAAGTGTTGCTCGATCACCAGCGCACCGACGATGCCCGCGGCAACCTCAAGCTGATCAGCGAATTGACCGGGCGCATGGCCTCGATCATCGCCCACCTGCGCGCCTTTGCCCGTCGCGACCGACATGCCCCGGAAAGCGTCGCCCTGCAACCGGCGCTGGACGATGCCCTGGCCTTGCTGGCCAAGCGTCGACGCAGCATGGAAGTCGAGCTGATCCGCGACTTGCCCGCCGCCACCCTGTGGGTCGAGGCCGGGGAAACCCGCCTGCGCCAGGTACTCGGCAATCTGCTGGCCAACGCCCTGGATGCCCTGACGGAAAAAGGCCCGCCTCGTAAACTCTGGTTGAGTGCCCAATCCACGGCCGAGGGCGTCAACCTGTACATTCGCGACAACGGCCCCGGCTTTTGCATGGAAGCCCTTGGGCGCGCCAGCGAGCCGTTCTACACCACCAAGACCCGCACCCAGGGCCTCGGTCTGGGGCTGGCGATTTGCGAAACCCTGATGCGCGCCTTCGGCGGTGAACTGTCGTTCGCCAACCACAAGGAGGGCGGCGCCCTGATTACCCTGAAGCTGCGCGCAGGCGCACCGGGCGTGAGCCTGCAACCGTCCGAGGACCGAAGTGCATGACCATCGACAACCGCATTCAGGTCGTGTTGATCGACGACGATCCCCACTTGCGCCAGGCCTTGAGCCAGACGCTGGATCTGGCGGGCCTGAAAATCCTGCCGCTGGCTGAAGCCAAAGGCCTGGCCGCGCAACTTGAACGCGACTGGCCAGGGGTGGTGGTCAGCGACATCCGCATGCCCGGCATGGACGGTCTCGAATTGTTGACCGAACTGCATGCCCAGGACCCTGAGCTACCCGTGCTGCTGATCACCGGCCACGGCGATGTGCCGCTGGCGGTGCAGGCCATGCGCGCCGGAGCCTATGACTTTCTGGAAAAGCCCTTCGCCAGCGACGCCCTGCTCGACAGCGTGCGCCGCGCATTGGCCCTGCGCCGGCTGGTACTGGACAACCGCAGCCTGCGGCTGGCCTTGAGCGACCGCAACGAGCTGAGCACGCGGCTGGTTGGCCACTCACCTTCGATGCTGCGCCTGCGCGAGCAGATCGGTGCACTGGCCGCGACCAGGGCCGACGTGCTGATCCTCGGCGAAACCGGCGCCGGCAAAGAAGTCGTGGCCCGGGCGCTGCACGATTTATCGAGTCGCCGTAACGGACCGTTCGTAGCCATCAACGCCGGTGCCCTGGCCGAATCAGTGGTTGAAAGCGAGCTGTTCGGTCACGAGCCCGGCGCCTTCACCGGCGCGCAGAAACGCCGCATCGGCAAGTTCGAATTCGCCAATGGCGGCACGCTGTTCCTCGATGAAATCGAAAGCATGAGCCTGGATGTGCAGGTCAAGTTGCTGCGCTTGCTGCAAGAGCGGGTGGTCGAACGCCTGGGCGGCAATCAACTGATCCCGCTGGACATCCGCATCATCGCCGCGACCAAGGAAGACCTGCGCCAAGCGGCGGATCAAGGGCGTTTCCGTGCCGACCTGTATTATCGCCTGAACGTCGCGCCGCTACGGATTCCACCGCTGCGCGAACGGGGCGAAGATGCGCTGATGCTGTTCCAGCATTTTGCCGATGAAGCCAGTGCCCGCCACGGTTTGCCGCCCCATGAACTGCAACCGGGGCAACGTGCCTTGCTGCTGCGCCACACCTGGCCCGGCAACGTGCGCGAGCTGCAAAATGCCGCCGAGCGTTTCGCCCTCGGTCTGGAACTGGCCCTCGACAACAGCACGCCGCAAGGCGGCGCTGGCAACAGGCTCGACGTCGTCAGCGGCGGTTTGAGCGAGCAGGTGGAGAACTTCGAAAAAACCCTCATCGCCGCCGAACTGGCACGCTCCCACAGCTCGGTGCGCAGCGTCGCCGAAGCCCTCGGGATTCCGCGCAAGACCCTGCACGACAAACTGCGCAAGCACGGTCTGAGTTTCGCCGACAGTGGTGCCTCGGCCCACCCTGACGATCTCGACTGAGTTACCGTCCAATCATCCACTTCAAGCAAGAGGCCCCTGAATGAGCCGCGACAGTCGACAACTGGAATCCGTTCTCCATCACGACATTCCCCTCACCCGGGACATGGGCCTCAAAGTGCTCGACTGGCATGACCAGCAACTGCGCCTGCACTTGCCGCTGGAAGCCAACGTCAACCACAAGAGCACCATGTTCGGCGGCAGCCTGTATTGCGGCGCGGTCCTGGCCGGTTGGGGCTGGCTGCATCTGCGCCTCAAGGAAGAAGGCATTACCGACGGGCACATCGTGATTCAGGAAGGGCAGATCAGCTATCCGCTGCCGGTGACGGGGGATGCCAACGCCATTTGCCAGGCGCCGGACCCGGTGATCTGGAAGAAATTCCTGACCACCTTCCAGCGATACAGCCGAGCGCGGTTGACGCTGCATACACGGGTCGTCAATGAAGGCCGTGATGAGGATGCGGTGAGGTTTGTCGGGCAGTACGTGTTGCACCGGTAAACCAGGACGACCGCAAAACCTGTGGGAGCGAGCTCGCTCCCACAAGGATTTGCATCCGCGCGTGGGAACGATCTTATGCGCGTGCCAATTCCAGCAGCTTCTCCCGCCAGGCCGCCTTCGCCGGCAACGCCAGGAAGAACGTATTCAACAATGACTCCCGCGCCGGATAGCTGAACGGCTCACCGCTCAACTCCAGCACCTCACCTCCCGCGCCTTCCAGCACGCCTTGCGCTGCCGCCGTGTCCCATTGGGAAGTCAGTGCCAGGCGCGGATAGCAATCCGCCGCCCCTTCGGCCACCAGGCAAAACTTCAACGAACTGCCGATACTGGTCAGTTGCAGCTCGCCAAGGCTGGCGCTCAACCCGGCCAGCAGACGCTCTTGCTCCGGGCTCGAATGGCGACGGCTGGCCACCACGGTGAACGACTCGCCGGGCGCTAATGCATCACGCACCTTGATCGCCACGGGCGTGCCACCTTTATCGCCGCGCCAGGCGCCGAGTCCCGCTCCGCCGACGTAAAAACGCCCGTTGGTCGGCATCGACACCACACCGAACACCACCCGACCGTTTTCGATCAAGGCGATGTTGACGGTGAACTCTTCGCTGCCGCTGATGAATTCCTTGGTGCCATCCAGTGGATCGACCAGCCACCAGCGCTGCCATCCGGCACGCACGTCCTGGGGAATGTTGGCGTCTTCCTCGGAGAGCACCGGGATGCTCGGGTCGAGCGCCGTCAGCCCGGCCAGAATCACGTGGTGAGCGGCCATGTCGGCAGCGGTCACCGGCGAATCATCAGCCTTTGCCGTGACGGCGGTGCCCGTGCGCCAGAACGGCAGGATCGCATCACCGGCCCGCAAGGCCAGTTCAATCACCGATGCCATCATCGGATGTGGGAAATTCATTGCTGGAACACTCCGCGCTGAGTCAAAAGGTCTCGGGCCAGGTACAGCGCCGCCAAGGCACGGCCTTCGGTAAATTGTGGGTTTTGTGCAAGCGCCGAGAGCTCACGCAGATTGACCTTGTCCACCCGCATCGGCTCTGGCTCGTCGCCTTCCAGACGCTCTTCGTAGAGGTCGGTAGCCAGCACTACTTGAATCTTCTGGCTCATGTAGCCAGGGGACAGCGACAACTCGGTCAGGTGCTCCAGTTGCCGCGCGCCAAAACCGGCCTCTTCCTTGAGCTCGCGCTCGGCCGCCGCCAGCACGTCTTCGCCCGGCTCGATCAAACCCTTGGGCAACGACATTTCATATGCATCCGTGCCGCCGCAATACTCCTCGACCAGCACCGCGTGCTCGGCATCGAGCATCGCCACGATCATCACCGCGCCGTACCCGGCACCCTTGCCGACCAGGCGTTCATACGTGCGCTCCACGCCGTTGGAAAAGCGCAGCTTCATCTCCTCCACGCAGAACAATCGACTGGTGGCGACAATTTCGCGGGCGAGTATGGTGGGTTTCTGGCGCATGCAAAGCTCCTTGGCGTGAACGCGCTACTATAACGCGGCTTTCCCGATTGTTTACGCCAGAAATCTTTCTACTGCCCGAGACGTTGCCATGCCTTCATTACCCTGGTCCGACATCGATACCGTTCTGCTGGACATGGACGGCACGCTGCTGGACCTGCATTTCGACAACCACTTCTGGATGGAACACCTGCCCCAGCGTTACGCCGAACTGCACGGGGTCAGCCGGGCCATGGCCGAAATGGAGCTGCAGCCTTTGTTCGAACGCAATGCCGGCCAGTTGCAGTGGTACTGCCTGGATTTCTGGAGCGCCGAACTGAAACTGTCGGTGCGCGACCTGAAACTGGAAACCGCGCACCTGATCGCCCTGCGCCCGGATGCCGACACCTTTCTGGCGGCGATCAAACGGGCCGGCAAGCGCGTGGTGCTGATCACCAATGCCCATCGGGATGCGCTGTCGTTGAAGCTGGAAAAAATCGAACTGGCGCCCTACTTCGAACGCCTGATCAGTTCCCATGACTACGGCTTCCCCAAGGAAAACCCGCAATTTTGGGATGCGCTGCAAGCCGATATCGATTTCGATCCTGCGCGAAGCCTTTTCATCGACGACACCTTGCCGATCCTGCGCAGTGCACGGGACTTTGGCGTGGCGCATTTGCTGGCCGTGCGCGAGCCGGACAGCCGCAAGGGGCCGAAGGACACGGCGGAGTTTGCGGCGGTCGGGGATTATCGGGATTTGATTGCGGGGTTGTAGACCGAGTTGCCTGCTTCGCGAGCAAGCCCGCTCCCACATTTGATCTTCATCGCACACAATTTTCGTGTTCACTGGAGATCCAGTGTGGGAGCGGGCTTGCTCGCGAAAGCCATCACACGGTTTCACAGGTTACTCAGGAATCCGCAACGACTGCCCCGGATAGATCTTGTTCACATCTTTGAGCATCGGCTTGTTGGCCTCAAAGATCTTGTTGTACAGGTTGGCATTGCCATATACGGCCAAGGATATCGCGCTGAGGGTGTCGCCCTTTTTCACGACCACGAAACGTGCGGCAGCAACGACAGGCCCGGTCACGGTAATCTGATCATCCACACTGCCAACCCCGGCGATGTTGCCCACCGCCAGCAGGATCTTTTCCTTCTCTTCCTGGCTCGCCACTTCACCGGTCACCGTGACCTTGTCGCCATCGACCGTCGCCTGCACATTCGGGTTGCCCAGGCCGACCTTGCTGATGTGCGCCTTCAACTGCTCACTGGCATTGGCGTTGCCTGGCGTCAGCAAATCCAGCAGTTTTTCGCCTGCTTCCTTCACAAAGCTCAAAAGACTCATGGTGCACTCTCCTTGGGTTTCGGGTTCCAGACGTCAAAGCCTAGACCACGGCCGTCACCTGCGAATCCAACCCGACCAATGACCCCGCTTGCGATAGAATCCGCACCTTCCCAACCCCAGGAGCGCAGATGGACATCAAGCAGCTGAAATTCCTCATCGCGCTCGACGAAACCCGCCATTTCGGCCAGGCCGCCGCCCGCTGCCACATCACCCAGCCGACCCTGTCCATGCGCCTGCGCAGCCTCGAAGAAGAACTCGACCTGCCGCTGGTCAATCGCGGCCAGCGCTTCGAAGGCTTCACCGCGCCGGGCGAGCGGGTGCTGGCCTGGGCGCGCACGGTGTTGGCGGCCTACGACGGCTTGTACGCCGAGGCGGCCGCCTGTCGCGGCAATCTGGTCGGCACCTTGCGCCTGGGTGTAGTGCCGTTGTCGAGCTTCGATCCGCTGCCACTGCTGCAACGCTTGCACGCCGAACACCCGAACCTGCGCTTCGAACTCTCGGCACTGAGTTCGGAGCAAATCCTCGAGCAACTGGCGAACAATCGCCTGGATCTCGGCGTGTCATACCTGGAACGCCTCGACACCGAACATTTCGACTCCCTGGCTTTCAGCGAAACCCGCATGGGTCTGCTCTACGATCAACGCTTCTTCACCTTTGGCGAGACGCCGCTGAGTTGGGAATCCTTGATCGAACTGCCGTTGGGCATGCTCACCAGCGGCATGCACTTTCGCCAGTCCATCGACCACAACTTCCACAGCCGTGGCCTGACCCCGCAGCCGTTGCTGCAGACCGATGCCGTGCATCAACTGTTACAAGCGGTGCACGGCGGCTTGTGTTGCGCCGTGATGCCATTGGAAGGTGGCCTCGAAGGCCTGACCGAGCATTTGCGCCTGCAACCGATCGAAAACGCCCAGACCCTTGGCCGCCTGGGGCTGATCATGCGTCGCAGCGCGCCACGCTCGGCGCTGGCAGAAGCCTGTTTTGCCCTCTATCAACAATCGCTGATCGGTGCTTGATCGACCGCGTCTATCGGCAGATCAGTATTAGCGATTAGACGCGACAAGTTGTCACGCCTAGTCTTAAGGCTGATCAATCCGTCGGTGATGCCATGAACACCAAGCGCCCAGCCTGCGCGGCGCCTGCCCTCGAAACGCCCGCCCCCGCCGCCAGCCAGACCTACAGCTACTGCAACCTGCGCCGTACCGAAACCGATAGCGCCGAATCGGCCAGCACCGCGCTGGCCGAGGAAGTCGCGCTGGCGATTGCCTTCAACGGCATCAGTCAGGCGGTCATGCTGGTGACGCCCACGGATCTGGAGGACTTCATTGTCGGCTTCAGCCTGGGCAGCGGCATCATCCAGGACGCCACGGACATCTACGACCTGCAGCTCAGCGGCTCGGGTTCGGCGCAATACGCGCAAGTGACCATCGCCAACCGCGCATTCTGGAACCTCAAGCAGCAGCGTCGGCAACTGGCCGGCACCAGCGGTTGCGGGCTCTGTGGCGTGGAAGCGGTCGAGCAGGCGTTGCCAGACCTTCAGGTATTGCCCGGTGCCCCGTTGCCGCCGGTCGAATGGCTTGATGGCCTGCGCGAGCGCATCGGCGCCTTCCAGCCCTTGGGCCAACATTGTGGCGCCGTACATGCGGCGGTGTTCATGAACGACAAAGGCGAGTTGCTGCTCGGTCGCGAAGACATTGGCCGACACAACGCCCTCGACAAGCTGATCGGCGGATTGATCCGGCAAAAAATCCCGACCGCTGGCGGCCTGGCGATTGTCACCAGCCGCTGCAGCCTCGAATTGATCCAGAAAGTCTTGCGCGCCGGCATCCAGACCCTGGTCAGCCTGTCGTCGCCCACGGGCCTGGCCGTGCAATGGGCCCGTCGCCACAACCTCAATCTCATCCATCTGCCACAGAAGAATGCACCGCGGGTCTACAGCCCAACGTTGGAGAATCAAGCGTGAGTCAACACCGTCAAGCCGACCAGAAACCCGTCCCTCGCTTCAAGCCCTACAAAGGCCCGGCCGGTGGCTGGGGGGCACTGATCAGCGTGGCCCAGGCCTGGTTGACCAGCGACAACGCGCTGAAGAACCTGCGCATCATGCTCAAGACCAACCAGAACGGTGGCTTCGACTGCCCAGGCTGCGCCTGGGGCGATTCTCCGGAAAAGGGCATGGTGATGTTCTGCGAGAACGGCGCCAAAGCGGTGAACTGGGAAGCGACCAAACGCCGTGTCGATGCCGGATTCTTCGCCAAACACAGCGTCACGTCCTTGCTGGAGCAAAGCGACTATTGGCTCGAATACCAGGGCCGCCTGACCGAGCCGATGAGCTACGACGCCGAGACCGATCGCTACCAGCCGATCAGTTGGGACGACGCGTTCGCGCTGATCGCCAAACACCTGAACGGCCTGTCGAGCCCCGATCAGGCCGAGTTCTACACCTCGGGCCGGGCGAGCAACGAAGCGGCGTACCTCTATCAGCTGTTCGTACGCGCTTATGGCACCAACAATTTCCCTGACTGCTCGAACATGTGCCACGAGGCCAGCGGTGTCGCGTTGTCGCAAAGCGTCGGGGTCGGCAAAGGCACCGTGACCTTCGACGACTTCGAACACGCCGATGCGATTTTCGTCTGGGGCCAGAACCCTGGCACTAACCACCCACGGATGCTCGAGCCGCTGCGCGAAGCGGTGAAGCGAGGCGCGCAAGTGGTGTGCATCAACCCGCTGAAAGAACGGGGCCTGGAGCGTTTCCAGCACCCGCAGCACGCGCTCGAAATGCTCACCAACGGCGACAAGCCGACCAACACCGCGTTCTTTCGCCCGGCTCTGGGTGGCGACATGGCGATCATGCGCGGCATGGCGAAATTCCTCCTGCTGTGGGAGCGCGACGCGCAGAAAACCGGTGCCCCGGCGGTGTTCGACCACGATTTCCTCAACGAACACAGCGTCAACGTGCTGGATTACCTGGCCGTCATCGACGACACCCCGTGGGAGCAGATCGTCGAGCAGTCCGGCCTGAGCCTGGTGGAAATCGAGCAAGCGGCACGCATGTACGTCAAGGGCAAGAACGTCATCATGTGTTGGGCCATGGGCATCACCCAGCACCGCCACTCGGTGGCGACCATCCAGGAAATCGCCAACCTGATGCTGCTGCGCGGCAACATCGGCCGGCCGGGTGCCGGCCTGTGCCCTGTGCGTGGCCACAGTAACGTGCAGGGCGACCGGACCATGGGCATCAACGAACGCCCTCCTGCCGCGTTCCTCGATGCCCTGGAGCGTCGCTTCCAGTTCAAGGTGCCACGCGGCAACGGCCACAACGTGGTCGAGGCAATTCACGCCATGGCTGAAGGACGGGCAAAAGTCTTCATCGGTCTGGGCGGCAACTTCGCCCAAGCCACGCCGGACAGCCCGCGCACGTTCCAGGCCCTGCGAAACTGCGACCTGACCGTGCAGATCAGCACCAAGCTCAACCGCAGCCATTTGACCCACGGCAAGGACGCGCTGATCCTGCCGTGCCTGGGCCGCACCGACATCGATATCCAGACCGAAGGCCCGCAAGCAATCACCGTCGAAGACTCGTTCAGCATGGTCCACGCCTCCAATGGCCAGCTACAGCCGCTGTCGGACCGGATGCGCTCGGAACCGGCGATCCTGGCTGGCATCGCTGCCGCGACCCTGGGCAGCCACCCGGTGGACTGGAACTGGCTGGTGGCCGACTACAGCCGCATCCGCGACCTCATCGCCGAGACCATTCCCGGCTTCAAGGACTTCAACGAGAAGGTCAAGAACCCTGGCGGCTTCTACCTGGGCAACAGTGCCGGCACACGCAAGTGGAGCACCGCCTCGGGCCGGGCCAATTTCCGCTCGAACGCGCTGCCCAAAGACCTGGTGCACGAACGCACCCGGGCCACCGGTGTGCTGCCGGACCTGATCATGCAGTCGATGCGTTCCCACGATCAGTACAACACCACCATCTATGGCCTCAACGACCGTTATCGCGGCGTTAAGGGACAGCGGGACGTGTTGTTCGTCAACGAAGCCGACATCATTCGCCTGGGCTTCAAGCCGGGGCAAAAGGCCGACATCGTTTCGCTCTGGGACGATGGTGTTGAACGTCGGGTGAAAGGCTTCACGCTGTTGGCGTTTGATATCCCGGCCGGGCAAGCGGCGGCCTACTATCCGGAAGTGAACCCCTTGGTGCCGCTGGAAAGCACCGGCGATGGCAGCCATACACCGACATCGAAGTTCGTGGCGATCCGGTTGGAAGCGGCGAGTGAGACCGGCCTGATCATGGCCAGGTCTGCGTAACGCTTCGCCTGAGCCGGCCTCTTCGTCGGAACGCCGCCCGGAGCAAGCCCGCTCCCACATTGAATCCCTGCCGTGCACAAAGTTTGTGCTCACTGAAGATCCAATGTGGGAGCGGGCTTGCTCGCGAAGGGGCCAGACCAATCACCAAAAACTCCGGACCCTGCACTTTCCTTCCGCCCACAAAAAAGGCCGTTCTCTCATGAAAACGGCCTTTGCGAAGTAGTAAAAGACCTGCAAAAAAACGTTAAGTTCCGCCCAAAAAACAGTAACTTGCAATATTGTATACAGGTCGTGTTATTCGTCGGATTTCGATTGTCACGCCCATTCCAGAGCCTCAGGATCGCGCCGTCATCCCCTTGAGGTTCCTCCATGAAGTTCTCCTCGATTCTCTTGTTGTCCCTTGGCCTGGTCAGCGGTATCGCGTCTGCTGGCGGCACCACCGAAGCCGGTGTAGGCGGCGCATTGGGCGGGGTTCTAGGCTCGGTCGTCGGTCAGTCGTTAGGCGGCAGTACAGGTTCCACCATCGGCGCGGCCCTGGGTGGCGCGGGTGGTAGTGCCGTCGGCGCAAACAAACACAGCCGTGGCGAAGCAGCCATTGGCGGTGCGTTGGGTGCAGCGGGCGGTAACGTGGTCGGCCGCAGCGTGGGCGGCACCACCGGCAGCCTGATCGGCGCCGCAGCAGGCGGCGGCGCCGGTGGCGCGCTGGGTAACTACATGGGCAAAGAGTACGATAATGATGACGGCGATCGTCGTTACTATCGCGACCATGACCGTCGTCGCTACTACCGCGACGGCCACCGTCACCGCGGTCATGCCTATGGCCACCGCAAGCATCGCTGGCACGACGACGACTAAGGCATCCATCGCCTCGCTATAACTGGCACATCAAAAATCGCAGCCCAAGGGCTGCGATTTTTTTGTCTTACTGAACCACCAGACGCTCCAGCGCCCCGCGCAACCCGGCAGGAATCGCCACGGGTTGATTCGACGCACGATCGACAAACACATGCACAAAGCGCCCCGCCGCGCAGGCCTCTTCTTCCCCTTGCTTGAACACGGCCAGTTCGTATTGCACCGAGCTTTTGCCCAACTTGCCCACCCGCAGACCGATCTCGATACGGTCCGGGAAGGCAATGGAAGCAAAGTAATCACAGGAAGAACTCACCACGAACCCCACCACCTCACCGTCATGGATATTCAGGCCGCCGACTTCGATCAGGTAAGTGTTCACCGCCGTATCGAAGAAGCTGTAGTAGGTCACGTTGTTGACGTGACCGTAGGCGTCGTTGTCGTGCCAACGGGTGGTGATGGGCTGGAAGTGGGGGTAGTCGGTGCGTTGGGGCATCAGCGTTGCATCCTGGAATGGGTTCGCCAAGTCTAAGGCGAAAACCGCGTTATCGTTCTTCGCGAGCAAGCCCGCTCCCACATTGGATATCGGTCGTACACACAATCTGTGCTCGCTGAAGATCAAATGTGGGAGCGGGCTTGCTCGCGAAGGCGCCCTGACGGGCGCCACATCAATCACTTGTCAGCAAACCCCTTACCAGCCGCCGCCAACTCTCCAATCAACCGCGCCGGGTTCCAGTGATCGCCCTGACGCGTCTCAAGGTCCATCAAGCGCCGGTGAATGTCCGCCAACCCTTGTTGATCCGCCCAGGCCATCGGCCCGCCCTTGTCCGCCGGGAAACCGTAACCGTTGAGGTAGACCAGATCGATATCATGAGCCGACCCGGCAATGCCTTCCTGCAGGATCTTCGCGCCTTCGTTGACCAGTGCCAGCAAGCAGCGCTCGAGAATCTCCTCCGGGCCGATCTCACGGCGCTGGAACCCCAGTTCCTCACTGACTTGAAGCACCAGTGCATCGACCTGCGGATCGTGTTCGGCCTGACGACTGCCCGGTTCATAGTGGTAAAAGCCGTTGCCACTTTTCTGGCCGAAACGTCCCTGCTCACACAAACGGTTATCCACCTGGACCTCCGGCGCATCCTGCCCGATGCCGGATAGCTGGCGCGAGCGCCATTGCAGGTCGACGCCCACCACGTCGAACATGCGGAACGGCCCCATGGCGAAACCGAAGCCTTGCAGCGCTGCGTCCACCTGATACGGATAAGCGCCTTCCAGCAGCATTTTTCGCGCTTCGAGCACATAGGTGTTGAGCATGCGATTTCCGATGAAACCGTCGCAATTGCCCGACGCCACACTGACCTTGCCCATGCGCTGGCCGAGCGCCAGTGCCGCATCGAGGACTGCCGGTGCCGTCTGCGCGCCACGGACGATTTCCAGCAGCTTCATGATGTGCGCCGGGCTGAAGAAGTGCAGGCCCAGGACCTGCTGCGGGCGCCCCGTAACCGCAGCAATGGCGTCGATGTCCAGCGCCGAGGTATTGCTGGCCAGAATGGCTTCGGGCTTGAGCAGACCGTCCAGTTCGCGGAAAATTTTCTGCTTGAGCTCAAGGTTTTCGTACACCGCTTCGATGACCAGGTCGACATCGCGGATGGCCACATAACCTTCTGCAGCCGTTACGCGCGCGACACGGGCATCCGCTTCGCCCTGATCAATCCGGCCCTGACGCACGTTGTGGGCGTAGGTGTCCGCCACGGCGGCCAGCGCTTGCTCCAGCATTTGCGGATTGTTGTCGACCCACTGCACGGCCACTCCGGCGTTGGCCAGGCACATGACAATGCCACGGCCCATGGTGCCCGCGCCGATGACGGCGGCGCGCTGAATATTCGACGGTGTCTGGCTCATGTTTTGTTCTCTTGTTGGCGATCCGAAGACAGCCACCACCATAGTCAGCCACCGGTTTTTTTTGAAATTTATTCCTGTGATGAGCAACATTCAGCGGATGGATGTAGCACTGCCAGCCTCTGAGATCCCTGTGGGAGCGGGCTTGCTCGCGAAAGCGGTGGGTCAGTCACCATCACTGCCAATTGATGGATCGCCTTCGAGCAAGCCCGCTCCCACAGGGGATACGGTTCAGCCTGCCAGATGTTGCTCGGCCCACCCCCGCACCCCGGCATACGGATAATCCTCCAGCGCTGCAAAACCGGGAATCGACCGCGCCTTGAGCTTGGTAAACAACGGCACGCTGATCCCGCACAGAAACCGTGTCACCCGTTCAGCCGAGGGCAGGTTGCCCGTGTGCTGCTCGTGCCTGTGGATAAAACCGCCACACAGCGCCTCGAAATTTTTATCCACAAGGGCCGGAAGCTCCGGTGGTGCCGGTAGCCGCGCCACTTGCCCATGACACACCGAACAATGACCACATCGCTGCGGGGCATCGTGGTCACCGAAATACTCGGCCAGGCGATAACCCAGGCAACGGTCGGTGGCGAACAGGTCCAGCATCGCGTGAATCCGCGCGACCTCGGTGCGCTCATGCCGAGTGAAACAGCCGTGCAGTTCCTCGCTTAACGCGACGTTGTCGAACCCGTTTTGCAGCACGCTGTAGACCTCGGTCATCTGCTTGCTTTCCAGCTCCACCCAGCCCTTCTCCTGGAAATAATCCAGCGCCTTGACCACTCGACTGCGCTCGGCCCGGTGCTGCTCGTACAACGCCTCGAAATTCACCGTGGCCCAGGTCCGGGCGCGGCTGGAGGTCTGGATGATCGCAGCGACAAAATCCCTGCGCTCGCCTTCAAAATGCGCCAATAGCACCTCGGGCTCTTGCACATACTTGAAACGGTACTCGGCGTAGTACGCGTAGCGCGGGGCGATCAGCCCGCGCAATTCGAGTTGCACCAGCAAGGTCTTGAGCGGCAATTGGCGAATGTTGCTCTGATCGGCCAACGGCCCCAGCAGAAACTCCCACTGCCCTTCGGGTGCTGCGGCAAGCATCTCGTCCAGCACGCAACGGATGCCATCGAGCTCGGGGGTGTCGCCGTAGACGAAGTTCTCCAGCACGTTAAGGCTGTCGCGATTGGCCAACACCAGACAGTCCGACGGCTGCCCGTCACGCCCGGCGCGGCCGATTTCCTGGCTGTAGTTTTCGATGGATTTTGGCAGGTCGAAATGCACCACGTTGCGGATGTCGCTCTTGTCGATGCCCATGCCGAAAGCGATGGTGGCGACGATGCAATTGGACTGTCCGCCCATGAATCGACGCTGGATCGCTTCCCGTTGCTCATGGGGCAACCCGGCGTGATAAGCCTCGGCCTGAATGCCGTTGCGGTTCAGGTGTTCGGCGATGTGCTCGGCAGTTTTTTGCAAGGTCACATAGACGATGCTCGGCTGGTCCGGACGCTGGCTCATCCACTCGACCAGACGCCTGCGCTTGTCCGCTCCGCGAACCGGCTCCACCAGTAAATTGAGGTTCGGGCGATAGAAACCGGTGGTCACCACATCGGCGGCGGCGATGGCGAATTTCGCCTGCATGTCGGCGATGACCTTGGGCGTCGCCGTTGCGGTCAACAGCAATACCTGCGGAATGTTGAACTGGCGTTGATAGTCGGGAAGCTTGAGGTAGTCCGGGCGAAAGTTATGCCCCCATTCGGAAATGCAGTGCGCCTCGTCCACCACCAGCAGCGAGATCGGTACTTGCTGCAAAAAATGCCGGAAGCGCTCGTTCTTCAGGCGCTCCACGGAGATCATCAGAATCTTCAACTCGCCGGATTTTGCCCGGGCCATGACGTCGCTGGCGTCATCGCGGCTCTGGGCCGAATCGATACTGCCCGCCGAGATGCCATGGCGTTGCAGAAACGCCAGTTGATCCTGCATCAACGCCAGCAAGGGAGAGACCACCAGCGTCAGGTGCGGCAGCAACAGCGCCGGCAATTGGTAGCAAAGGGACTTGCCGGAACCGGTGGGGAAAATCGCCGCCGCCGAGCGCCCCGCCAGCACGGCACTGACGGCCGCCTCCTGACCGGGTCGAAACTGTGGATAACCGAAAACCTGTTCCAGGGTGTTGTGCATAAGCTGTCACTCCGTTGACTGCTGCGGAGTCAAAAGCCTAGACGGTGATCGCAGCGAGTCGAGAAAAGGTCGGGGGCAAAAACGATACCGGATGATACAGCGGATGGCTCACTGATAACCCCGTAGGCATTTTTACCGGCAGCGGCTAGGGCGCGCAAACCTCCGACAATGTGTAAGCCTTATCCTCGGAACACGATAAATCCCCTACAAAGCCTGTCCATTTCAGCCGTCTTGTCCCGCAACGCCATGCCCTTCTATAGTTTCCGGCGCGGCCGAAAACAGTGTCTCGGCCTGCCCGGGAACACTTGCCGATTTCGCACAGGACCCACTCGATGAAAAAAACCGACACGCTGACAGCACGCTATCACCCGCTAAAGACCCGCTACAGTGAAACCCCCGTGCTGGTCATCGATACCGAGGCCGACCCCTTCGAGATCCTCGACGCCGCCCGACAACGCATCCGCGCCGCCAGCGACTTGCTCGAAACCCTTTACTGCACCTGTTTCAAACAGGCCGAAGCGAGCGACATCCCCAAGATCGTCGGCGCCCTGTACCTGCTGACCCAGGACGGCAACGACCTGCTCGACATCGCCCGCCAGCGTTTGCCGAAACACGTTGCTTGTCCCACCACAATTCCCTGTGGGAGCGGGCTTGCTCGCGAAGAACGATAACGCGGTCCCGTTGAGGCCATATAAATGCAAGAAAATTCGCTGTGGATATCTCCGTCAGCAACGACCTATGCAAGCTTCGGCAAGGTCCTACAAAACAAGACACCTTCTCGGCTATCGATGACCAGTCACTCAATCCTATAGTCCGGGCTGTCGTTGCCAAATCAGCGACTCGGGCTTGGTCACCCGATGGAACACATAAACGCGTCCGTTGTATGCTGCCGGCACTCAAGTGTCTGCACGCTTTATGGTGGCTGTGTTTGGGACGCCTTCGAGCGTGCCGGTTTTGTGTGTTCTCCCGGTTGACCAACCCGAACACAGTCCGCCTCCCATCGCTTGGTCACGATGGCGGTGGTTTCATCCAAAGCATTTGAGAATACATAAAATGAAGAAATGGAACCCGTTCACCAACGAACGCTATCTCCCACTCCACACCAATCTCACCGAATCACAGCCCCTGATCATCGACACAGAGGCCAACCCCCAAGACATCCTCGACGCCGCCCTCCAGCGCATCCGGGCCTCCAGCGAATTGCTGCAAACCCTGCACTGCCAATGCTTCAAACACGGCGACCTCGAAGACATCCCGCACATCACCCACGCGCTCTACCTGCTGACCCAGGATGGCTGCGACCTGCTCAAAGTCGCCCAGCAACGAATGCTCAACTGGAAAGCCCCGGTCTGACGTTGCGTGAAGAACAGTTCGCCATCGACTTCGTCGACTACGATGCCTATCGTTACTTCCAGCCTGAAGGCTTTGATGTGTTTCTCAAGCGACGGGCGAAGGGGCGTGGCGATAAGGTTCCACTGACTATCGAAATGCTTTACCAAGCGATAAAAGCGCAACGCTGGGATACGCGAAAACTGGAAGGGATCAGTTGAGCGCGTAAATGCCATTATTCTGGCGGTTTGAAGCTTTTTCAGTTGGAATAATGCTAGCTGCGCCTCACATCGTCCGAATCGCACCCACAAAAAAGCCGCCCCGAGGGGTAATGCCAATCAGTTAAGCGAACCCAGACGCTACGCCTTCCTTGTAGCAGCTGCCGAAGGCTGCGTCCGGCTGCGCAGCAGTCGTAAATCCGGCTTGCACGATCTCTATGACGTACCGCGAAGTCTGATTTTACGACTGCTGCGCAGCCGGACGCAGGCTACGCCAGCTGCTACAGATTGCGTTGTGGCTCAACTGATCGGCATTACCCCGAAGGGCGGCTTTTTCGTTAGCTCAAACCAGCACTTACAACTTAGGACCCGCAGCCTTGATCGCGTCGCTCACTTCGAACTTCTTGAAGTTCTCGATGAACAGGCCGGCCAGTGCTTTGGCGGCTTCGTCGTAGGATGGCTTGTCGGCCCAGGTGTTGCGTGGGTTCAGCAGGCCAGTCTCAACGCCCGCTACGGCCAGTGGCACGTCGAGGTTGATGGTGTCCAGGTGCTCGGTCTCGGCACCGATCAGCGCGCCGCTCTGGATCGCTGCGATCACGGCACGGGTGGTCGGGATGTTGAAACGTTTGCCGACGCCATAGCCACCGCCGGTCCAGCCGGTGTTGACCAGGTAGACCTTGGAGCCGAAGCCGCGGATGCGCTTGATCAGCAGCTCAGCGTATTCACCGGCCGGACGCGGGAAGAACGGTGCGCCGAAGCAGGTGGAGAAGGTCGACTTGATGCCGCTGCCCGAACCCATTTCGGTCGAACCGACCAGCGCGGTGTAACCGGACAGGAAGTGGTAAGCCGCTTGTTCTTCATTGAGGATCGACACTGGCGGCAGCACGCCGGTCAGGTCGCAGGTCAGGAAGATCACAGCGTTCGGCTCGCCACCGAGGTTCTTCTCGGAGCGCTTGGCAACGTGCTCCAGCGGGTAGGCGGCGCGGCTGTTCTGGGTCAGGCTGACATCGGCGTAGTCAGCGTGCTTGGCATCGTCGATAACGACGTTTTCCAGTACCGCGCCGTGCTTGATGGCTTTCCAGATAACCGGCTCGTTCTTCTCGGACAGGTCGATGCACTTGGCATAGCAACCGCCTTCGATGTTGAACACAACGCCTTCGCCCCAGCCGTGCTCGTCGTCACCGATCAGGTAACGGCTTTCGTCGGCCGACAGGGTGGTTTTACCAGTGCCGGACAGACCGAAGAACAGGGTCACGTCGCCTTCTTCGCCGATGTTGGCGGCGCAGTGCATTGGCAGTACGTCGGCAGCCGGCAGCAGGAAGTTCTGCACCGAGAACATGGCTTTCTTCATTTCACCGGCGTAACGCATGCCGGCGATCAGCACTTTCTTCTGTGCGAAGTTGATGATCACGCAGCCGTCGGAGTTGGTGCCGTCACGCTCTGGCACGCACTCGAAGTTGGCAACGTTGAGCACTTGCCACTCGTCACGACCCGCCGGGTTGTACTGAGCCGGGTTGATGAACAGGCAACGGCCGAACAGGTTCTGCCAGGCAGTCTGGGTGGTCATCTTCACGGCCAGGTAGTGCTCGGAAGCCGCACCTACATGCACGTGGGAAACGAAATGCTCTTGCGCGTTGTTGAATGCCTCAACGCGAGCCCACAGGGCGTCGAACTTGTCGGCCGGGAACTTGCGGTTGATCGGGCCCCAAGCGATGGCGGCCTGGGTGCTTGGCTCTTCAACGATGAAACGGTCTACTGGCGAACGGCCGGTACGGTGACCGGTACGAACAACCAGTGCGCCGGTATCGGCAAGCTCGCCTTCACCGCGGTTGAGGGCTTCTTTAACCAGATCATCAACACTCAGATCGGTGTACACGGCATTGTTGGCTTGCGTCATGAGGTTCCCCGTCGGCCAGTGGCCGAGTGCTCCAAACGTTTTTGTAGTAGAAAGTCGTGCACTACTACCGCGAAAAAAGTGGGCCGGATTATGCCAGAAAAGCCCAAAAAGAGTAGGCCCCTCCTGTCGTAACGGCGTTAATCCGGCGCAAGGCAGTGAATTTACCTGCGCTGAACCGTTTTAGTGACGGGTATCTGACGGCGTCTCGATACCCGCGCCGGCGAACAATTGAGTGACATCGGCCGCGTCGAACAGGTAGCGCTGGTTGCAGAACTGGCAATCGATTTCAATGTTGCCACCGTGTTCGACCGCCAGTTGCTGCGCGTCTTCCATACCCAGACTGACCAGCGCATTGGCCGAACGTTCGCGCGAGCAACTGCAGCGGAAGCGCAGCTTCTGCACATCGAACAATCGCACCTGCTCGTCGTGGTACAGGCGATGCAGCACGGTTTCGTTGTCCAGGCTCAACAGCTCATCGGCGGTCAGCGTACCGCCCAGGGTGGTGATGTGCTGCCAGCTGGCGGCGCGTTCGTCTTCGTCTTTCAAGCGGTCGGCCGGCAGTTGTTGCAGCAACAGGCCACGGGCACGACGACCATCGGCGCAGAGCTTGATGCGGGTGCCAATCTGCTGGGACATGACGAAGTAGTTGGTGAAGCAGTCGGACAACGTTTCGCCATCCAGGTCGACGACGCCCTGGTAGCGCTGGCCCCGTTTCGGGTCGACGGTCAATGTCAGCGAGCCGTCCGGCATCAAGTCGGCCAGGGTAGCGTCGGGGGCAATGCGGTCGGCCTCGTAACGGGCCAGGCCACGGATGTCGCGCTCGCTGGAGCACTCGATCATCAGCAGCGGGATCGGGCCTTCGGAGCGGGCTTGCAGAATCAGCAAGCCATCGAACTTCAACGTGCCCACCAGCAACGATGCGGCCGCCATCAACTCGCCGAGCAGTTGCGCGACCGGCTGCGGGTAGGCGTGCTTGGCCAGGACTTCGGCGTAGCTGAGCTCCAACGAGACCAGCTCGCCACGGGTGTCGCTGTCATCGAAGATGAAGCGTTGGGTGAAGTCGTTATCCGCGTGATCGGTCATATGTCTGGGTATCTGAAGTAGTGAAAATGGTTACAGGAAACAGGAAATTGACCTTGCGCCACCCCTCGGGTGCGCAACGTTCAGCCATGAAAGGCATTTTATGAACAATCCGGGCCTGATCCAAGCAAGGTGGAACAAGCGCTGATGGGTTCCTGGGCGTTTCCCGCTCTGCACTGCCGGCAATGTGGTTATGGCCTACAGGTCAGAGACTGTGTGTGATTTTCGACGAGCGGCGATATCGTCCATGCGATGCACAGCTGGCCAGGCACAGATATGGATGCGCAGCGGGTCAATTGCAAGTCTTGACCTGAAGGCGCGGTGAAACCTGGCGAGTGCGCGGCACTCGCCCGAGCAATATCTGTATCAGTCGTCGTTACTGCTGCCACGAAACTTGAACAGATCCCGTCGCTGTTTTTTGCTCGGCTTACCGTCGGTACTCACGCCCAGGGCTCCGGCCTTTCTTTGCGCCGCGGCTTCTTCGCGCTTGGCGATGCTGGCCAGGGTTTCGGCATACAAGGTTTGCGCCTGCGGTGCGCCGCGACGAACGATCGACAGTGCCAGGACCACAACCGTGCGCTCCTCGAATCCGGTGCGAATCACGAACTCATCGCCAATACGTGGCTCCTTGCCCGGCTTGCAGCGTTCACCCCGGCAATGCACCTTGCCGCTCTCAATCGCCGCCTTGGCCAGGGCGCGGGTTTTGTAGAATCGTGCAGCCCACAACCATTTATCGAGGCGGACTTTGTCGTCCTCTTCGTTTTTTTGTGCCATGGAATTTCCTCATTCTGAAATATTGGTGAACTGTACTACCGTTTCTGACGTACCAAGAATTTCACCGGCCCGGATTACAATGCTGACATTCCATAACCTCCCTGGGAGGCTGGAAATCCGGGCCGTAGATATCTGTCGCCTTTTAATCATTATTCTGCGTGAATACCGCGAATCCGGCCGCATGCGGCCCGAGCGGTTTCTACCGGTTGAGCACTATTGAAGACATTTGACCATTTGACCGTTGTCGGTCTGCGCGAGTGGGTGGCGCTCCCGGATTTGGGAGTCGCCGGCCTTCGGGCAAAAATCGACACCGGTGCCAGCACCTCAAGCCTCCACGCCACCGAAATCGAGCCGTTCGAGCGCGATGGTGAGCAGTGGGTACGTTTTACCGCCCACCTGGGTTCCGTCGTACAACTGCGCCACCGACGCTGCGAAGCACCGCTGGTGACGATGAAAACCATTAAAAGCTCAAACGGTCACGCGCAGGTGCGATACGTGATCAGCACCACCCTGGCCCTTGGTGATCGGGTCTGGCGGGTCGAGTTCACGCTCGCCTGCCGCAAGTCCATGCGTTATCGCCTGCTGCTCGGCTCCAAAGCCCTGATCCACGGCCAGTTGGTGGTCAATCCGGGCATCAAGTATGTACAAGACAAGCCGGTGTTCCCGGTATCTACCTCCTCCACAGGTGTTGCATGAAGATCGCTGTGCTGTCGCGGAATCCGCGTCTGTATTCCACCCGTCGTCTGGTCGAAGCCGGTACCGAGCGTGGCCATGAAATGGTGGTGGTCGACACCTTGCGCGCCTACATGAACATCGCCAGTCACAAGCCGCAGATCCACTACCGCGGCAAACCGCTGGAGGGTTTCGATGCGGTGATTCCACGGATCGGTGCATCCGTGACCTTTTATGGCTGCGCAGTGCTGCGCCAGTTCGAAATGATGGGGGTATTTCCGCTCAACGAATCGGTGGCCATTGCCCGTTCCCGGGACAAGCTGCGTTCGCTGCAATTGTTGTCCCGTCGCGGGATCGGCTTGCCGGTGACCGGGTTTGCCCACTCCCCCGATGACATTCCCGACCTGATCGAAATGGTCAACGGCGCGCCGTTGGTGATCAAGGTGCTGGAAGGCACCCAAGGCATCGGCGTGGTGCTGTGCGAAACCGCCACGGCGGCGGAGTCGGTGATCGAGGCGTTCATGGGCCTCAAGCAGAACATCATGGTTCAGGAGTACATCAAGGAGGCTGGCGGGGCGGACATTCGCTGCTTCGTCGTCGGTGACAAGGTGATTGCAGCGATGAAGCGCCAGGCCAAGCCCGGCGAGTTTCGCTCCAACCTGCATCGCGGTGGCAGCGCGAGCCTGATCAAGATCACCCCGGAAGAGCGCATGACGGCGTTGCGTGCGGCGAAGGTCATGGGGCTGGCGGTGGCAGGCGTCGACATCCTGCGCTCCAATCACGGGCCATTGGTGATGGAAGTGAACTCGTCGCCGGGGCTGGAAGGGATCGAGACCACCACCGGGAAGAACGTGGCGGGGATCATCATCGAGCATCTGGAGAAGAATGGTGGACCGAATATGACTCGGACCAAGGGCAAGGGTTAACCCTGGTTTTTGTGGTGGCCGGGAGGCCGCCTTCGCGGGCAAGCCCGCTCCCACAGTGATCTTCAGTGGACATACAATTTGTGTTCAACACGATCACTGTGGGAGCGGGCTTGCCCGCGAAGGGGCCTTCAGCCCCTCCGCAAAATCCTGTTTTTAAACAGCATCCCGCGGCAACATCAACCCCAATGGCAACCGCACCCGCGCTTCCAGCCCACCACCCGAGCGGTTACGCAGCTCAACGTTGCCGCCATGCATCGAAGCAATTCGCTTCACGATTGCCAGCCCCAACCCGGTACCCTTGCCACCCCGGGCACGGTCACCCCGGGTGAACGGGTTGAAAATCGCCTCCAGCTCCGAAGGATCGATCCCGGCACCGCGGTCCATGACACTCAGCACTACATACGGTGCGCTGGTGTCCCCGGACACATACGCCGCCACCTCCACACCGCTACCGGCATGATGCAGCGCGTTGCCGATCAGGTTGTTCAGCAGTCGCTTCATCGATACCCGACGCAGCGGAAACGGCTGGATAGGCTCCAGGCGCAATCGCACTTTTTCTTCGGTCTGGTTATACGGCGCGGCAACTTCACGGACCAGGTCACTCAGGTCAACCTCTTCCACCGACTCGTCGCGCCCGTCACGAATGAACGCCAGGAACTGATCGAGAATCGCGTCCATGTCTTCGATGTCGCGCACCATGTCATCGGTCAGGTCGGTGTGATCGCCCATCAGTTCCAGGGACAGGCGCAAGCGGGTCAGCGGCGTGCGCAAATCATGGGAAACCCCGGCCAGCATCAGTTCACGTTCGCGACCGGCCTGTTCGACGTCTTCGGCCATCTGGTTGAAGGCGCGGTAAACCTCGGTCATCTCACTCGGCGTATCGCTGATCGGCAGGCGCACGCTACGGCCCTGGCCAAGTTGCCGCGCTGCATAGACCAGACGCTTCAAAGGTTGATTGAGCTGACTGACGAAAATCCAGGCCGAAGCGGTGGACAGCAGACCAATCGCGAGAAACCAACCCAGCACGTTCCAGATTTTCTGACCGCGCAGCGGATGGGGATAAAGCGGTACTTTCAGCCAGCCATCCCCCAGGCTTGGCGCCCGCACCCACAGCGCCGGTGGCGAATGCATGCGCAGCCGGACTTCAGTGTCGGCACCCAGCTCCGCCTGCATCTGCCGCTGGTAGATCTCGCTGTAAGGCCAATGTTGTTCGCCTTCCGGCACACCGGCACCCACCACCCGGATCAGGGTCGCGGACTCGGCGATCTTGGTGCGGTTTTCTTCATCGGCAGCCCAATAGGCACGCAGCGTCAGGGCGACACCGTGGCTGTATTGGCGGTCCACCAGCACGTCTTCGTTCATCAGCAGATAAACCAGGGTCAGTGCCTTGGAGAAGAGTACGACGATGAGCACCAGCCAAAGGGTGCGGGAGAAGAAGCTCTGGGGAAACCAAACGGGGGTTTTCATGGATAACCGTTCAACACTTGCAGGAGCGAGCGATGCTCGCATATTGCGGATCGCGAGTCTGCGGACGGGATCGTTTGATCCGCTGTCCGCATGACCCGCTCCTACAAATCGCCAATCACTTGGTGGCGGTACCATCCGGTACAAACACGTAACCCACGCCCCAGACAGTCTGGATGTAACGCGGTTTGGACGGATCGGGCTCGATCATCCGGCGCAGACGGGAAATCTGCACATCGATGGAACGCTCCAGGGCATCCCACTCGCGACCACGGGCCAGGTTCATCAGTTTGTCGCGGGTAAGCGGTTGACGGGCGTTCATCACCAGGGCCTTGAGTACAGCGAACTCACCGGTGGTGAGCATGTGCACTTCTTCGCCGCGCTTGAGCTCACGGGTAGCCAGGGACAGCTCGTAGTCACCGAAGGTCACGCTTTCGTCTTCGCTACCCGGGGCGCCCGGAACCGGAGCCGACTGGCGACGCAATACCGCCTTTACGCGAGCCATCAGCTCATCGGGGTTGAACGGCTTGGCCAGGTAATCGTCGGCGCCCAGTTCCAGGCCCTTGATGCGGCTCAGCTCATCGCCCTTGGCGGTGAGCATGATGATCGGAATCTGGTTGTTCGCGTTGCGCAGGCGGCGGCAGGCGGTCAGGCCGTCTTCGCCGGGCAACATCAGGTCGAGTACGACCAGGTTGAACACTTCGCGCGCCAGCAGGCGATCCATTTGCTCGGTGTTCGGTACGGCGCGGGCGCGGTAGCCCTTGCTGACGAAAAAACGCTCCAGCAGGCTGCTGAGCCCCGGATCGTCGTCAACGATAAGAATTTTTTCGCCTTCAGCAGTTTGTGCAGTGCTGCTCATTGGATGCTCCTTTGATCTCGGCGCGCATTATGGCGTAGCTGCCGTTATACGCACCGTGTGCATTGTTAGCAGATTTTTCCTCCAGCGCCAGAAAACCGGCCATTGCGCCTGCAACCCGCGATGTCCCCGAATGCCGGAACGCTGGTTATAATGCGCGGCCTTTTGTGTCAGGCAACATCAGACAGGTACTACAGGCGGGCACCATTTATTTTCATGGCGTCGGCAGTAATTGTTCGATTTCACGGGTCAACGGGATACCTTTTGATCCAGGTAGCGGCGCAGGCCAGGCCGCTCAACCAGACTCGCCCAGGCCCTATCTCTGCGCCTGCGAGCCTGCTTTCACAATTTGTCAGGTGGTTTTATGGACAGCATCAACAGCCGCATCGCCGAGGAACTCGGTGTACGCCCACAACAGGTCGAAGCGGCCGTCGCGCTACTCGATGAAGGCTCTACCGTTCCCTTCATCGCCCGTTACCGGAAAGAAGTGACCGGCAGCCTCGACGATACGCAATTGCGTCATCTGGAAGAGCGCCTGCGCTACCTGCGAGAACTCGACGAACGGCGGATCAGCATCCTCGCCAGCATCCAGGAGCAGGGTAAGCTGACCCCGCAACTTGAGCGCGACATCAAGCTCGCCGACACCAAGACCCGTCTCGAAGACTTGTACCTGCCGTACAAGCAGAAGCGCCGCACCAAGGGCCAGATCGCCCTGGAAGCCGGCCTCGGCGAGCTGGCCGACGGCCTGTTCAACGACCCGTCCCTGAGCCCGGAAGCCGAAGCCGCACGTTTCATCGACGCGGAAAAAGGCGTGGCCGATGTGAAGGCAGCCCTCGAAGGCGCCAAGTACATCCTGATGGAACGCTTCGCCGAAGACGCCGGCCTGCTGGACAAGCTGCGCAACTACCTCAAGCAGGAAGCCACCCTCAGTGCCCGCGTGATCGCCGGCAAGGAAGAGGAAGGCGCCAAGTTCCGCGATTACTTCGAACACGACGAACCGCTCAAAAGCATGCCGTCGCACCGCGCGCTGGCGATTTTCCGTGGCCGCAACGAAGGCATCCTCAGCTCCGCGCTGAAAGTCGGCGACGAACTGCCGGGCACCATGCACCCGTGCGAAGGCATGATCGGCCAGCAGTTCGGTATCCAGAACCAGAACCGCGCCGCCGACAAATGGCTGGGCGAAGTGGTGCGCTGGACCTGGAAGGTCAAGCTCTACACCCACCTGGAGACCGATCTGCTGGGCGAACTGCGCGATGGCGCGGAAACCGAAGCGATCAACGTATTCGCCCACAACCTGCACGACCTGCTGCTATCGGCCCCGGCCGGCCCGCGCGCCACTCTGGGCCTCGACCCGGGCCTGCGCACCGGTTGCAAGGTCGCCGTGGTCGACGCCACCGGCAAGCTGCTGGATCACGCCACGGTTTACCCGCACGTACCGCACAACAAGTGGGACCAGACCCTCGCCGTGCTCGCCGCCCTGTGCGCCAAGCACTCGGTGGACCTGATCGCCATCGGCAACGGTACCGCCAGCCGCGAAACCGACAAGCTGGCCGCTGAACTGATCAAAAAATACCCGGCCATGAAAATGACCAAGGTCATGGTTTCCGAGGCCGGTGCATCGGTTTACTCGGCATCGGAATTGGCTTCCAGGGAATTCCCGGACCTCGACGTGTCGATCCGTGGCGCCGTGTCGATTGCCCGTCGCCTGCAAGACCCGCTGGCTGAGCTTGTGAAGATCGATCCGAAATCCATCGGCGTCGGCCAGTACCAGCACGACGTGTCGCAGCTGAAGCTGGCCCGTGGCCTGGATGCGGTGGTCGAGGACTGCGTGAACGCCGTCGGCGTGGATGTGAACACGGCGTCCGTGGCGCTGCTGGCACGGATTTCCGGCCTCAACGCGACCCTGGCGCAGAACATCGTCAGCCACCGCGACGAGCATGGCGCGTTCAAGACCCGCGCTGCGCTGAAGAAAGTCGCGCGCCTCGGTGAAAAAACCTTCGAACAGGCGGCGGGATTCCTGCGCGTGATGAACGGCGACAACCCGCTGGACGCCTCCGCGGTACACCCGGAAGCCTATCCGCTGGTACAACGCATCGCCGCCGAGACCGACCGCGACATTCGCTCACTGATCGGCGACAGCGGTTTCCTCAAGCGCCTTGATCCGAAGAAATTCACCGACGAAACCTTCGGTCTTCCGACCGTTACCGACATTCTCCAGGAGCTGGACAAGCCAGGACGCGACCCGCGTCCCGAGTTCAAGACGGCCGAGTTCCAGGAAGGCGTCGAAGACCTCAAGGACCTGCAACCGGGCATGATCCTCGAAGGCGTGGTGACCAACGTGACCAACTTCGGTGCCTTCGTCGATATCGGCGTGCATCAGGACGGTTTGGTGCACATCTCCGCACTTTCGGAGAAGTTCATCAAAGATCCTCGCGAAGCAGTGAAGGCCGGTGACGTGGTGAAAGTGAAGGTCATGGAAGTCGACATCCCGCGCAAACGCGTTGGCCTGTCGATGCGCATGAGCGACACCCCGGGCGAGAAAATCGACGGCGCTCGCGGCGCGCGTCCGGGGTCGGCGCCACGCCAGTCCCAGAACACCGCACCGCGCAAGGAAACCACGGCAGCGGCCCCGAGCAACAATGCCATGGCTTCGCTGTTCGCCAATGCCAAGCAGTTGAAAAAGCGCTGATGGACATTCCCGCCGGGCTGACCGAAAGCGCGTTTTTCAAGCTGCTGGGCTGCCGCCTGCACAGTCTGGAAACCGGGGTGGCGCAAGTCGCCCTGGCGCTGGAACCGCAGCTGCGCAATCGCGGCGGCAAGCTGCACGGCGGGGCCTTGTTCAGCCTGGTGGACATTGCCATGGGGCTGGCCTGTTCCAGCACCCACGGCTTTGACCAGCAGAGCGCGACCATCGAGTGCAAGATCAACTACATCCGCGCCGTCTCTGACGGCGAGGTGATGTGCACGGCGCGGGTGATCCACCCGGGCCGCCGCACCTTGGTGGTCGAGGCCGATGTGGTGCAGGGCGACAAACTGGTCGCAAAAGCACAAGGCACGTTCGCTGTCCTGTAGCTAGTCGTCATCAAATTGAGTTAATTTCGGCGCTGTGATCGCAGCGTCGAGCTTTTCTGTGGGAGCGGGCTTGCCCGCGAAGAGGGAGTGTCAGTCAACCTCAAGTCGTCTGACACACCGCCTTCGCGGGCAAGCCCGCTCCCACAGGGATTGCGTTTCCTTCGCGTGCATCTGCCAGATTCAAGGATTGAAGTCGGCGGTTCCAAAGGGGCTTTGAGAGCCCGAAAAACCAGGCGAAAACGCCAGTTTTAACTTCACCCTTGTAGACCGTCTTGCCCACCCCCATATTGGGGCGACTGACGCGTGAAGGAATCCAACTTGAGCGAACTTCTCAACCGCCGCCTGGCTCTGCTCGGCGAGCGCGCTAACCTCTCTCTGCTCGAACAGTGCCTTCACGGCATCGAACGTGAATGCCTGCGCGTGACCGATGAAGGTCGCCTGGCGCAAACGCCGCACCCGGAAGAATTGGGTTCCGCGCTGACCAATGAACAGATCACCACCGACTATTCCGAGTCGCTGCTGGAGTTCATCACCCCGGCCCTGCCCGATCCTGCCGATACGCTGGCGAGTCTGGACAGCATTCACCGCTTTGCATACAGCAAGCTCGGCAACGAGTACCTGTGGAGCCCATCGATGCCGTGCCCGTTGCCGGCCGAGGAAGATATCCCGATCGCCTATTACGGCACGTCCAATATCGGGCAGCTCAAGTACGTCTACCGCAAGGGCCTGGCCCTGCGTTACGGCAAGACCATGCAATGCATTGCCGGCATCCACTACAACTTTTCCCTGCCGGAAAAACTCTGGCCGTTGCTCAAGGAAGCCGAAGGCTTTGTCGGCACCGACCGCGACTTCCAGTCGTCGTCCTACATCGCGCTGATTCGCAACTTCCGCCGCTACAGCTGGCTGCTGATGTACCTGTTCGGTGCTTCACCCGCACTGGACGCCGGCTTCCTGCGCGGTCGTTCGCACCAGTTGGAACAACTGGACCCGCAGACCTTGTACCTGCCGTACGCCACCAGCCTGCGCATGAGCGACCTGGGTTACCAGAGCAACGCCCAGGCCGGCCTGACGCCGTGCTACAACGATCTGAACAGCTACACCGACAGCCTGCGCAAAGCGGTGGCCACGCCGTATGCGCCGTACGTCGAAGTCGGCACCCACCAGGATGGCGAGTGGGTACAGCTCAACACCAACATTCTGCAGATCGAAAACGAGTACTACTCCAACATCCGCCCGAAACGCGTGACCTACACCGGCGAGCGCCCTATCCAGGCGCTGATGGCCCGTGGCATTCAGTACGTCGAAGTACGCTGCCTGGACATCAACCCGTTCCTGCCGATGGGCATCGACCTTGCCGAGTCGCGCTTCCTCGATGCGTTCCTGCTGTACTGCGCGCTCAATGACAGCCCGCTGCTGACCAACACCAGTTGCGGCAACGCGACCTCGAACTTCCTCAGCGTGGTCAAGGAAGGTCGTCGTCCGGGCCTGCAACTGCAACGGGATGGCCAGCCGGTTGACCTGAAGGAATGGGCCGGCGAGCTACTGGAAAAAATCGCGCCTCTGGCGGCGATGCTCGACCAGAGCCATGGCGGTGATGCCCACAGCAAGGCGCTGGACGCCCAGATGGCCAAGGTCCAGGACCCGTCCCTGACGCCGTCGGCCCAGGTATTGGCAGCGATGGCCGAACACAAGGAAAGCTTCGCCCGGTTCTCCCTGCGCCAGAGCCAGGCCCATGCCGAGTTCTTCCGCAGCGAGCCGTTGGCGCCGGAGGAACAAGTGAAGTTTGAAGAGCGGGCGCGTTCGTCGCTGGCTGAGCAGGCTGAGCTGGAGCAGAACGAAGTCGGTGATTTCGATGTGTTCGTCGGGGCGTACCAGGCGAGCATTCTGGCTATCAGCAACTAAGCGTCAAATACAGGTTCCTGTGTGGGAGCGGGCTTGCTCGCGAATGCAGAGTGTCAGGCGACTTTACTGTGACTGACATACCGCTTTCGCGAGCAAGCCCGCTCCCACAAAGGGAATGATCGGCTGCGCTCCCCCAGAGTTTTCCTCTCATAAGCTAATTCTAAAAAGTTATTTATTTTCGAATTCTTAGATCATTTAGTCTCTTTCTCACGCCGACACTCGGTCGCCTGACAAGGAGCTTTCTGATGAAACTGACTTTCCCTCTACGCTTGCTGGCGGCCGCGTCCTTGGCTACCGCGAGCTTTTTTGCCCAGGCGGCCGACTTCACCGTCGCCTACCAGACCACCGTTGACCCGGCGAAAGTCGCCCAGGCTGACGGCGCTTACGAAAAGGCCACCAAGGCCGATATCAGCTGGCGTAAATTCGACAACGGTGCCGATATCATCGCCGCCATCGCCTCCGGCGACGTGCAGATCGGCTATCTCGGCTCCAGCCCCCTGACCGCCGCGATCACCCGCAAAGTCCCAGTGGAAACTTTCCTCATCGCCACCCAGATCGGTGCCGCCGAAGCCTTGGTCGCCCGGGACGGTTCCGGGATCAAGACCCCGCAAGACCTGATCGGCAAGAAAATCGCCGTGCCGTTTGTATCCACCGGCCACTACAGCCTGCTGGCCGCGCTGAAGCACTGGAACATCGATCCATCGAAAGTGACCGTCCTCAACCTGGCTCCGCCCGCGATCATTGCCGCCTGGAAGCGCGGTGACATCGACGCCACGTACGTGTGGGATCCGGCCCTGGGGGTCGCCAAGGAAAACGGCAAGGTACTGATCACCTCCGGCGAGCTGGCCAAGTTCGGCGCACCGACATTCGATGCCTGGATCGTGCGCAAGGATTTCGCCGAGAAGCACCCGGGGATCGTCACCGCGTTCGCCAAAGTGACCCTGGACGCCTACGCCGATTACCGCAAAGACCCGCAAGCCTGGCTCGCCAACCAGGGCAACGTCGACAAGCTTGTAAAACTGTCTGGCGCCAAGGCCGGCGACATTCCATTGCTGCTGCAAGGCAACGTCTACCCGCTGGCGGCTGACCAGGTGCTCACCCTCGGCGCGCCGACCACCAAAGCCATCACCGACACCGCGGCGTTCCTCAAGGAACAAGGCAAGGTCGAGGCGGTACTGCCGGACTACGCGCCGTACGTCAGCGCCAAGTTCATCACCAACTGATCGGGAGTCAATGCGATGGCTTTGCTTGAGCTGGAGCGCATCAGCGCACAGTACCCCGGCAACCCGGAATCGGTGTTGGCGGATATCTCCCTGAGCCTGGGGCCCCGGCAATTGCTGGTCGCCCTCGGCCCGTCCGGCAGTGGCAAGACTTCGCTGTTGAACCTGATTGCCGGTTTCGTCGAGCCCAGCGCCGGACGCATCACCCTCGACGGCGTGACCGTCAAAGGCCCGAGTGCCGAGCGCGGCGTGGTGTTCCAGGACGACGCGCTGCTGCCATGGCAAGACGTGCTGGCCAATGTCGGCTTCGGCCTTGAACTGGCCGGTATCGCCCGGAACAAGCGCGAAGCTCGCGCCCGGGAAATGCTTGCCCTGGTCGACCTTTCAGGCTTTGAACAACGCCGCATCTGGCAGCTTTCGGGCGGCCAGAAGCAGCGTGTCGGCCTGGCCCGCGCCCTCGCCGCCGATCCACGCGTGTTGCTAATGGACGAACCTTTCGGCGCCCTCGACGCCTTTACTCGCGAGCAGATGCAGGAACTGTTGCTGCAAGTCTGGCAACGCACCGCCAAACCGGTATTCCTGATTACCCACGACATCGAAGAAGCCGTGTTCCTCGCCACCGACCTGATTCTGTTGGCGCCCAACCCAGGGCAAATCGTCGAGCGTCTGAGCCTCGATTTCGGTCAGCGTTATGCCGCCGGCGAGTCGGCCCGCTCGATCAAGTCCGACCCGGGTTTTATCGAAACCCGCGAACACGTACTCGCCAAAGTGTTCTCCCAACGCAGCGCCGCCCAGCGGCAGGAGCGCGCATGAGCAGCTACGAAATTCCCGTCACAGCGATAACACCAGGCTCAGTCGTGATTCCGGCAAGTCGCCGTTTGAGCACTCGATGGATCAGTGTGCTGACACTGGTCGTTCTCGTTGCTGTTTGGTGGGCCGTGACGGCGACCGGCTTGATCGAGCCGCTGTTCCTGCCACCACCGTCCGCCGTGCTGCAAAAAGGCTGGCTGTTGGCGACCTCGGGTTACATGGATTCAACCCTGTGGCAGCACCTCGGCGCGAGCCTGAGCCGCATCGGCCTGGGCCTCGGCTTTGCGATTCTCACCGCCGTGCCGGTGGGAATCGCCATCGGCGCCAACCGTATCGCCCGTGGTGTGCTCGATCCGCTGATCGAGTTCTACCGGCCGATTCCGCCGTTGGCTTATCTGCCGCTGATCGTGATCTGGTGCGGCATCGGTGAGTTGTCAAAAGTGCTGCTGATCTACCTCGCGATCTTCGCTCCGATTGCCATCGCCACCGCCACCGGTGTGCGCACGGTCGACCCGGCCAAATTGCGCGCCGCGCAGTCGCTGGGCGCAACGCGCGTGCAGTTGATTCGCCACGTGATCTTGCCCAGTGCCTTGCCGGACATTCTGACCGGTGTGCGCATTGGCCTCGGCGTGGGTTGGTCGACGCTGGTCGCCGCCGAATTGATCGCCGCCACCAGCGGCCTGGGCTTCATGGTGCAATCGGCCGCGCAGTTTCTGGTCACCGATGTGGTGGTACTGGGGATTCTGGTGATTGCACTGATCGCTTTCGCGATGGAAATGGGCCTGCGCAAATTGCAGCGCAAACTGGTGCCGTGGCACGGCCAGGCCCACTGAAATCATAAATGTGGGAGCGGGCTTGCTCGCGAATGCAGAGTGTCAGGCGACTTTATTGAGACTGACACACCGCTTTCGCGAGCAAGCCCGCTCCC
Organism: Pseudomonas sp. GW821-FHT02A08; assembly: GCF_059422045.1. NCBI lineage: Bacteria > Pseudomonadati > Pseudomonadota > Gammaproteobacteria > Pseudomonadales > Pseudomonadaceae > Pseudomonas > Pseudomonas sp. GW821-FHT02A08. The sequence continues at coordinate 60,849 of NZ_JBWKWD010000009.1, forward strand.
ACAAAAAGCGCACCCGAATTGAAGAGAACAACCATGAGCGAGTTGACCATCACCCCTTTAAGCTCGGCCCTCGGTGCACAGATCAGCGGCATCGACATCAGCCAGCCGCTGAACCTGGAACAACGCGATGCCATCGAGCAGGCCCTGCTTCAGTATCAGGTCCTGTTCTTTCGCGACCAGCCGATCACACCACAGCAACAGGCGCGATTCGCCGCCAATTTCGGCGACCTGCACATTCACCCGATCTACCCGAATGTGCCGGAGCAACCCGAAGTGCTGATCCTCGACACCGCCGTCACCGACGTGCGCGACAACGCGATCTGGCACACCGACGTGACCTTCCTGCCGACCCCGGCCATGGGTGCGGTGCTCAGCGCCAAGTTGCTGCCGGAGTTTGGCGGCGACACGTTATGGGCCAGCGGGATTGCCGCGTACGAGGCCCTGTCTGCGCCGCTGAAAACCTTGCTCGAAGGCCTGACCGCCACCCACGATTTCACCCGTTCGTTTCCGCTGGAACGCTACGGCAACACGCCAGAGGCGCTGGCCCAATGGGAAGAAGCACGGCGCAAGAATCCGCCGCTGTCGCACCCGGTGATCCGCACGCACCCGGTCAGCGGGCGCCGCTCGCTGTTCGTCAACGAAGGCTTCACCTCGAAGATCAACGAACTGTCGGAAACCGAGAACGAGGCGATTCTGAAGTTCCTGTTTGCCCATTCGACGCGGCCGGAATTCACCATTCGTTGGCGTTGGCAGCAGGATGACATTGCATTCTGGGACAACCGCGTGACCCAGCATTACGCGGTGGACGATTACCGGCCGGCGCGGCGGGTGATGCAGCGGGCGACGGTGTTGGGGGATGTGCCGTTTTTTTCGGTGAGTCCCTGACATCTTCATTGCCTGTTCTGGCCTCTTCGCGGGCAAGCCCGCTCCCACAGGTTCAGCGGTGTTCACAGGATTTGTGTACGACACGGGTACTGTGGGAGCGGCGGTGCGGCGATCCGACTTGCCCGCGAAGAGACCAGAACAGGCATCAAAAATCCCGTGCCGATCACTTACTCCGCAGTCGAAGGCTTCTCCCAAAGATTGATCCCGCCCTCCTGGGCAAACCGGTCAATTTCCGCCAGCTCCTGCGCACTGAAGCTCAGGTTCTTCAACGCCCCGACATTCTCGATGATCTGCTCCGGCCGGCTCGCGCCAATCAATGCCGAAGTGACCCGAGGATCGCGCAGGGTCCACGCCAGCGCCAGTTGCGCCAGGCTCTGGCCACGACGCCTGGCGATTTCGTTGAGTGCCCGCACCTGGGCAATGTTGGCCTCGGACAAATGCGATGCCTGCAACGAACCACCGCCCGGACGGTTGACCCGTGCATCCGCCGGTACGCCGTTGAGGTATTTGTCGGTCAGCAAGCCCTGGGCCAGCGGGGTGAAGGCGATCACACCGGTGCCGAGTTCGTCGGTGGTGTCCAGCAGGTCTTTTTCCACCCAGCGATTGAGCAGGTTGTAGGCCGGCTGGTGAATCAGCAGAGGCACTTTCCACTCTTTGAGCAACGCCGCCATTTCGCGGGTTTTCACCCCGGAGTACGAAGAGATGCCGATGTACAACGCCTTGCCCTGCTGCACCGCAGTCGCGAGTGCGCTGGCGGTTTCTTCCAGCGGGGTATCCGGATCAAAACGGTGGGAGTAAAAGATGTCGACGTAGTCCACGCCCAGGCGTTGCAGGCTCTGGTCGAGGCTGGCCAGCACGTACTTGCGCGAACCGCCGCCCTGTCCGTAAGGGCCGGGCCACATGTCCCAACCGGCCTTGCTGGAAATGATCAGTTCGTCGCGGTACTGCTTGAAGTCTTCACGCAGTAAACGGCCGAAGTTGATCTCCGCGCTGCCGTACGGCGGGCCGTAGTTGTTGGCCAGGTCGAAGTGGTTGATGCCCAGGTCGAATGCCGTGCGCAACAACGCGCGCTGGGTATCGATCGGCGTGCTGTCGCCGAAGTTGTGCCACAGGCCCAGCGACAGTGCCGGCAGCACCAGGCCGCTGCGGCCCACGCGGCGGTAGGGTATGGAGTCGTAGCGGTTTTCCGCAGCGGTGTAAGTCATCGAATCCTCTCTTGTCGGTCTTGAATCTGGTATCGACTGCTTCGCCAGTCGCCCAGCATACGCCCGGACAAACGCCAGAAAACCCCGGATTCGACTAATGGCTGAAACGTTTCAGATATTTCCCTGCCAACAATCTACCGTGCCCCCGAAAACACCTCCCCCAACCAGTCCACAAACACCCGGACCCTGGGCGACATGTGTCGGTTGTGCGGGTACAGCACCGAAACCGGCATCGATGGCGGTGGTGTGTCGACGAGGACTTCCTGCACCAGGCCTTGGGAAATCTGCGTTTCCATCCGGTAGTGCGGGCACTGGATCAGGCCCAGCCCGGCAATCGCCGAGGCGGCGTAGATTTCTGCGCCGAACACCGAGACCGCACCGTCGATGGCCACCTCCTTGACTTCACCGTCCACCATGAATTCAAACGGGAACAACCTGGCCGTCGTGCGCGAAACGTAGTTCACCGCACGGTGCCGGCTCAGGTCGGCAAGGCTTTTCGGTTCGCCGTATTTGCGCAAATAGGCGGGGCTGGCGCAGGTGATCTGACGCAGGTTGGCAATACGCTTGCCGATCAGCGTGGAGTCGCCCAATGTTCCTGCGCGCAACACGCAATCGATACCTTCAGTGATCAGGTCGACCTGGCGGTCAGCCTCGCTGATCGACAGGTCGATGTCGGGATAACGCGCCATGAATTGCGGCAATGCCGGGATCACGAAGTGCTTGGCCAATGTCCCGTGCAAGTCCACCCGCAGCCGCCCCTTCGGTGCCACACCGCGAAACGCCAATTCCGCTTCTTCCAGCTCTGCCAGCAGTTGCACGCAACGCAGGTAGTAGGCCTCGCCATCCAGCGTCGGACGCACTTTACGCGTGCTGCGCTCCAACAAACGCGTACCGAGCCAGGCCTCGAACTGATTCAAGGTGTGGGTCAGTGTTGCGCGTGGCAGGTTCAGGTCATCGGCAGCCTGCGTGAAGCTGCTGCGCTCGTAGATCCGCACAAAAATCTTCATCGCTTTGACTTGGTCCACAGCTCACTCCAGGCACTCGATTGTTGGCGATTATTGAACAGTCAAGGCAACTCTCGTGCATTTATCGGCCTGAGTAAACATGTGAAATTGGCTTCACACCCCATCGACAGGAACACCAACATGACTCATCAAACTCCGAAAGTTGCCATAGTGACCGGCGCCTCCCGCGGCATCGGCGCGGTCATCGCCAAACAATTGGCCAGCGAAGGTTTCGCCGTTGCCATCAACTACGCCAGCAGCGCCACCGAAGCCTCCAGACTGGTGGTGGAGCTGCGTCAGGCCGGCCACCAGGCCATAGCGATCAAGGCCGATGTGGCCAATGCCGACGACGTGCGCCGGATGTTCGACGAGACAGAAACCCAACTGGGCAATGTCGATGTGTTGGTGAACAACGCCGGCATCCTCAAAGTGCTGCCACTGGCGCAACACAGCGACGAGCTGTTCGAGCAGAACTTCAACATCCACGCTCGCGGTACCTTCAATACCCTGCGTGAAGCGGCGACCCGCCTGAACAGCGGTGGCCGGATCATCAACTTCTCCAGCAGCACTGTCGGCATGAACCTGCCGGGCTATGCGGTGTACATCGCCAGCAAAGCGGCAGTGGAATCCCTGACCCGGGTATTCGCCAAGGAAATGCGCGGGCGCAACATCACCGTCAATGCGGTGGCACCCGGGCCGGTGGCGACTGAGTTGTTTTTGCACGGCAAGAGTGAGGAGCAGATTCAGAATTTCGCGAAGATGGCGCCGCTGGAGCGTCTCGGTCAGCCGCAGGATATTGCCCGAGTCGTGTCCTTCCTCGTCGGACCGGATTCGGCGTGGGTCAACGGGCAGGTTTTGCGGGTCAATGGTGGATTGGTTTAACTATGCTCAGACAGACACCGCGATAGCGGTTTGTCAGGCAAAAAAATCCAGCGGAAGCACACACCATGCACACCACCATCATCATCACCTTCGGCCTGATCCTCCTGGCGCTGATGCTCTACATCGGCGAGAAAATCGGCTTCACCCGCCAGACCCTGGCCTACGGTTTTATCCTGCTGTGGCTGGCGCTGACGCTGATCAACGGCGCAGTCGGCATTGTGCATGCCGGCCAGCCATTGAGCACCGAACTGGTGGTCGGCAGCGCCGTGTTCGGTGTCCCGGTGGCGGCGCTGGTGTTGTTCATGGTGCTGACCACCGAGACATGAAGGCCTTGATCAACGCACCAGATGCAGGAACTGCATGTGCCGTTCGTACTGGTCGAGGATGTCGTTGATGATCTGCTCCTTGGTGTAGCCGACCAGATCGTAGTCCTGACTGCCCTCGCTCAAATGCACTTCGGCCCGGTAATAGCGGCGATTGTTGAGTTGCTTGGAACCCATGCCGCCACGGGCAAACGATGGCGTGAAATAGCCGCGCATCTGCACCTGATAAACGAACGGATGCTGGTCGCCATGACCGATTTCCAGGCTGACGCTGTCATGGGCCGGGTCCGGGTGCATGACCACGTGCAAACCCTTTTCCCGGAACACCGCGGACACCTCTTCAATCGCCGGACGCACCGTGGTGTCGAGGAAGCGATAGACCTCATCCCGCGACGGGAAATGCACCGCCTGACTCAGGCGCTGACGCCAACCGCCCCGCCGTGAACCGGACACCGGTGCCAGTGAATGCATCTGCGCGATCTGCTTCTGCGACTCCAGATAAAACGCCTTGTGCAGCCCCCACATCATCAACAGCAGGATCAGCGAGAACGGCAGCGAGGTCAGGACCACCGCCGACTTCAGCGCATCGATGCTGCCGGAAAACAGCAGCGCACTGGTTACCAATGCGGTCATCGCACCCCAGAACACCCGCAGCCATTTCGGCCCGTCTTCATCCGGGTTGCCGCCCTTGGCGGACAGCGTCGACAGCACCACGGTGCCGGAGTCGGCGGAGGTGACGAAGAACACGAAGCTGATGAACACCGTCACCGCGATGACGGTTTTGCTCCACGGGTAGGTTTCCAGCAGCAGGTAGAGCGTCATCGACGGATTGTCGATGGCCGACATGCCGAGCGCACTCATGCCGTGGTTGAGCACTTGATCGATGGCGCTGTTGCCGAAAATCGACATCCACGCCAGGGTAAAGCCGAGCGGAATCAACAGCACGCCGAAGACGAACTCGCGAATGGTGCGGCCACGGGAAATCCGTGCGATGAACAAGCCCACGAACGGCGACCATGCAATCCACCAGGCCCAGTAGAACACAGTCCAGCCGCCCAGCCATTCGCTGGGTTTGTCGTAGGCGTAGAGGTCGAAACTCTTCATCGGCAAGGCGCCGAGGTAGTCGCCGAGGTTCTGGATCAGGGTGTTGAGCAAGTGCTGCGTGGGGCCGGCGAACAACACGAACAGCAACAGCGCACAGGCCAGCAGCATGTTGATGTCGGACATGACCCGCACGCCCTTGTCGACGCCGGAGACCGCAACGATGATCGCCGCGCCCATCATCAAGGTGATCAGGCCAACCTGAATCCATTGGGTGTGGGCGATGCCGAACAGGTAGTCCAGGCCCGAGTTGAGGTGCAACACACCGAAGCCCATATCGGCACCCAGGCCGAACACCGTGGCGATGATGCCGAAGCCATCCACCGCGTAGCCGATGGGGCCATTGATGCGCTTGCCGATCAGCGGATACAGCGCCGAGCGCAGGGCCAGTGGCAGGTTATGCCGGTAGGCGAAGTAGGCCAGCGCCATGCCGACAAAGGCGAACACGCCCCAGCCATGCAGACCCCAGTGCAGAAACAGAATCTGCATCGCCTGGCGCGCCGCATCCGCCGTACCGGCCTCGCCTTGGGGCGGTTGCAGCATGTGGGTCAGCGGCTCAGACACGCAGAAGAAAAACAGGGTGATGCTGATCCCGGCGGCGAACAGCATGCCAGCCCAGGACAAATAACTGAATTCGGGTTCGTCGTGGTCGGCACCGAGCTTGATCTTGCCGTAGCCGGACAAGGCGGTGACCACCACGAAGACCAGATACAGGGTCATCGCCAGCAGGTAATACCAGCCGACCGTGTTGGCCGCCCAGTTTTGCGCCGCCAGCAACCAGGCACCGGCCTGCTCGGGCATGGCGATGACAACGACACCAAACAACAGGATGAAACTCGCCGAGAACCAGAACACCGGCGGATTCATGCGGATCAGGCCGCTTGGAGGGATGGACGATGCACTCATGTTCGGTGCACCTCGAGGGGGTAAAACGTGGCTGTAGAAATCAGACTCAGCAAAGGCAAGCCTCCTGTTGTGAGCGGGCAGCGAACCGCCGGTTTAACTTGAATGAACGTTCAAGTTAAACATGGATAGGGGGCTAAGGACTAATCGCAGGGCTCGGCGGTAGTGTTAATACGCTAGCTCAAGGGAGGGTATTACGCGGGATTTACGGGGTTCTGTAGGAGCTGTCGAGTGCAACGAGGCTGCGATCTTTTGATCTTGATTTTGCGGTGCATTGGAAAAGATCGCAGCCTCGTTGCACTCGACAGCTCCTACAAGTCATACAGGTCCTACGACAGGGATCTTATTTTTGCGCCCCATCATCATGCTGCAGATTCGCCTGGGTCAGGTTGCTGCCCGCCGGTACGCTGCGGGTCAGCCAGACGTTACCGCCAATGGTTGAGCCCTGGCCGATGGTGATCCGCCCCAGAATCGTCGCCCCGGCATAAATCACCACGTCATCCTCGACAATCGGGTGCCGTGGCTGGCCTTTCTGCAGCTGACCGTCTTCGTCCGCCGGGAAGCGCTTGGCGCCCAAGGTCACCGCCTGATAGATCCGCACGCGCTCGCCGATGATTGCCGTCTCGCCAATCACCACGCCCGTCCCGTGGTCGATGAAGAAACTGCGGCCGATCTGCGCACCTGGGTGAATGTCGATGCCGGTGGCCGAATGAGCGATTTCCGCGCTGATCCGCGCCAGCAGCGGCAACCCGGCGCGATACAAATGGTGGGCCAGACGATGGTGAATCACCGCCAGAATCCCCGGGTAGCACAACAACACTTCATCGACGCTGCGCGCCGCCGGGTCACCGTGATAGGCCGCGAGCACGTCGCTGTCCAACAGGCTGCGCAACCCGGGCAAAGCGAGGGCGAAGTCCTGAATGATCTGGATGGTTTTGGCTTCGACTTCAGTCTCGGCCTGGGCACTGTGGCGCGCGGCGTAGCGCAATTCGAGTCGCGCCTGGGCCAACAGCGCATTCAGCGCCACATCGAGGGTGTGGCCGACGTAGAAATCTTCGCTCTCTTCGCGCAGGTCAACCGGCCCCAGTCGCATCGGGAACAGCGCACCGCACAGGGCTTCGAGAATGTCCGCCATGGCTGCGCGGGACGGCAATTCGCGACCGCCCTGCTCGCCGCTGGCCCGGCCGTTTTGTGCACGCCACTGTTCACGTGCCGTGCGCAGCTGGCTGACGATGGTCTGCAATTGCCAATGGCTGGAACGCTCACTCACGGTAAAAACTCCTCATGGGCGGGCGGCCGGACTGTCTGGCCGCACTGACGGGGATTACTTTACGGCAAGGGTCGCGAGGCAAATTAAGAACCAATAATGCTGTGCTCAGTTCGATTGGCTATAAGCGATTGGCGGTTGCCCCAACTTTTTGGCGTGCCTATAGTCCTGAGATCTTCAACCGCCAGTACGGACTCATGATCAAACAACAGCTCGCCCGCTTTAACCGCCTCGACCTGCTCGGTCAGCCCACCGCCCTGGAAAAACTCGAACGCCTGTCGACCTGGCTGGGCCGCGACCTGTACGTCAAGCGCGATGACCTGACGCCGCTGGCAATGGGCGGCAACAAGCTGCGCAAACTCGAATACCTGGCCGCCGATGCCTTGGCCCAGGGTGCCGACACCTTGATCACGGCGGGCGCGCTGCAATCGAACCACGTGCGCCAGACAGCCGCCATTGCCGCCAAGTTGGGACTGGGCTGCGTAGCCCTTCTGGAAAATCCTCTGGGTACTGACGACATCAATTACACCGGCAACGGCAACCGCCTGCTGCTCGACCTGTTCGATGCCAAAGTCGAACTGGTGGAAAACCTCGACAACGCCGACGAGCAACTGCAAGCCCTGGCCAACCGACTGCGCAGCAACGGCAAGAAGCCGTACCTGGTGCCGATCGGTGGCTCCAATGCGCTGGGCGCCCTGGGTTACGTGCGCGCCGGGCTGGAACTGGCCGGGCAGATCAAGGACACCGGTCTGAAGTTCGCCGCCGTGGTCCTGGCCTCGGGCAGCGCCGGTACCCACAGCGGCCTGGCATTGGCCCTGAGTGAAGCATTGCCGGATCTGCCAGTGATCGGCGTGACGGTTTCGCGCAGCGATGAAGATCAGCGGCCAAAGGTTCAAGGCCTGGCCGAACGCACCGCCGAGTTGCTGGGCGTGAATCTGCCGGAGGCTTTCAAGGTCGAGTTGTGGGATGAATATTTCGCCCCGCGTTATGGCGAACCGAATGCCGGCACACTGGCGGCGGTGAAGCTGCTGGCGAGTCAGGAAGGCTTGCTGCTGGACCCGGTCTACACTGGCAAGGCCATGGCGGGCTTGCTGGACGGGATCGGGCGTCAGCGTTTCGACGAAGGTCCGATTATCTTCCTGCACACCGGCGGGGCACCGGCGTTGTTTGCCTACAAAGACTTTCTCTGACTGATCGTTCCCGCGTTCGCGTGGGAACGTATTTGAATTAATATTCAAATAAAGAATAATAAATAGAATATTTATTATTTTCCTATCTAACGGCGTCACCTTATAGTCACGCCGCAGGCGAATTTGCAGCGAGACGCATAAGCTGCTTTAGGGCAGGATATCGCAGTCGTCCGAATCCCGAATTTGCCAACTTTCCTAAAGCGTCTTCCATAAGAAAACACAGGGGCTTGTCATGAATTTTTCCGCACTACGTCGCAATCTGCTGGTGGGTTCGCTGGGCCTGGCACTGAGCGCCGGCCTGATTGGCCAGGCGGTTGCCGGTGAGCAACTGCAACAAATCAAGGACAAAGGCGTGATCAACGTCGGCCTGGAAGGCACTTACCCACCGTTCAGTTTCGTCGATGCCGACGGCAAACTGACCGGCTTCGAAGTCGAGTTCTCCGAAGCCCTGGCCAAAGAGCTGGGCGTCAAGGTCAAACTGCAACCGACCAAATGGGACGGCATCCTCGCGGCCCTGGAATCCAAGCGCCTGGACGCAGTGATCAACCAGGTGACCATCTCCGAAGAACGCAAGAAGAAGTACGACTTCTCCGAGCCTTACACCGTTTCCGGTATCCAGGCGCTGGTGCTGACCAAGAAGGCCGCCGAGCTGAACATCAAGACCGCTGCCGACCTGGGTGGCAAGAAAGTCGGCGTAGGCCTGGGCACCAACTACGAAGAGTGGGTGAAAACCAATGTGCCGACCGCTGACGTCCGCACCTACGAAGATGATCCGACCAAGTTCCAGGACCTGCGTGTCGGCCGTATCGACGCCATTCTGATCGACCGTCTGGCTGCACTGGAATACGCCAAGAAAGCCAAGGACACCACCGCCGCCGGTGACGCGTTCTCCCGTCAGGAAGCCGGCATTGCCCTGCGCAAAGGCGAGCCTGAACTGCTGGCCGCGGTGAACAAGGCGATCGACAAGCTGCGCGCCGATGGCACCCTGAAAAAGCTCTCGGAAAAATACTTCAACGCTGACGTCACTCAATAATGGAAGAAGCTTTTCAACTCGCACTGGACTCCGTGCCCTTTCTGCTCAAGGGCGCGTACTACACAGTGATCTTGAGCCTGGGCGGGATGTTCTTCGGCCTGGTGATGGGGTTCGGCCTGGCGCTGATGCGTCTGTCGCGCTTCAAACTGGTGAGCTGGATCGCCCGCATCTACGTGTCGTTCTTTCGCGGCACGCCGTTGCTGGTGCAACTGTTCGTGATCTATTACGGCTTGCCGCAATTGGGTCTGGAACTTGATCCACTGCCGGCAGCCCTGATCGGCTTCTCGCTGAACATGGCCGCCTATGCCTGTGAAATCCTGCGTGCCGCGATCAGCTCCATCGAGCGCGGCCAGTGGGAAGCCGCTGCCAGTATCGGCATGACCCGCGCGCAGACCCTGCGCCGGGCCATCCTGCCGCAAGCGATGCGCACGGCTTTGCCGCCGCTGGGCAACAGCTTCATTTCGCTGGTCAAGGACACCGCGCTGGCCGCTACCATCCAGGTGCCGGAGCTGTTCCGCCAGGCACAACTGATCACTGCCCGTACCTTCGAAATCTTCACCATGTATCTTGCCGCTGCACTGATCTACTGGGTCCTGGCCACGGTGCTGTCGCACCTGCAGAACCAGTTGGAAGCGCGGGTCAATCGGCACGACCAGGAGTCCTGACCCAATGATTGTCGTGGAAAAACTGACAAAGCAGTTCAAGGGTCAAGTCGTGCTCAATGGCATCGATCTTGAGGTCAAGGAAGGCGAGGTGGTCGCGATCATCGGCCCCAGCGGTTCAGGCAAGACCACCTTCCTGCGCTGCCTGAATTTCCTGGAAGAACCCACCAGCGGCCGGATCAAGGTCGGCGATATCGAAGTCGATACCAGCCGCCCCCTGAACCAGCAGCAGAGCCTGGTGCGACGTTTGCGCCAGCATGTGGGCTTCGTGTTCCAGAACTTCAACCTGTTCCCCCATCGCACCGCCCTGGAAAACGTCATCGAAGGCCCGATCGTGGTCAAGAAGACACCGCGCGACGACGCTGTTGCCCTGGGTAAAAAACTGTTGGCCAAGGTCGGTCTGGCGGGCAAGGAGGACGCTTACCCGCGTCGCCTCTCCGGTGGCCAGCAACAGCGCGTGGCGATTGCCCGGGCACTGGCGATGGAGCCCGAAGTGATCCTGTTCGATGAGCCGACCTCGGCCCTCGACCCGGAACTGGTGGGCGAGGTGCTGGCGACCATCCGCGGTCTGGCCGAAGAGAAGCGCACCATGGTGATCGTTACCCACGAAATGGGCTTTGCCCGGGACGTGGCCAACCGAGTGGTGTTTTTCGACAAGGGTGTGATCGTCGAGCAAGGCGAAGCTAAGGCATTGTTTGCCAACCCGAAAGAAGAGCGGACGAAACAGTTCCTGAGCAAGTTCCTGAATAACGCTCACAACTAAAAAACCCGCTCAACAACAGTCACCTTCCATGGATGGAAGTGACACCCCACAAAAAATTCCTCATCAATACCAAACTAACCACCCTCTATTCGATATACATATTTTGTACGCGCGCGCGGTACATATATATGTACCGCAACAATTAAACGCCCTCTCCCCACCAAACTCCTTTCCCGGCACTTGGCCGACCACGAGCAAAAAGTCGCCATGATCTGGCCACTTTCAGCGGACAAATTCGACACACCAGCATGGTTTACTTACTTGGCTCCGTAGGAACTTTCTGAATAACACCACGCACCCTCCCACAACTAACAAATCTCATTGACACCAGTTCCCCGTGACTCTTATCTAGTCTCCGAACAACGTCACCCTTCCCGCCAGACTCATTATTTCAATTAAAAGTAATGAATGGTTTTGCTGTTCGATATTTAGTTTTTGATTTCCCAGAAACGGACTTCGTTGCAAGACTTCAAGGAGACTTCATGAAAAGCACCTCGAACAAATCCGGGCTTGCGGCCCCGACCCTGGCGCAATCCAACAAGACCGGCATTAACGTCACTTGCGCGGCGCACCTGCTGATCGATGTGGCGCCCTACCCCGCCATGGACGCAGGAGACCTGATCGAACTGTTCTGGGACAACTGCTACGTGGCCTCCCGCGTGCTGACGGCCAGCGATGTCGGCCGACCGGTGCAGTTGCGGGTGCCTGAGAGTTTTGTCACCAACGGTACCTCGCGCATTCACTACCGGGTCATGCAGATTGGCCGGGGCCCGGCGGTATCGGCCAGTCAACACGTGCAGATCAAACTCGACTGTCCAGGCGGCCAGCCCTCGGCGCTGTGCGGCGATGAAAACCAGTGCCTGGCACCGGTGAGCATTCCCGAGGCGATTCGCCGTCAGGGGGTCAATCCAAGCCAAGTCAAACGCGGTGTTCCCTTGACCATCGAGCCGTACCTGAACATGGCCGTCGACGACGAAATCACCCTGCGCTGGGGCGATGTGCGCATGGATCTGCCACGGCTCAAGTCCACCGATGTAGGTCAGCCGATCCAGGTGTGGATACCGCCGGCCATCATCCTCGAAGCCGGCGAAGATCTGCGGCTGGAAGTGACGTACTGCATTCTCGATCGGGTGGGCAACAACTCCCGTTGGGCGCCGGCCCGCACGCTGAAGATCGGTTGCGCCAATCCTTATCTGAAAGTCCCGAAGAAACAGCCCCTCAAGGCTGCTGAACCCCGTAGACGATAAAGAGACGTCTGCGACGGAATCATCCTTCTATCTATATTCCTAAAAGTTAGTTCATAAATTATTTATACGCGTTTAGGGTATATACACCGGACCACCGGACATCCTTGATTTCATGCGCTGCCACAAGCGGCGCTTCCATAAGATGTGAGGTAGATATGGTCCGGAACACAATCACCCCAGTGCAGATCGCCAGGGCATTGCGTGCAGCCAAGGAGCGGCACTGATGTCCAGTCTGGCAGATGCAAACGTCCAGAGTGACCTGGACATCGCCCCGCTGTTGTTGCCCGCAAAAGTCCTGCGCAACGATGCTCAAGCCATCAAGGCCGCCCACGAACTGGCGCAAGTCGCCCGCCTGCAAGCAGCCAAGCGTGACCAGTTGCGCAAGCTCCCATGGTCTGAAATAGAACAGTTCACCCGCAGCGGCCTGGGCAGTATTTCCGTCCCCCGCGAGTACGGTGGCCCGCAGGTTTCGTTCGTCACCCTGGCCGAGGTCTTCGCAATCATTTCCGCCGCCGACCCGGCGCTTGGGCAGATCCCGCAAAACCAGTTCGGCATTCTTAACCTGATCCTCGGCAGCGCCACCGAAGCGCAGAAAAGACAACTGTTCAAAAGCGTCCTGGATGGCTGGCGTATCGGCAATGCGGGGCCGGAACGCGGCACCAAAAATACCCTGGAACTGAAGGCGCGCATCACCGCTGACGGAGTCCTCAACGGCCAGAAGTTCTATTCCACTGGTGCGCTGTTCGCCCATTGGGTTGCGGTCAAGGCATTGAACGACGATGGCAAACAAGTGCTGGCGTTCATCCGGCGCGGTACACCGGGGTTGCGCATCGTCGATGACTGGTCCGGGTTTGGTCAGCGCACCACCGCCAGTGGCACGATTTTGCTCAACAACGTGCAGGCCGATCCCGAACTGGTTGTGGATAACTGGCGGATCAACGACACGCCGAACATCCAGGGCGCCGTCTCCCAACTGATTCAAGCGGCCATCGACGCCGGTATCGCCCGGGGCGCCATCGACGACGCCATCGATTTCGTGAAAACCCGCGCACGGCCGTGGATCGACGCCAAGGTCGAGCGCGCCAGTGATGACCTGTACGTGATCGCCGATATCGGCAGGTTGAAAATCGAATTGCACGCTGCCGAAGCGCTGCTGCGCAAGGCCGGGCAAGTGCTCGATGACGTCAGCGCCGCCCCCCTCACTGCCGAGTCTGCCGCCCGCGCCTCGATTGCCGTGGCCGAAGCCAAGGTGCTGACCACCGAGATTTCGTTGCTGACCAGCGAAAAGCTGCTCGAACTGGCCGGCAGCCGCGCGACCCTCGCCGAATTCAACCTCGACCGACACTGGCGCAACGCCCGGGTGCACACCCTGCACGATCCGGTGCGCTGGAAGTATCACGCGATCGGCGCCTATCGCCTCAACGGCACGCTGCCTAATCGCCATTCCTGGATCTGACGACCAGAACACTTTTTGCCAGAGCTCTGGAGAAACACATGACAAGTTCTCACCACGTCGCGGTCATCACCAGCGATGAACAAGCCCTGATCGTCGCCAGCGACCTTGCCGAAGACTTCAAACGCGACAGCGCCACACGCGATCGCGAGCGCCGCTTGCCACACCCGGAACTGGAAGTGTTTTCCCGCTCGGGCCTGTGGGGCATCAGCGTGCCAAAGGAATACGGCGGCGCCGGTGTTTCCAATGTCACCCTGGCCAAGGTCATCGCCTTGATCGCCCGGGCCGACGGCTCCCTGGGGCAGATTCCGCAGAACCATTTCTATGCCCTCGAAGTACTGCGGGTGAACGGCAACCACGAGCGGAAGCAACGCCTGTACGCCGAGGTTCTGGCCGGCCAGCGCTTCGGCAATGCGTTGGCCGAACTCGGCACCAAAACCGCCCACGATCGCATCACCAGCCTGACCCGCGATGGCAGCGGCTATCGCATCAATGGTCGCAAGTTCTACGCCACAGGCGCGATCTATGCCCAGCGCATTCCCACCTCGGTGGTGGATGAAAACGGCGTGCAGCAACTGGCGTTCGTCCCGCGCAACAGCAAGGGCCTCACCGTAATTGACGACTGGAGCGGCTTCGGTCAGCGCACCACCGGCAGCGGTTCGGTGGTGTTCGAAGATGTCTACGTCGCGGCCGAAGATGTCATCCCCTTTCAAAGCGCCTTCGAACGCCCGACCCCGGTCGGCCCGCTGGCGCAGATTCTCCATGCCGCCATCGACACCGGCATCGCCCGCGCCGCGTATGAAGATGCGCTGCACTTCGTGCGCACCAAAACCCGGCCGTGGATCGACGCCACCCACGAAAAAGCCACGGACGATCCACTGACCCTCAAGAGCTTCGGCCACCTGAGCATTCGCCTGCACGCCGCCGAGGCACTGCTGGAGCGGGCCGGTGAATACCTCGACCAGGCCCAGGCCGATGCGAACGCCGAGACCGTCGCGGCCGCGTCGATTGCCGTCGCCGAAGCCCGCGCCCTGAGCACCGAAATCTCCCTGGCCGCCGGCAGCACGCTGTTCGAATTGGCCGGCAGCCAGGCGACCCTGATCGAACACGGCCTCGACCGCCACTGGCGCAACGCCCGGGTGCACACCCTGCACGACCCGGTGCGCTGGAAGTACCACGCCGTCGGCAATTACTACCTCAACGATGAAAACCCGCCACTGCGGGGGACCATCTGAATGGCCAAGAAGAAGATCCTGCTCAACGCGTTCAACATGAACTGCATCGGGCACATCAACCATGGCTTGTGGACGCACCCGCGCGACACGTCCACCCGCTACAACACAATCGAATACTGGATCGAACTGGCGCAACTGCTGGAGCGCGGGTTGTTTGACGGCCTGTTCATCGCCGACATCGTCGGGGTCTACGACGTCTACCAGAACTCGGT
Source organism: Pseudomonas sp. GW821-FHT02A08 (assembly GCF_059422045.1). Lineage (NCBI taxonomy): Bacteria > Pseudomonadati > Pseudomonadota > Gammaproteobacteria > Pseudomonadales > Pseudomonadaceae > Pseudomonas > Pseudomonas sp. GW821-FHT02A08. The sequence continues at coordinate 76,214 of NZ_JBWKWD010000009.1, forward strand.
GGACGTGCCGCTCAAAGAGTCGATCCAGTTGCCGGTCAACGACCCGTTGCTGCTGGTGTCGGCCATGGCCGCGGTGACGAAAAACCTCGGTTTCGGCCTGACTGCCAACCTCACCTACGAAGCGCCGTATCTGTTCGCCCGCCGCCTGTCGACACTGGATCACCTGAGCCGTGGGCGAGTCGGCTGGAACATCGTCACCGGCTATCTCGACAGCGCCGCCAAGGCCATGGGCCTGAGCGAACAGGTCGAGCATGACCGTCGTTATGACCAGGCCGACGAGTACCTGGAGGTGCTCTACAAACTCCTGGAAGGCAGTTGGGAAAACGGCGCTGTGCTCAACGATCCACGGCAGCGGATCTACGCGCAACCGGACAAAGTGCACAAGGTCGAGCACAAGGGCGAGTTCTATCAGGTCGAGGGTTATCACCTGTGCGAACCCTCGCCCCAGCGCACACCGGTGCTGTTCCAGGCCGGCAGTTCGGATCGCGGCTTGTTGTTCGCCGGGCGACATGCCGAGTGCGTGTTCATCAGTGGCCAGAACAAACCATCGACCAAGGCCCAGGTGGACAAGGTGCGCGCCAGCGCCGTCGAAGCCGGGCGCAATCCCGAGGACATCAAAGTGTTCATGGGCCTGAACGTGATCGTCGGCGCCACCGAAGAGCTGGCCTGGGTCAAGCACGCCGAGTACCTGAGCTACGCCAGTGCCGAGGCTGGCGTGGCGCACTTTTCGGCGTCCACCGGGATCGATTTTTCCCAATATGAAATCGACGAGCCGATCCAGTACGTGAAGAGCAACGCGATCCAGTCCGCCACCAAGCACCTGCAAAACAACGACTGGACCCGGCGCAAACTGCTGGAGCAACACGCCCTCGGCGGGCGTTACATCACCGTGGTCGGCTCACCGCAACAAGTGGCGGATGAACTGGAATCCTGGATCGCCGAAACCGGGCTGGATGGCTTCAACCTGACCCGCATCGTCACGCCGGAAAGCTATGAGGATTTCATCGAACTGGTGATCCCCGAGTTGCAGTGGCGGGGCTCGTACAAGACCGCTTATGACAGCGGGACCTTGCGTCAAAAGCTGTTTCGCGAAGGGGCGTTTTTGCCTGAGCAACACATCGGTTCGACTTTCCGACGCTAAAAGCTTCGCGAGCAAGCCCGCTCCCACAGGGGAATGCATTCCAAATGTGGGAGCGGGCTTGCTCGCGAAGAGGCCCCACCAGACACCAAAAAATTAATGCACTGACTGGATTACTCATCATGAAAAAGCACTACCTCTCTCACCCAGTCAAAGCACTGGCCCTGGCCCTCGGCCTGTTCAGCTCTGCGGTTTTCGCCGCCGACGCGCCGCTGAAAATCGGTACCACCGCTGCCTTCGCCATTCCCCTTGAAGCGGCCGTCGAAGAGGCCTCCAAACAAGGCCTGAAAGTCGAGCTGGTGGAGTTCACCGACTGGATCGCGCCGAACGTCAGCCTCGCCGCCGGCGACATCGACGTGAACTACTTCCAGCACATCCCCTTCCTGGAAAACGCCAAGGCCGCCTCGGGTTTCGACCTGGTACCGTTCGCGCCGGGGATCATCAACAACGTCGGCCTCTACTCGAAGAAATACAAAAGCTTCGACGAACTGCCGCAAGGCGCCAGCGTGGCCATCGCCAACGACCCGATCAACAGCGGTAGAGGCTTGCAGCTGCTGGCCAAGGCCGGACTGATCACCCTCAAGCCCGGCGTCGGCTACAAGGCCACCGAAGAAGACATCATCGCCAACCCGAAGCACATCAAGATCCTCCAGGTCGAAGCCGTGCAACTGGTACGCGCCTATGACGATGCCGATCTGGTGCAGGGCTACCCAGCCTACATTCGCTTGTCGAAAACCTTCGATGCGGGCTCAGCGCTGCTGTTCGACGGCCTCGATCACAAGGAGTACGTGATTCAGTTCGTGATCCAGCCCAAGAGCAAAACCGACCCGCGCCTGATCAAGTTCGTCGACATCTATCAGCACTCACCGGCTGTGCGCGCCGCGCTGGATAAGGCTCACGGCAAGCTCTATCAAGCCGGCTGGGAAAGCTGAACATGACCGCCGCCATCCAACGGCGACTGGAGCTTCCAGAGCCTCGACGCGCTGAACAAACCGAGCTGCATCCCGAGCTCAATCGTGCTCATGTGCGCTTCATCAACCTGGGTAAAACCTACAACGGCCAGCAAGGTCCGGTGGCCGCGTTGCACGGCATCGACCTGGCGATCCAGCGCAGCGAAGTGTTCGGCATCATCGGTCGCAGCGGCGCCGGCAAGTCGTCGCTGATCCGCACCATCAATCGCCTGGAACAGCCGAGCAGTGGTCGGGTACTGATCGATCAAGTGGACATCGGCGAGTTCGACGAAGACCGCCTGGTGGCGCTGCGTCGGCGCATCGGCATGATCTTCCAGCACTTCAACCTGATGTCGGCCAAGACCGTTTGGCAGAACGTCGAGCTACCGCTGAAAGTCGCCGGCGTGCCCAGGGAACAACGGGAGCAGAAGGTCCGTGAACTGCTGGAACTGGTGGGCTTGCAGGCCAAGCACAAGGCTTACCCGGCGCAGTTGTCCGGCGGGCAGAAACAGCGCGTGGGCATCGCCCGGGCGCTGGTGCATGACCCGGAAATTCTGCTGTGCGACGAAGCCACCTCGGCGCTCGACCCGGAAACCACGCAATCGATCCTCGGCCTGCTGCGCGAAATCAATCAGCGCCTGGGCCTGACCATTGTGCTGATCACCCACGAGATGGCGGTGATCCGTGAGATCTGTGATCGCGTGGTCGTGCTCGAACACGGGCGCATCGCCGAGCAAGGGCCGGTGTGGGAAGTGTTCGGCAATCCGCAACATGAGGTCAGCAAGACATTGCTGGCGCCGTTACAACACGCATTGCCGAAAGAGCTGCAGAGCCGTTTGCAGGCGCAGCCAGAATCCTTGGCCGATGCCGTGGTCCTGCGCCTGCAGTTCACCGGCAGCCAACGCGACGAACCGGATCTGGCGGCACTGTTCAGCGCCCTCGGAGGCCGTGTGCGATTGCTGCAAGGCGGCGTGGAACGAATTCAGGGCCATGCCCTCGGGCAACTGCTGCTGGCGGTGACCGGCTCGACTCTCGGTGCCGAGCAATTGCGTCAACGCGCCGGCCAATGGGCGCAACAGGTGGAGGTGCTGGGCTATGTGGTTTGATCGCTTGCTGCAGGGTTTCATCGACACGTTCCTGATGGTCGGCGTGTCGTCGTTGATCGCGCTGTTGGCGGGCATCCCGCTGGCGGTGATCCTGGTCACCAGCTCCAGGGGCGGCATCTACGAAGCCCCGGCGTTGAACCGCGCACTGGGCGCGTTCGTGAATTTGTTCCGCTCGATTCCGTTTCTGATTTTGATGGTGGCGCTGATTCCGTTCACCCGGCTCATCGTCGGCACCACCTACGGCGTGTGGGCGGCCGTGGTGCCGCTGACCATCGCGGCCACGCCGTTCTTTGCACGCATTGCCGAAGTCAGCTTGCGCGAGGTCGATCATGGATTGATCGAAGCGGCGCAAGCCATGGGCTGCCGGCGCTGGCACATCGTTTGGCATGTGTTGTTGCCTGAGGCGCTGCCGGGGATTGTGGGCGGGTTCACCATCACCTTGGTCACCATGATCAATTCGTCGGCCATGGCCGGGGCGATTGGCGCCGGTGGACTGGGGGACATTGCCTATCGGTATGGGTATCAGCGCTTTGATAGCCAGATCATGTTGACGGTGATTGTGTTGCTGGTGGCGGTGGTGGCTGTGATTCAGTTGGGTGGGGATCGGTTGGCGCGGGGGTTGAACAAGCGGTAAGTGAAGATCCCGGCGATATTTCGCACAGGAAAATCAGCGATTCCGAAGGCCCGTTCCCTTTCCTTTGCAGGACGTTTCCTAGATCATTTCGCTCGCTTGCGCCTGCCAAATCCGGTGGCTAGTCTCGGTCCGTCACTGCTCATCAGTGATCGGGTTTAGTAGCCCGGAACAATAGGCGCATAGCGATTCCATGCTCATGTCCGGCAAGTTTTGCCGCATGCAGAATATGGTGGCTGTGCGTGGGGCACCTTCGGGTGCACCGGTTTTCCTATTGACCGGCCTACTAACCTGCGTACAGCCGCCACCCAATCGTTTAGTGGGCGATAAGTGATGGCTCCCATGCAGCAATAGGAGCAACACTCATGAAAAAATCCGTTCCCGATCCACCTCCCGAAAATCCCGCCAACGAAACCGTCACCGACGATTCACTCAGGGATCGTTCCGCGCTGTACCGCGCCATTGATTTCTATCTCACCGGCAAGCAACCCGCACCACCCGATGAAATGCGCTTCTACAACGTCAGCAAGGACGTGAGCTTCGAAGACACCCAACTCTATGTCGCCGATCTGCTGCGTTGTGCCTCGGTCACGGCGTATCAATGTGGCGATCGGCTCAAGGGGGCCGACCGGGCGATGGTGTTTTCGATCTGGCATTTGCTGGAGATTGCCAAGGCGATGGTGGATCACTCCATTGAATGTTTGGGGATGAAAAAAAGTTGAGCCAGGCTTTAGTAATCCGTTGTCAGTGATGCAGCTTTCGCGAGCAAGCCCGCTCCCACACTTGGTCTCTGGCGAACACAAACCATTTGTTCGACGCGGTTAAGTGTGGGAGCGGGCTTGCTCGCGAATGGCTCGGGCCGCGGTCGGACGAAGCAGCCCCCAACTTGATGGCGTATATTGGCCAAATCTCAATTGCCCGCGCAGCCCGACGATGAAACAGACGCCCGACGACCTCGAACAGATCACCGCTACCACCCTGGGCCATTACAACGCAGTGGCCGAAGACTTCCGCGAAGGCACCCGCGATCACGACGTCAGCCAGAACATTGATGCCCTGTTGCGGCATATTCAGGGCGATGCGCCTTTCGACATTCTCGATTTCGGCTGCGGGCCGGGGCGTGATTTGCAGGCGTTCACCCGTATGGGCCACAAGGCTGTCGGCCTCGACGGTTCGGAAAAATTCGCGCAGATGGCCCGTGAGGACAGTGGTTGCGAGGTATGGCAGCAGGACTTCCTGAAGCTTGATCTGCCGGCCGAGCGCTTCGACGGAATCTTTGCCAACGCGGTGCTGTTTCATGTTCCGCGTCAGGAATTACCGCGGGTGTTGAAGCAGTTGTGGGGGGCGCTGAAACCGGGTGGAGTGTTGTTCAGTTCCAACCCCCGTGGCGAGAATCAGGAAGGCTGGAACGGGCCGCGTTATGGGTCGTATCACGACCTGGCGGCCTGGCAGCATTTGTTGATCGAGGCAGGGTTTGTGGAGCTGGAACATTACTACCGGCCGGCCGGGCTGCCGCGGGAGCAACAGCCTTGGTTGGCGAGTGTGTGGCGTAAGGTGTAATGCCGACAAATTTGCAGCGTTTGTTCTGACGCCTTCGCGGGCAAGCCCGCTCCCACAGGAGTACGCGGTCAACTGTGGGAGCGGGCTTGCCCGCGAATAGAGCGCGCAGCGCTCGCTTTCTAAACAGCCTCTTTCTTCGGCTCGCGAATCTTGTACCAGGCCACATACAGCGCCGGCAAAAACAGCAGCGTCAGCAAGGTGGCGATGACGATCCCGCCGATCATTGCGTAGGCCATCGGCCCCCAGAACACTTCCCGGGCAATCGGGATCATCCCCATGCTCGCCGCCGCAGCGGTCAGCAGGATCGGCCGACGTCGATGTTCGGTGGCCTGTACCACCGCATCCCACGGCGCGTAGCCCTTCTGCTCGTACTCTTCGATCTGGGTCACCAGGATCACCGAGTTACGGATGATGATACCGATCAGCGCCAGAATCCCGAGGATCGCCACGAAGCCCATCGGCGTGCCCGTCGGCACCAGCGCGATCACCACGCCGATCAGCCCCAGCGGCGCGACACTGGCCACCAGGAACAGCTTCTGCACGCTGTGCAGCTGGATCATCAGGAAGGTCGCCATCAGGAACAGCATCAGCGGCACAACCTTGGCAATCGGGCCCTGGGCCTTGCCGCTTTCCTCCACCGTACCACCGGTGGCGACCTTGTAGCCCGCCGGCAGTTTGGCAGCGAAAGCGTCGATGGACGGCTTGAGGATTTTCACCAGGTCCGTCGGCTGGATCTCGTCGCGTATCGCCGCCTTGATGGTGATGGTCGGCAGGCGATCGCGACGCCACACCAGCGGTTGCTCCAGTTCGTAGCGCACGGTGGCAAACGCCAGCAACGGAATCGACGTGCCGCTCGGCGTGACGATTTGCAGGTTCTGCAGGGTTTCCGGCGTACCGCGTTCGGAATCCACCGCGCGACCGACCACGTTGATCAGGTAGATATCGTCATCGACCTGAGTCACCGTCTGGCCGCTGACGATGCCGTTCATCAGGGCGGCAACGTCTTCGGAGGACAGCCCCAACTGCCGCGCCTTGTCCTGGGCGATGTCGATGCGCAGCACTTTGCCCGGCTCGTTCCAGTCGTAGATGATCTCGCCAATGTGCGGGTTCTTGTCCAGCTCCGTGGCCAGGTCAATGGCATGTCGGCGCACCTGGTCGATGTCCTTGCCGCTGACCCGGTACTGGATCGGACGCCCTACCGGCGGGCCCATTTCCAGTGCCTGGACATAACCGCCGATGCCGACGAAGTCGTTGCGCAAGCGATCGCGAAGCTTCTGCATCATGGCTTCACGGGTATGGCCTTTGCTGACGATCACCAACTGCGCGTAGAACGGGTTTTGCAGTTGCTGGTCCAGTGGCAGGTAGAAACGGATCGCGCCCTGGCCGACGTAGGTGCTCCAGCGCACGATGTCCGGATCGTCCTTGAGCGTGGCCTCAAGGCGATCGACCGCCCGGCGGGTTTCGTCGAGCGAGGCGTTTTGCGGCAGGTTCAGGTCCACCAGGATTTCCGGGCGATCCGACGACGGGAAGAACTGGTTCTGCACGTAGCGCATGCTGAACACCGCCAGTACAAAGCACAGCACGGTGATGCCGATGGCCCACCAGCGATTGCGCATGCACCACAGCAGCCCGCCGTTGAACGCCTTGCCGATGCGCCCCGGTTCGCCTTCATGGGGTTTCACGTTGGTACTGAGAATGTGCACGCCGATCACCGGCGCAAACAACACCGCCACTACCCATGACACCAGCATCGCGCAGGCGATCACCGCAAACAGGGTGTAGGTGTACTCACCGGCGGAGCTGGCGTTCAAGCCGATCGGCACGAAGCCCGCCACCGTCACCAGCGTACCGGTGAGCATCGGGAACGCCGTGGAGGTGTAGGCGAAGGTTGCCGCCTGCTCCTTGGTCTCGCCCATTTCCAGGCGCGTGACCATCATTTCCACGGTGATCATCGCATCGTCCACCAGCAGGCCGAGGGCGATGATCAGTGCACCGAGGGAAATCCGCTGCATGGTGATGCCGCTGTATTCCATGAACACGAACACCATCGCCAACACCAACGGGATCGAGCACGCCACCACCAGCCCGGCGCGCACGCCAAGGCTGACGAAGCTGACCAGCAGCACGATCACCACCGCCTCGAACAAGGCACTGGTAAAGCCGCCGACGGCCTCTTCCACCACCACGGCCTGGTCGGAGACGTTGTAAATGCCGACACCCACCGGCAGGTCGGCGGTCAACTGGTCCATACGAGCGTGCAAGGCCTTGCCGAATGCCTGGACGTTGCCACCCTTCTGCATGGCAATCGCCAGGCCGATGGCCTGTTTGCCGTTGTAGCGAAATTCCGGCGAGGCCGGATCGACATAACCGCGGCTGATTTCGGCAATGTCGGCCAGACGATAGTAGCGGTCGTTGAGCTTGAGGTTGACCTCGGCCAGGTCTTTCTCCGAAGCGAACTTCCCAGAAGTGCGCACCGAAATCCGCTCCGGCCCGGCCTCGATGACACCCGCCGGGGTCACGGCGTTCTGAGATTGCAGGCTCTGCACCACCTGTCGCTCATCGATGCCCAGCGCTGCGAGTTTGCGTGTGGAGAAGTTCAGGTACAGCACCTCGTCCTGCTGGCCGACCATTTCGATCTTGCCCAGCCCCGGCACGCCACGAATTTCCATGCGCGCCTGTTCCACGTAGTCGCGCAGCTGACGCAGGGTCAGGCCGTCGGCGGTGAAGGCGTAGATCGACCCGAAGACGTCACCGAATTCGTCGTTGAACGACGGCCCCTGGATGCCTTGCGGAAACTGGTACTTGATGTCGTTGATCTTCTTGCGCACCTGGTACCAGATTTCCGGGATGTCCTTGGCACTGGTGGTGTCGCGCAGGTACACATACACCGTGGACTCACCGGGGCGCGTGTAGCTTTTCACGTAGTCGAGGGAGTCGAGCTCTTCGAGCTTTTTCTCGATCCGGTCGGTGATCTGCTTGAGGGTTTCCTCCTGGGTCGCCCCCGGCCATTTGCTCTGGATCACCATGGTCTTGATGGTGAACGAAGGGTCTTCTTCGCGCCCCAGGTTGAAGTACGAGAACACACCCATCAACAACGCGACGAACATCAGATACCAGATGAACGACTGATGCTTGAGGGCCCATTCCGAGAGGTTGAAAGGCCCTTTCATTGACTGTCCTCGTCGAATTTCACTTTCTGCCCCGGCTTGAGGCTGTTCACACCGGCACTGACCACCCGCTCGCCGTTCTTCACGCCACCGGCCAGCACCACGGTGCTGTCGGTACGGCTGATCACGGTGATGTCACGGGGAGAGACGGTTTTACTCTGTGCATCGATCACCCAGATCCGTGGCTTGCCATCGACCTCCTGCAGCGCGGTGACAGGCAACTCGATGCGCGGCTTGATCGCCGTGCTCAGGGTGACGCTGATGGCCGTCCCCAGGCGAAAGCCATCTGGCGTTTCGGCCAGCGTCAGGCGGGCGCGACGGGTGCGTGTGGCGCTTTGAGCCTGAGGTTCGATCTCGCGGATGATGGCGGTGGTGTTGATGCTCGGATCCAGCTGCGCAGCGACCAGAAACACCACATCGCTGGGCAGTTGATCGACCAGGGTATCGGGCAGGTCGATCACCGCTTCCTTGATGTCCGGTTGCGCCAGGGTCACCACTTGCTGACCGGCCGACACCACTTGCCCGGCCTCGGCGCTCCACTGGGTGACCACGGCTTTATGGTCGGCACGCAGCTCGGTGTAGCCCAACTGGTCTTTGCTCTGGTTGACGGCTGCGCGAGCCTGATCGAGAGAGGCCTGGGTGGTTTTCAGGTCCGTGTTGGCCGCGTCGAGTTGCGCTTGGGCGCCAACCCCGCGGTCAAACAGGGCTTGCTGGCGCTGGGCAGTGGCCTTGGCGTTGATCAGTTGCGCCTGGATTTTCGCCAGGTCGCCCTGGGCCGAGCGTAATTGGTTCTGCTGATCCGAAGGATCGAGGGTGGCGAGCAATGTGCCCTTCTGCACTTCGGTGCCGACATCGACGTTACGGCTGGCGATTCGCCCGCCCACGCGGAACCCGGTATCGGTTTCATAGCGCGCCTGGATGCTGCCGGCGAAGCGGCCCAGGTCCTCTTCGTTCAAGGTCTGGACCTTGATCGACAGCACCGGCCGTACCGGCGCCGGCGGCGGTTCGTTTTTGGAACAGGCGCTCAGCACCAGCCCGATGGACAACGCCCATAAAGGCTTCATGGCTTGGCTCCCCACGTCAGATCCTTGTAAGTGTTTTCGGCAATTTCGACGTCCATGTCGGGGTGCAAGAGTTGTCCGCCCGCGATGATGACTTTGTCGCCGTCTTTCAACCCGCCGCTGATGATGACCTTGCCGGTCAGGTAGCGGCCGACAGTGACCGAATGCAACTGGGCCTTGCCCTTGTCATCGACAATCCAGACAGCGGGTTCACTGATGTTTTTGGTCAGCGCCGACCACGGCAACTCAACGACCGACTTGCCCGATCCCCTGGCCGTGGCACTCACCACCGAGCCCAATTGCATGCCGTCGGGCAGACTGTTGAGGCCGACCTTGACCTGCACGGTACCGGATTGCGCCGACACCGCCGGGGTGATTTCGCGCACGGTGCCGGTGGTTTTGATCGCCGGGTTGTCGAGCAGGCTCAGGACAATGGTTTCATCGCTCGGCTTCTCGGCCAGCAAGGATTCATAAACGTTGAACACCGCATCGCGGTCGCCGTCACGGGCCAGGCTGAAGATCGGCATCGTCGCCTGAACCACCTGGCCGACTTCCGCCTGACGCGCGGTAATGATCCCCGGCGCGTCGGCGATCAGCGCCGTATAACTCAACTGATCCCTGGCATTGGCCAACTGCGCCTGGGCGGCGCTCAAGGCGCTCTGGCTGCTGCGCAAGGCTGCCTGGGCCGAGTCGAATTCGCTCTGGCTGGTGTAGCCCTTGGGCAAGAGTTTTTGCTGGCGCACGAACGCCGCCGCGCTCTGCGTCACTCGCGCCTGTTCAGCCAACACTTGTGCCTGGGCCGAGTCGACGTTGGTCTGCAAATCCTTGGGGTCGAGCCGGGCCAGCACTTGCTTGGCTGTCACGCGATCACCGACGTCCACCGAGCGCTGGATGATCTTGCCGCCCACGCGAAAAGACAGCTCTGTCTGTACCCGTGCCTGGATATCTCCGGTGAGGGTAACCGGGGCCGCGTAATCCGCTGGCTTGACGACTTGCACGAACACCCGTGGCAGGTATTCCTGCACGGGCTTTTTCTCGTCGCATGCGGTCAGCAGGGTGACGACACTCAAGGCCATGACTACTTTGAATCCGGGAACCGCCATGCACACTCCTTGGCCTTTTTTATGGACAACTCGACAGAGAGCTTAGAACAGGATCCAGACCTTGCACGAGCGTCTTATGAAGAAAAAATTCACCCTTCCTTACGTCCAAAACACTTGCGCTAGACACCTGCCCGTACTGGACAATGGGCCTCGCTCGACCCCGCCACAGGAACCCACATGCTCAACACGCTCGCGGTAGCCAATTACCGCTCGATCAACAAGCTGGTAATCCCGCTGGGCCGACTGAATCTGATCACCGGCCCCAACGGCAGCGGCAAGTCCAATCTGTACCGTGCGCTGCGCCTGCTGGCGGAAACCGCCCACGGCGGCGTGGTCAATGCCCTGGCCCGTGAAGGCGGGCTGGATTCGACCTTCTGGGCCGGCCCGGAAACCCTCTCCCGGCGCATGCGCACCGGCGAAGTCGCCATCGAGCCCACCGTGCGCCAGGGCGTCAAACGCCTGCGCCTGGGGTTTGCGGGAGAGGATTTCGGCTACTCGATCAGCCTCGGCCTGCCCGATTCCAACGGCCATTTCATGCTGCCCGGGCGCAGCACGCCGATACCGTCTTACTTCAGTCTCGACCCGCAGATCAAACGCGAATGCCTGTGGGCCGGGGCGTTCTATCGCCCAGCCAGTCTGCTGGTCGATCGTGACGGCCCGATGATCCGCGCCCGCGCCGGTCGCAAGTGGGATGTATTGGCGCAGCACACGCCGACGTTCGACAGCCTGTTCGATCAGGTCGGCAGCCTGCGCGGTTCGCCGCAAGTGCTGGAGATGCGCGAGTTCATCCGCCGCTGGCGCTTTTACGATCATTTTCGCAGCGATGCCGACGCCCCGGCGCGCCAACCGCAACTGGGCACTCGCACGCCGGTGCTGCATCACGACGGACGCGACTTGGCGGCGGCCTTGCAGACGATCATCGAAATCGGCGATCCCGACGCCTTGCGGGCGGCGATCGGCGACGCCTTCCCCGGCGCACGACTGAACATCGACCCTCTGCCCGGTGGACGCTTCGCCATCGAATTCTTTCAGGAAGGTCTGTTGCGGCCGCTGTCTGCCGCCGAGCTGTCGGACGGAACCTTGCGTTACCTGCTGCTGGTCGCCGCGCTGCTGACGCCACGGCCGCCGACACTGATGGTGCTGAACGAGCCGGAAACCAGCCTGCATCCGGACCTGCTGCCGGCGTTGGCACGTTTGATCATCCGTGCCTCGGCGCAGTGCCAGGTGTGGGTGGTGTCCCATGCCCGGCGCTTGATTTCGGCGTTGCAGGAGGACCCGGGCTGCAACTGCATCGTGCTGGAGAAAAATCTTGGCCAGACCGGGATCGTGGGCCAGCGCATGCTGGATGAGCCGGCATGGTATTGGCCGGATTGAACGGCGCGTGATTTGCCGGGTTGAAGGCCAGGCCGGCCTGATCCATAAAACCAAAAAAGATCGCAGCCTTCGGCAGCTCCTACAGGGCCCATGCAAACCTTTGTGGGAGCTGCCGAAGGCTGCGATCATTTGATCTTCAGTCGTAAAAAAACGCCGACGCTAAATCAGCCGTCGGCGTTTGAAACCTTGAAGGGGTTTGCTTCGCGAATCAGAACGCTGGCAGTACCGCGCCGCTGTACTTCTTCTCGATGAAGGCTTTCACTTCCGGGCTGGTCAGGGCCTTGGCCAGTTTCTGGATGGCTACGCTGTCCTTGTTGTCCGGACGGGCCACCAGGTAGTTCACGTAAGGCGAATCGGCACCTTCAATGATCAGCGCGTCTTTCGCCGGGTTCAGGCCCGCTTCCAGCGCGTAGTTGGTGTTGATCATGTCCAGGTCGACCTGATCCAGCACACGCGGCAACATGGCTGATTCGAGTTCCTTGAACTTGAAGTTGTGCGGGTTCTTGGCAATGTCTTTCGGGGTCGACACGGCGTTTTTCGGGTCTTTCAACTCGATCAGGCCAGCCTTCTGCAGCAGGATCAGGGCACGACCGCTGTTGCTGCCTTCGTTCGGGATGGCAATGGTCGCGCCGTCTTTCAGTTCAGCCAGGGTTTTGACTTTCTTCGAGTAGCCACCGAAGGGTTCAACGTGAACACCGATCACGGTTTCCAGGTGAGTGCCTTTGCCTTCGTTGAAGCTCTTCAGGTACGGCAGGGTCTGGAAGTAGTTGGCGTCCAGACGCTTCTGGTCGACCTGCACGTTCGGCTGCACGTAGTCGGTGAAGACTTTGATTTCCAGGTCCACGCCTTCTTTGGCCAGGGTTGGCTTGATCAGCTCGAGAATCTCGGCGTGCGGCACCGGGGTCGCGGCAACCACCAGTTTTTCGCCTGCCTGGGCCAGGCCCGTGGTCAGGGCAGCCGCCAGTGCGGTGAACAACAGAACCTTTTTCATGCAGTGTCCTTATCGAAAATCACAGTCGCTTGTGGCGACGGCTTGAATATGAGAGTGCCAGTGAAGTGCTATCGCTGGCGTGAAGCGGACAATACCGGGATTTTTTATTCCCGAACAATAACGTTTATTCAGCTTCATATTCCATTTTGTTCATACAGAGCGTTAAAGCGTCTGCGTCAGGCTTTCCAGCAAGCGCTTGAGTGTCGAACGCTCGCCAGCAGTGCCGTTTTTGCTTGTATAAACAATGTGTTGCTCGATTTTTTCGAGTGAAATCGAGGGCTCCGCCAGGTTCAAATGTTCCGGCAAGATCTCGTCGCCCGTACTCACCAGCAGCGCAAAGTGAATGATGTTTTCCAGCTCCCGGGTATTGCCCGGCCAACTGTGGCGTTCCAGCACAAGCTGCGCCGCTTCGCTGATCAGCGGCACTGGCAAGTCGAGACGCTGGCTGTAGATGCCGAGGAAGTATTCGGCCAGCGACAGGATGTCCCCCGTGCGTTCGCGCAGTGCCGGCAGTTCGAGCTGGCCTTCGCTGAGGTAGTGATAGAGCCGTTCATGGAATTTTCCAGCGGCAACCGCCTGGGCCAGATCGATGCTGGTGGCCGCCACCAGCCGCACATCCACCGGGCTCGGCTGATGGGCACCGACACGGGTGACTTCGTGGTTTTCCAGCGCGGCGAGCAATTTGGTCTGGATCGGCAGCGGCAGGTCGCCGATCTCGTCCAGATACAGCGTGCCGCCGTTGGCCGAACCGAACCAACCGGCGCGGCTGCTCGCCGAGCCGCTGTAGCTGCCCGCCGCATAACCGAATAACTCGGCGTCGGCGTACGTCGGGCTGATAGCGCCGCAATTGACCGACACGAACAACCCGCCGCGATCACTGGCGCGGTGGATATGGCGGGCCAGCAATTCCTTGCCGGTGCCGGTTTCGCCACGGATCAGCACTGACACTGAACGCGTGGCCAGTTGCTCGAGGTCTTCACGTAATTGTCGTGAACGTGGATCGACAAACACCAGCGCCTTGGCGCGGATGCTCAGGGGACTTTTTTCAGCATCGGGAAAGGTCAGCAGTGGCTGGCCGAAGGTTTCAAAGCTCATGGCAGACTCCCGCCCAAAACCGCCGGGAGACGGGGGCGTTAAATAAGGAAAGTGTTCAAGCGCGGCGCAGGGCGTGGTGTTCCATGCGGTTTTGCAGGCGATAGAGGTAGGCAAAACCCTGCTCCCAACGCTGGTGACCGGACTTCACGTTGATATGCCCTGCCCCCGCCAGGATCCCCGCCTCGGCGCCCCAGTTACGCGCCAGCTCCAGGGCCCGCGGTGCACTGACGGCGCTGTCGTTGTCGGAGCTGACAACCTGGCTGGGGAATGGCAGCAGATCCGTCGGGATCGGCGCGAAGTTGCGCAGGGCCGGTGCGCAAGCAGGGCGCTCGACATCGGCCGGCGCGACGAGCAAGGCGCCACGCACTTGACGCAAAAACTGCACGGGGGCGCTCGCGGCCCAATGGGCGACGGTGATGCATCCCAGGCTGTGGGCAATGAGAATTACCGGCGTGCTGTCGGCGGCAATCGCCTCGGCCAGTGCCGCAACCCAGTCTTCACGACGCGGCGTCAGCCAGTCGGCCTGCTCCACCCGTGCGCTGTTCGGCAGGCTGTTCTGCCAGTGGCTTTGCCAATGATCTTCTGGCGATCCTTGCCAGCCCGGCACAATCAGGTAGCGAATTGATTCGTTGCGCATGGGGAGCTCTCCTGCTGTGTGTCTGTTCCCGGTCGAGTATAGGGAGATGATTTATATTCGTTAAGGAATAAGAAGCTATTTATTAAGACTAATATAGAATATACAACATCGATCTGATGTGGGAGCGGGCTTGCTCGCGAAGGGGCCATCAGATCCAGCATCCTTGCCGCCTGACACTCTGCATTCGCGAGCAAGCCCGCTCCCACAGGGGTTTGTGGTGTTACTGAAATCGAGGCAAAAAAAAGGGCCGCACCCTGCCAAGGAGACGGCCCCGGAAAACGAAAATCTGTTAACGCGCAGTGATCACCGACAGCTTGGTGATCCCTGCCCGTTCAATCGATGCCATGGCCCGCGCCACCTCGCCGTAATTCACACCGTCGTCCGCCTGCAACTGCACGCGCACCTCGGGGTCCTTGGCTTTCGCCGACTTGAGGTTGAACTCCAGCAAGTCCGGCTGTATTTCGTCCTTGTTGATAAACAGTTTGCCGGCACCGTCGATGCTCACCACCAAGGGGTCTTTCTGCTCCACCGGCGCCACCGCCTCGGTCTTGGGCAGGTTGATCGGTATCGCGTTGGTCAGCAGCGGTGCGGTGACGATGAACACCACCAGCAGCACCAGCATCACATCCACCAGCGGCGTCACGTTGATCTCGCTGAGCACCTCATCGGTGTCTTGCGTGGAGAAGGCCATATCAGGACGCCTCCTTCACTTTCTGCGCATTGCCCTGGGCTGCCGCCTTGTGCGCCGTCGGGTGGATCAGCACGCGGAACGAACTCTTCTGCGCCAGGCTGTAGAAGTCGTGGGCGAAGTCATCCAGGTCCGCCGCCGTCAGTTTCAAACGACGCAAAAAATAGTTGTAAACCAGCACCGCCGGCACCGCGACGGCGATCCCCACGCCAGTGGCGACCAGTGCCGCGCCAATCGGTCCGGCGACCGTTTCAAGGCTCGCCGAACCCGCAGCGCTGATGCCTTTCAACGCTTCCATGATTCCCCATACCGTGCCGAACAAACCAATGAACGGCGAGGTGCTGCCAATACTCGCGAGCACGGCCAACCCGGTTTCCAGCGACCGGCGCTCGCGCACGATCTGCTGGCGCAAGGCTCGCTCCAGACGATCCTGATGGTTGATCGCCTGGCTCAAGTCCGCCGCCTGCGGCGCCTCACCCACCTGGATTGCCGCATAACCGGCCTGCGCCACCCGGGCGGCCGCGCCGGGCCGGGTTTCGCTCAGTTCGGCCGCCGAGTCGAGACTCGAAGCGGCCCAGAACTGTCGGTGAAACTTTCGATCCTGTGCCTTGAGGCGACCGAACTGCAGGCCCTTGAGCAATGCCAGCCCCCAGGTCGCGATGGAGAAAACCACCAGCAGCCAGATCACCGCGCTTTCGATGGATTCAAGTGGAGATGCCAGTAACGTCATGGTGTATCCCTCGTGTAAACGTTTCGCGCGAAATTGGTTTCTGTTTAATGAATCTTGAAATCGATGGGCACGCTGACCCAGCCGTCCCGGGCGACATCGCCTTGCTTGGCCGGCACGAAACTCCAGCGTTTCACCGCGTTCAGCGCTGCTTCGTCCAGTGCATCGCGACCGCTGCTTTTCTGGATCTGGATTTCGCCTGGCTTACCGCTGGTCAGCACATGCACGCGCAACAACACCGTGCCCTCCCAGCCGCGACGCTGGGCGAGGGACGGGTATTGCGGCGCCGGGTTTTTCAAGTAGCCAGCAGTGGCCGAGGCCGGTGTCACAGGCGCGGGTGCCGGGGGTGCAGGTGGTGCCGGGGCCGCGACAGGCGCTGCCGGTTGTGGCGGCGCAGGTGGTTGTTCAACGGCTTTTGGCGCCGGTTTCGGTACTGGTTTGGCCACCGGCCTGGGTTTGGGAATCGGCTTCGGTGGAGGTGGCTTCACCGCCAGTTGGTCTTCCACGGGCGCAGGCGGCTCCACCACAGGCTGCACCGGTTGCGGTGGCGGCGGCTCGACCACCGGTGGCGCCGGACGCGAGAACTCGATGGTCATCGGCGGAATCTGCGGTGGCACGACGGGCAGCACGGTGGTCGGTTGCTGATTGACCCAATAGATCACCGCGCCATGCACCAGCAGCGCCAGCACGCCCAGCACGATCGCTTCCCGTCGGCGAAGGACGCCTTTGGGCGCGCGCTGCAAACGTAACTGGCCCAAGGGCACCCGGTGCGGTCGGCCGAGGTCGACCAACTCACCACCGGGTGCCTGGCGCCACAGCACTTCATGTGCACCGGCGGCGGTCTGGACATTGCCCATTGTTTAACTCCCTACGGTCTCTTTGCGGATCACCGGAACGTCGTACTGAACATCCCCCGACGACGTCCTGGTAGAGCAATCATTGGCTTGAACGCTTAGTTCTGAAAGCAATGTTTGAACTTATATTTAGACTTAAATAGAATATGTAAAACCTTCAACCCACCGCCAGAGCCCGCCGTTCAAGGGCTCCGGCGTAGTGGAAATAAACCGATGCCTTGCCCGCATTGAAAGTATTCATCCAAGGCATGGTTTTTCGCCGTCAGAAGTCGTATCGACCGGTCACGCCCAGCGTTCGCGGTGTGCCGAGCAGGCCTTCGTAGCCGCCATTGGCGGCCGTCCACAGCGTCGTGTAATAGGTTTTGTCGAAGGCGTTTTTCAGCCACAACGAAACGTCCCACTGCCCCTGGTTGAAGTCGCCACGAAGGCCGGTGGACAGGTTGACCAGCGCATAACTCGGGATCTGCCCGAAGTCGGAATCTTCCACCGTGCCCACCGCTTTGGAGCGGAACGCATAGCTGGCGGTGACGTACTCTTCGAAGCCGTTGCTCAGGTTCCATTTGTATTCGCCGTTGGCGTTGCCGATCCATTTCGAAGCACCCACCACTTGATGGCCGCTGAGGTCGCAGGATGCTGGAGCACCCGGCGCCAGGCTGACTTCCGGCGGGCACGGCGCATCCTTGTAGGAGAGGTAGCTGACGTCGTTGTACGAGCCGTTGATGTTCAGCGTCAGGCCACGCAGCGGGATCAGGGTGCTTTCGAACTCCACGCCGCGGGAGCGCACGGAGCCGGCGTTGGTCAGATATTGCACGCGATTGACGTCGTCGTAGGCGTTGGTCTGGTAGCCGTTGACCTGGGTCCAGAACAGGTTGGCGTTGAGTTGCAGGCGACGGTCCCACAGGGTGCTCTTGAAACCGAGCTCGGCGTTGTTGGCGCGCTCGGTGCCGATCAGCAGCGAATCGGCGCCGGCAACCGGTGCGGTGCCCACCGCCAAATTGACCCCGCCGGATTTTTCGCCATGGGACAAGGTGGCATAAGTGAGCAGGTCGTCGGTGAGGCGGTAACTGAGGTTCAACAAACCCGAGGGACTGGAGCTGTACTGATTCAAATCGCCGGAGTCGAAGACGCCGGCGCGAGCACGTCGTGCCGCAGCCGCCGCACCGGTGACCGCGGCACCACCGACCGGTGCATCACGGGTCACCCTGGCGTTTTTCTCTTCATAGGTGCCGCGCAGGCCGGCGGTGAAATCCAGGCGCTCGGTCAGGTGCCAGGTGCCTTGGGCGAACAACGCGAAGCTGTTGGTTTCGATATGACCATTGCCGACACTGTCGACGTTGTTCAGCGCACCGTTGGGTGTGCCGTTCCAGATGTCCGCTTGCGGGCCGTAAAAGGTGAACGACTTGTTGTCCAGGTTGGAGCCGAAGTAATAGGCGCCGAGCACGTAATCGAAGAATCCGCCGGAGGGCGATGCCAGGCGAAACTCCTGGGAGTACTGCTTATCCTCCACCGAAACGCCGGCATTGAAGAAGGTGGAGACGTTCAGGCCGTCATCATTGCGCGGGGTGAAATTCCACCAGCGATAGGAGCTGATAGAAGTCAGGGTGAAGTCACTCGGCAGCGTCCAGTTGGCTTCGACCGAAGTACCGCCCTGATGCACGGTGACGTGCTGTTCGTTGTTCAGGTTGACCTTGCGGTGCGTGCCGTCGACCAGGGTCGCGCCCGCCGCATTGGCCCGGCGCTGGTAAAGGTTAGTGCCATTGATGGTCGGCCCGGTGTTGAACAATACACGGGTGCCGGCGCTGGAATCTTCTTCGTTATAGTCGCCGATCCAGCGCAGGCTGAATGACTCGTTCGGCTTGAAGAGCAGCTGCCCGCGAAAGCCGTCGCGGGAGCCACCGTTCAAATCGTGGCCGTCGAATTCGTTCTTGATGTCACCGTCGCTGCGGGTGCGGTACGCGGAAAAACGTCCGGCCAGTTCGTCATTCAACGGGCCGGAAATCGTGCCCTTGGTCTGGAAATAACCGTCCTCGCCCACCGAAGATTCGATGCTGCGCTCCGGGGTGAAGGTGGGCGCGCGAGTGCTGATGTTGATCACGCCCGCCGTGGTGTTTTTGCCGAACAAGGTGCCTTGTGGGCCGCGCAGCACTTCGAGCTGCTCGATGTCCATCAGGTCGAATACGGCCATGCCGGGGCGGCCAAGGTAAACGTTGTCGAGGTACAGGCCGACACTGCCTTCCAGGCCATCGCTGGCCGGGTTGTTGCCCAGGCCACGGATCGACACACTGGACTGACGCGCATGCATGTAGGCGACGTTGACGCTGGGCACCAGCTGCTGCAGATCCTGGATGCGATAGACCCGCTGGGTTTCCAGGGTCTGGCCGCTGACCACACTCATCGGCGTCGGTACGTCCTGCGAGCTTTCTTCGCGGCGGCGAGTGGTGACCGTCACGGTTTCCAGTTGCGCGCTGTCGGCCGTGGCGGATTTTTTTGGGGCGGTTTCAGGGGTGGCGCTATCGGCCGCATAGCCTTGGGTCCAGCTGGCACTGCCTGCCAGTAGCAGAGCCAGGGGCAGGCGTTTGAGCCGTTGGGGTGAGGAGGTTTGAGCAAAGTGCAACGGACTCATAAGGCGGGGTTCCCGATCAAAAAAAGTTCTTTGTTGCTTGCCAGGCCGCCTTCGCGAGCAAGCCCGCTCCCACAGGGATCGTGGAGACATTGAGATCCCTGTGGGAGCGGGCTTGCCCGCGAAGGCGTCAGTTCAGACGCCTTCGATATCCGGCCCTTTCACCGTCTGGCTGACCAGCCCGTTCACACCCACCGGCACTTCGCCCTTGAGCGTCACTCGCCGCACGATGCGGTCCTGGGTCCCGTAGTCATCCACCGCGTAATGCTGGGTGGAGCGGTTGTCCCAGATCGCCACATCACCGGCCTTCCAGCGCCAGCGCACGATGTTTTCCTGGCGGATCACATGGCTTTGCAGCAAGCCGAACAGGTGCGCGGAATCGGCTTGGGAATAGCCCTTGATGCGTTTGACGAAATGCCCCAGCAACAGGCTCTTCTCACCGCTGACCGGGTGCACGCGGACCACCGGGTGCTCGGTCTCGTAGACCGTCGAGGTGAAGACCTTGCGATAGCGCTCCAGCTTCTCCGCCGAGACGTCCGGCCGGGTGCCGGCGTAGTCGTATTCGTTGCTGTGCACGGCGACCAGTTTGTCGGCCAGTTCACGCAGCTCCTCCGACAACCCGGTGTAGGCAGTGGCGGTGTTGGCCCACAGGGTGTCGCCACCGAAAGCCGGGGCCACCACCGAGCGCAGGATCGAGGCTTTGGGATAGGCCTCGACGAAGGTCACGTCGGTGTGCCATGAGCTGGCTCGCTGGCCCTCGGCACCATCCAGCTCCAGCAGAAAACGCGTGCCTTCGCGCACCGGTACCGTGGGGTGCGCCACAGGTTCACCGAGCAGGTGGGCGAACGCCTCCTGGCGCTGATCGTCGAGCTGGGCCTGCTCGCGGAAGAAGATCACTTTGTATTGCAGCAGCGCCTGTTGAATGGCTTCAACAGTGGCGGCATCCAACTCGCCGGAAAGCTCTACGCCACGGATTTCGGCACCGATGCGACCGGCCACCGGATGGATTTCAAGCGCGTGAACAGCGGGTTGTACTGCGAGTGCGGCATTGCTCATGGGTAGACCCTCTTCAGACTGCTTGCGGTTGAACCGGCCGCGAAACACTGCTCTATCTATATGCTATTTAGGTCTAATAGATATCAACATGCTTCGTTGACGGAATAAGAGGTTGCATTTAAAACCTCAGTCAACCTTCGTCGCAAATGCCTTCGAGCTATTTTTAGGATGCCGGAAAAGCATATGGATCTTCGCCAGTTGCGTTACTTCATCGCCCTCGACGAACACCGCAGTTTCGTGCGCGCGGCCGAGGCCATGGGCATTACCCAGCCTGCCTTCAGCCGCAGCATTCAGGGGCTCGAACATGAGTTCGGCTGCGTCCTGGTGGACCGTGGCAACAAGGATTTGCGCCCCACTCCCGAAGGCCTGGTGGTGCTGCAACATGCCCGCAGCCTGGTGCAGGGTGCGGCGTTGCTCAGCTCGGAAGTGACGCAGATGACCAAGCTCGATGCCGGTGAACTGCGCTTCGGTTGCGGCCCGGCACCGGCGGTGAAACTGGTGCCGGATGCTGTGGCGCAATTCATCAACGCGCACCCGAAAGTGCGCACCTGCTTCGAGGTGGATAATTGGGAAAAACTCAGCCGCGCCCTGAGCCGTGAGGAGATCGAATTCTTCATTGCCGACATCCGTCATTTCGAGTCCGACCCTAACTTCCAGACCCAGGCCCTGACGCCCAAGCGCGGTGTATTTTTCTGCCGCCCCGGGCACCCGCTGTTGGCCAAGGAGAGCCTGTCGACCAACGACATGTTCGATTACCCGCTGGCGACCACTATGATCCCGCCGGGCATTCGCAAACTGCTGGCGAACCTCAGTGGGCGCGTGGATTTTTCACCGACCATCGAAACCGAGCATTTTCCGGCGCTGGTGAAAGTGGTGCTGCAATCGAATGCGATTGGTGTAGGGACTGAAGAAGCGTTTGTCGAAGACATCGCCCAGGGTTCACTGGTGTTGCTGCACTGGCGCAATCTGCCGCAGAACATCGAGAGCATGAATGCACGGTGCGGGATCGTCAGTCGCACCGGGTTCCGCTTGTCGCCAGCGGCGCGGGCGATGATCGAGACACTGGTGGCGGTGGACAGGCAGCAAGTCAGCGTCGCGGTTTAGGGCCTCTTCGCGAGCAAGCCCGCTCCCACAGGTTTTTCTGGTGTTCACAAGATCTGTGTTCACTGGAGACCCCTGTGGGAGCTGGCTTGCCAGCGAAAGCGCCCTCAAGAACGCAAAAGATTCAAAGTTTTGCCGCAGCCAACTCCGGCGCCACCCAATCCGTCACCTTGAACGACTTGCGAATCAGCTTCTGCTGCGAAGCCAGGTCCACCGCATCCTGCAATTTGCCAAGGAACACCGGATCAAGTGTCGACGGGAACACCTCGCTCAGTTTCTGATCCTTCAGATCCTGCGTGAGGATCACCGCCGGATAATTCGCCAGCCCCGACACCAACTGAATGTAGGCGTCCTTGTTGCTGTCCTGGGTCAGCCACGCCACGGCTTGCTGTTGAGCCTTGAGCAGTGTGGCGACTGCCTCGGGGTGCTCGTCGACGAACTTCCCGGTCCCCACCAACACGGCCTGCACACTGCCGGCGCCGCCCAGGTCCTTGGTGGTCAGAGGCAACTCCGCCAGCCCCTTGGCCTGTAATGCGGTAAGCCCGGAACCACCCCACGAAGCATCGATCTGCTTCGCCGCCAGTGCCGCGACCGCCGCGTTGAAGTCGAGGTTGATGACTTTCACGTCTTTCTCGCTCAACCCCTGGCTAGCCAGCGCCGCATCGAAAGACAGCTGGCTGGCGGTGCCACGGAAGATCGCCACGCGTTTGCCCTTGAGGTCCTGCAGGGTCTTGATCCCCGAACCCGGCACCACGCCCAGGTAATGCTTCACCCCGCGCGCCGAGGCGCTGAGCAGTCGCGTATCCAGACCATTGGACTTGCCGATGATGGCCGCCAGATCGCCGAGGTAGGCCAGGTCCACCTGACCGTTGGCGAACGCCTCGTTGATCACCGGGCCTGCGCCCTTGAAGAAGCTCCACTGAATCTTGATGCCTTGATCGGCGAAAGCCTTTTCGAAGATCTGTTGATCGCGCAGTACGTCCACGACACCGCCACCACTGTGCTGGGTACCGGCACTCAGGTCCGGCACCGCGATGCGGATTTCCTTGAGCTCACCGGCGTTGGCCGTGAAGGCCAGCAGGCCCGCCAGGGCCGGTGCGGCGAACAGACTGATGACACGTTTGAAGGGAAGGTTCATGGGTGCGGCTCCTTGGGGCAACGGGCGTTGATGAGCCGAAAGTAGGCCGAAGTGGAACCAACACTTAAATACTATAAATTCACATTTTTAGATCATGTAGTTCTATACCAACACCGGCGGAGCTCTCCGCCAGCTATGCCTTGGCAGCATCGAAAATATTCTTCGAATGCATTGGATGCGTGCGCGCTCTCAAGCCTTAAATGGCCTTGCTTATCCCTAAATAGAATTAATTTTTATTTTTATAGATCAATTTTGCATACACCTTAAACCCTGTGGGAGCGGGCTTGCTCGCGAAAGCGGTGTGTCAGACAACAATGGAGTGACTGACACACCGCTTTCGCGAGCAAACCCGCTCCCACAGGAAGACAACGGAGGTCACCCATGGCCCGTGTTTCCCTTCTCAGCCTGCCACTGCCCGCCCCATCGCTTGAACACAAGCGAACATGGCCAAGCCTGGGCCAACGCTTGTTGCCGTGGTTGTTGCCCACTGCCCTTTTCGCCCTCTGGTGGCTCGCCAGCCGCAATCACTGGATGAGTGAGCAAATCCTGCCAGCGCCGACCCTGGTCTGGAGCAGCGCCGTTGAATTGTCCCAAGGCGAGCTGTGGAGCCATTTGTGGATCAGCCTGCAACGCTTGTTCTGGGGCTTGCTGGCCGGGGTCAGCGCTGGTGCTGTTTTAGGTGCGGCATTGGGTTTCAGTCGTCGACTGGAGCGTCTGGTATTTCCAACCTTCGCCGGCTTGGCCCAAGTCCCGACTCTGGCCTGGATTCCATTGTTCATGGTGTTTTTCGGCATTGGCGAAATGCTGAAACTGGTGGTGCTGATCAAGGCCATCGTGGTGCCGGTAACCCTGCATACGCTGGTCGGTGTGCGCGATGCTCAACCAAAGCTGCGCGAGGCCGCCGCCGTGTTGCGCCTGCCCAGGCACCTGTTGATCCGGCGCCTGGTGCTGCCGGCAGCGCTGCCGGCATTCATGGCCGGTGTGCGCCTCGCGCTGGCCGCCGGCTGGACTTCACTGCTCGCTGTCGAACTGCTCGCCTCCAGTGAAGGCATCGGATACCTGATGGTCTGGGCGCGGCAGTTGTTCATGCTCGACATCGTGTTCGTGTGCATCGTCGTGATCGGCCTGATCGGCGTGGCGATGGATCGCGGCATCGGCCTGCTGGACAGGAAGCTGGTGCACTGGCCGCACCCGGCCACCGCCGAAATCCGTCGCGGGCCGCGTTATCAAGGCTGGCAGCGATTGCAACCGTGGCTGCTGCCGCTGACGCTCCTGGCGTTGTGGCAACTGACCTCGGATCAGCAGTGGATTGACGCGAACATTCTGGTCAGCCCGCTGGCCGTCTTGCAGACCACAAAAAACGGGTTGCTCGACGGCACACTGCTTGGCGGCATGGCCCTGAGCCTGGGCCGAACCCTTGGCGGATTGCTGCTCGGTGGGGGGCTCGGGTTTGCCTTGGGGTTGCTGCTGGGGTTGTCGCGCACCAGTGAACGCCTGCTCGGCCCAGCCCTCGCCGCCATCCGCCAGATCGCCATTTTCGCCTGGGTGCCGCTGCTCACCGCGTGGTTCGGTCTGGGGGAATTGGCCAAGTGGGTGTTCGTTGCCCTCGCCGCCTTTTTCCCGCTGTTCATCGCCACCCAACGCAGCGTCGCCCACCTGTCGCCGCAACTGAACGAGGCCGCGCAGGTGTTGCGCCTGAATCTGCGCCAGCGCCTCGGTCGGCTGGTACTGCCTGGCGCGGCGCCGGGGATTTTTGCAGGGCTTCGGCTGAGCCTGATCTACGCCTGGCTCGGCACCATCGGCGCCGAATATTTCATGCCGTCCAACGGCGGCATCGGCAGCCAGATGATCGGCGCCCAGCAACTGCTGCGCATGGACCTGATCATGGCCGGCATGCTGCTGGTGGGCCTGACCGGTGCCCTGCTCAACCTCATAGGCCAACGCCTGGAAATCCGCGCCACTCGCTGGAGACACGCATGAACGCACCGATTGTCAGCTTCAATCACGTGGGCAAAACCTTCGACGTCGACGGCTTCACACTTGAGGCCATTCGCGAGTTCAACCTGGACATCGCCGAGGGTGAGTTCGTCGCCATCGTCGGCTCCAGCGGTTGCGGCAAATCCACCTTGCTGCGGCTGCTGGTGGGCCTCGATACGCAGTTTCGCGGGCAGATCAGCGTGGACGGAAAAGCCGTCACCGGCATCGGTGGCGAGCGCGGCATCGTCTTTCAGGAACACCGCTTGTTCCCGTGGCTGAGCGTGGCCGACAACATCGGCCTGGGACTGGTCAACGAACCACTCAGCGTTGCGCAAAAGCACAAGCGCATCCATGACTTCATCGAATTGGTGGGCCTGGGCGACTTCGCTCGCGCCTATCCACACCAGCTCTCTGGCGGCATGGCGCAGCGCGTGGCCATCGCTCGTGGCCTGGTGGCCAGCCCGCGGATTCTGCTGCTGGACGAGCCCTTCGGCGCCCTCGATGCGCTGACCCGCCAGCAGATGCAGGACGAACTGTTGGCGATCCGCTCCCGGGCAAAAATCACCACCGTGCTGGTCACCCACGATGTCGAGGAAGCGATCTTCCTCGCCGACCGCGTGGTGGTGATGGAGCCGCGTCCTGGGCGAATCAAGCAAGTGGTCGAGATTGCCCTGCCCCATCCGCGCCAGCGCAGCAGTTTCGACTTCCACCAATTGCGCGAAGAACTGCTTCACGAACTCACCAGCGACGATCACTACCAGCCCCCCGTGCCGGTGCAGGTCCGCGATCTGCCGCTGTCCTTCATTGCCTACTGAAAAAGGAAATGCTTGATGCCGCAACGTCCCAACTTTCTAGTGATCCTGGCCGATGACCTGGGCTTTTCCGACCTCGGCGCCTTCGGTGGCGAAATCAACACGCCGAACCTCGATACATTGGCCAACAATGGCCTGCGCCTGACCGATTTTCACACCGCACCGACCTGCTCGCCGACCCGTTCGATGCTGCTCACCGGCACTGATCACCACATCGCCGGCATCGGCACCATGGCCGAAGCATTGACCCCGGACCTGATCGGTAAACCGGGTTACGAAGGACACCTGAACGACCGCGTGGTCGCCCTGCCCGAGTTGCTGCGCGAGGCGGGTTACCAGACCTTGATGAGCGGCAAATGGCACCTGGGCCTGACCGCAGAACTGGCGCCCCACGCCCGGGGTTTCGAGCGTTCGTTTTCGCTGCTGCCCGGCGCGGCCAACCATTATGGCTTCGAGCCGACCTACGATGAAACGACGCCACGGCTGCTGAAATCCACCCCGGCGCTGTACATCGAAGACGACCAATTCATCGATGAACTGCCCAAGGATTTCTATTCCTCCGATGCCTTTGGCGACAAGCTGCTGCAATACCTCAAGGAGCGCGACCAGACCCGGCCGTTCTTCGCCTACCTGCCGTTTTCCGCGCCACACTGGCCGTTGCAGGCACCGGCCGAGGTGGTGGAAAAATACCGCGGGCGCTATGACGCCGGCCCTGAAGTACTGCGACTTGAGCGCCTGGAAAAACTCAAGAAACTGGGGCTGATCGAGACCGATGTCGAGCCGCATCCGTTGATCCGGTTGACTGCACAATGGGATGCCCTGAGCGACGAGCAACGACAGATCTCCGCGCGGGCCATGGAGGTTTATGCCGCGATGGTCGAGCGCATGGACTGGAACATCGGGCGGGTCGTCGATTACTTGCGCCAGCAAGGGCAACTGGACAACACCTTCATCCTGTTCATGTCCGATAACGGTGCCGAAGGGGCGTTGCTGGAGGCCTTTCCGAAATTCGGCCCGCAGTTGCTGACCTATCTCAACCAGCATTACGACAACAGCCTGGACAACATCGGCCGCGCCAACTCCTACGTCTGGTACGGGCCGAACTGGGCGCAAGTGGCGACCGCGCCGTCGCGGCTGTTCAAGGCCTTCACCACCGAAGGCGGGATCCGCGTTCCGGCGCTGGTGCACTACCCGCAGCTGCCGCTCAAGGGCCAGATCAGCCACGGTTTCGGCACGGTGATGGACATCACGCCGACCATTCTGGATCTCGCCGGCGTGCGCCACCCGGGCAAGCAATGGCACGGCAAACCCGTGGCGCAAGTTCGCGGGAAGTCGTGGCTTGGGTTCCTGTCGGGCGAGACGGCACAAGTGCATGACGAACACACCGTCACCGGGTGGGAATTGTTCGGACGACGGGCAATTCGGCAAGGACAATGGAAGGCGGTGTACATCCCGGGACCGGTAGGGCCGGCGACCTGGCAGTTGTATGACCTGGGCAATGATCCGGGGGAGATTCATGACCTGGCGTCGAGCCAGCCACACAAGCTCGGTGCCTTGATCGAGCATTGGCAGCGGTATGTGGATGAGACTGGGGTGATATTGAGTGAGTCGCCGTTTCAGCCTGATTGATGCTGCCTGAACCGGCCCCTTCGCGGGCAAGCCCGCTCCCACATTTGATCTTCAGTGAACACATTACTGGTGAACACCCGAGATCCCTTGTGGAGCGGGCTTGCCCGCGAAGGGGCCCTTTCAAACGACGACTAGACTTGAGCCGTACGCACCTTTTCCACAGCCACTTCTTCTCTGCGCTCAAACCGGTTAGCCCGAGCAAACGTGCCGAGATCATTGAACCGCACACCCATCTCGCGCATTACCTTGTGCCCCACCGGCACGGTCAACTGGCGGATGTAGAAGGGTTCCTTCACCACAAAGTGATGGATCCCGTGGCTGCTGCCGAAGTTGAAGCAGAACGCCTGCAGCGGCCACAACCACCAGGCATTCAGTACCTGACACTGCTGCATCACGTTGCCCGGTTCCACGTCACCGTAGTAGTGCATGTTCGAGCTGATGAAGTGCAGGCAGAACGTGCGCAACACGTTCGGGCCGATGATTACGACTGCCGCGATGTCGATCACCTGCATCACCGACAACGTGGTCGCCGACCACTCGATAGGTGCGCCCATCAGATACGCAACGCCATTCGCTGCATGGAAACCGAGAAACACGTACCAGGCGCCCCAATGCATCAATGCCAATGGTGCGTAGACCTTCAGCGTGCGCTGGACGATGCTGATCTTTTGCGCCCAGGTCTTGGCCCGCAGCATGCGGATGAACGACGACATCATGTTGTCGCCAATCATCAAGAATCGCGCGATACCCCATGGTTCTCCGTTGGTAATGGCGCGTTCTTCCATATCGGTTTCAGAGCCCGAGACCTTATGGTGATTGAGATGCAGATGGCGGCGAATCCAGGGATTGATGGTGCTCGGCCGCGCCAGCCACACCAACCCCATCATCAGGTTGTGCGGCACCTTCTGCTTGCGAAAGTACATGCTGTGGATCAGGTCGTGTTCCAGCTCATGGGTCAACGAGGCAAAAAATGCGTTGAGCAACAGGCACGCCCACCAAGCCATATGCCCGGTCATATAGAGCGCAGCAGAACCGACCATACCGGCGATGGCGAAGGTCAGAATGCCCGCGCCGAGGGCGTCCTGATGCTTGAGAATCGGGTATTGCTCGCGCAGCTCGACGCCTCTGGCCAGCACCACTTCGCGGATATGGGCCGATCGTTGAGCTGCATTCAGTCGTTGGGGGCTTGCAGAAGTACGGTCCATGCTTCCATCCTCTGGTTATTGATGGTTGCATCCTGCCTTGCGATCCTTCGCAACGCGGTAGCCGAGAACGCCAACCTGTTGACCGGAAGCGCCAATCAGCATGACTGAACCGACCTCCCTCGCCAGCTGGACCCGCGCCCTGCGCAAGCAACTCGATGCCCTGGGCATCGACAGCACCGCCCTGTGCCAGCAATCGGGGCTCGATCCACAGCTGATGGACGACCCGAACGCGCGCTATCCACTGTCGGGCACCACACACCTGTGGAATCTGGCGGTGCAGGCCAGCGGCGACCCGGCGATCGGATTGCGGGTTTCGCGTTTCGTCAGCCCGACCACCTTCCATGCGCTGGGTTATGCACTGGTCGCCAGCGGCAGCCTGCGGGAAGTGTTCGAGCGCATCGTGCGCTATCACCAGGTGGTCAGCGATGCCCTGGAACTGGAGCTGACCCGCGCCGAGGATCGCTACCGCTTCAGTCTTAAAATCCCTTCCGGCAACCCGGCCCCGGCCTTCGAAGCCATCGATGCGTTCATGGCGATCTACGTGCGCACCTGCCGCAATCGCCTGGGCCGCGACTACGCGCCGCTGGCGACCTACCTGCGCCGCCCGGAACCGGCAGACGCGCATCAATGGCATAAAGTCTTTCGCTCGCCCTTGCACTTCGGCGCCGATGAGGATCGGCTTGAATTCGCCCTCATTGACTTCGACAGCCACCTGGACGACGCCAACCCGGAACTGGCCGAACACAATGAAACCGTACTCAAGCGAACCCTGGCGCAACTCAAGCCAATGACGTGGGAGCGCAAAGTCCGCGACGCGATTGAAGAACAACTGCCCGAAGGCGAACCCAGCGCCGAACACATCGCCAAGGCCCTGCACCTGAGCCTGCGCAGCCTGCAACGGCACCTGGCCGACGAAGGCTGCCGGTTCGACACGCTGCTCAACGAAAGCCGCGAAAATCTCGCCCTGCTGCACCTGCGCGACCCGCAAGTGTCATTGAGCGAGATCAGTTATCTGCTCGGGTTTGCCGACACCAGCAGCTTCAGCCGCGCCTTCAAGCGCTGGACGGGAATGACGCCTGGGCAGTTTCGGGATGGGTTGCGCTGATCCAGCCTGAAAATGGGTTGCCTGGGCTGGCCTCTTCGCGGGCAAGCCCGCTCCCACAGTTTTTTCGGTGACCACAAATTTCTGATTCACCCAGATCCCCTGTGGGAGCGGGCTTGCTCGCGAAAGCGGTGTGTCAGGTGAAATTGATGTACCTGACCTGACGCTTTCGCGAGCAAGCCCGCTCCCACAATGGTTCGGTGTTCGCCGTCAGATCGTGGCCAGCTCCCGCAACCGCTCGGCATCGAGGATTTCGATTTCGCCGTAACTCAGTCCGATAACCCCCTGCCCCTGCAATTCCTTGAGAATCTGGTTGGTGGTCTGGCGCGACAGCGACAACATGGCGGCAAGCTGCTCCTGGGGCAGTTGCAGGACGCGGCGCGGTGGTGTGGTCTCGCCATAGCCTTCGGCGATCATCAACAAGCGGTGCGCCAACCGTGCCGGGGCCGGCAACAGGCTCAGTTGTTCGAGGTTGATGAAGGTCATGCGCAGTTTCTGGCTCATCAGCAAGGCCAGTTGCCGCCAGTGCTGCGGATGCTCGTCGAGCAGCGCCAGCAAGGTGTTCTGGGGAATGTGCAGCAGCGTGCACTGGCCCACGCCGTAGGCATCGTGGGTGCGTGGCTGGCCATCGAACAGGCAGATTTCGCCGAACCAGTGCGGCGGCTCCACCAGGCTCAGCAATGCTTCCTTGCCCTGCTCGCTGACGGCACCGACGCGCACCGCGCCTTCAAGCACCGCGTACAGGCCACAGGGCGGATCGCCACGCTTGAACAGCCGCTGGCCCGACGACAGGCGCCGCGGCCTGGCCGCCGACAGCAGGCTATCCTGTAGGGAAACAGGCAAATGGCTGAACCACTGACCGCTCATCAGGCGTGGACGCCAGACCTGCATATCCATGAAAACTCCTAGAGATTGTCGCCTGGCTGACAGAGCGGGAAGTGGCCCCGGGGCATGATCAATCACCCCCACAGGAGAACAACAATGAAAAGCCTCGTCGACCACCTCAGTCAATACGCCGCCTACCACCGTGACCCGCGCAACATCGCCTCGCACTTTATCGGCATTCCGTTGATCGTGGTGGCCGTCGCGGTGTTGCTGTCGCGGCCGGAATGGTCGCTGGTCGGCGTGTGGCTGTCACCGGCAGTGCTCGTCTCGCTGGCATCAGCGTGGTTTTACCTGCGCCTGGAGTTGCGCCTGGGCATGTTGATGACCGTGTTGCTCGGGCTGTCGGTGTGGGCAGGTCATGCGCTGGCGCAGCAAAGCACGCTGGTCTGGCTGGGCAGCGGCGTGGCGATGTTCGTGATCGGCTGGGCGATCCAGTTTGTCGGCCATCACTACGAAGGGCGCAAACCGGCATTTGTCGATGACGTGACCGGCTTGATTGTCGGGCCGCTGTTTGTGGTGGCTGAATTGGCGTTCATGCTGGGGATGCGGCGTGAACTCAAAGAGCAGGTCGAGGCGCGGGCGGGTGTTGTGCGGGTCAATCCGAAGCGTGCTGCTGTCTAGATCGCATTCGCGGGCAAGCCCGCTCCCACAGGGTTTCGGGTTAACCACAGGTTTTGTGGTCAACACCGATTCAATGTGGGAGCGGGCTTGCTCCGGGCGGCGATCCGACGAAGCTTTTGATTTTAAATGTTCGCGACCTTCTGCCAGACCTTCGGCTTGAAGAACAACGTCTCGCCTTTTGCCAAACCAACCAGGCTGTCATGATCCTTGACCACTTCGGCCTCGATCAGATCGCTCTGCCCTTCGACCTTCAACGTCACCCGCGTCGTCGCGCCCAGCGGACGAATATCGCGCACCTCCGCTGCGTGGTGATCTTCCAGCTCATGGCGCGACAGCGACACCTCGTGCGGGCGGAACAGCACGTGCCTGTCTTCGCCCAGGTGCAGACGGTTCGAATCACCGAGGAAGTGATAGACGAAATCGCTGGCCGGGTTTTCGTAGACGTCGCCCGGTGAGCCGATCTGCTCGATCACACCCTTGTTCATCACCACGATGCGGTCGGCCACTTCCATGGCTTCTTCCTGATCGTGGGTCACGAACACCGAGGTCAGGTTGATGTCTTCGTGCAGACGCGCCAGCCAGCGGCGCAGCTCTTTGCGGACCTTGGCGTCGAGGGCGCCGAAAGGCTCGTCGAGCAGCAGCACTTTCGGTTCCACCGCCAGTGCCCGGGCCAGGGCAATGCGCTGGCGCTGACCGCCGGAGAGTTGTTCCGGGTAGCGATCCGACAACCAGTCCAGTTGCACCATGTTCAGCAGTTCGTGGACCTTGGTTGCGATCTGGCTTTCGTTCGGGCGCTGGTTTTTCGGCTTCATGCGCAGGCCGAACGCGACGTTGTCGAACACCGTCATGTGGCGGAACAAGGCGTAGTGCTGGAACACGAAACCGACGTTGCGATCTCGCACGTCGTGACCGGAAACGTCTTCACCGTGGAACACGATGTTGCCCTGGTCCGGAGTTTCCAGGCCGGCGATGATCCGCAGCAGCGTGGTCTTGCCGCAGCCCGACGGACCGAGCAACGCGACGAGTTCGCCGCTCTGGATGTCCAGGCTGATGTTGTCCAGCGCCTTGAAGGCATGGAAGTTCTTGCTGACGTTACGCACTTCGATCGACATGAATTATTCCTCCGCGGCGCTGGCGCGCAGGCGGTTAATACGGTTTTCGCTCCACTGCTTGAGCAGCAGGATGAAGAGCGCCAGGATCAGCAACAGGCTCGCCACGGCGAACGCGGCCACGTGGTTGTATTCGTTGTAGAGGATCTCGACGTGCAACGGCAGGGTGTTGGTCACCCCGCGAATGTGCCCGGACACCACCGACACCGCACCGAACTCCCCCATGGCCC
Organism: Pseudomonas sp. GW821-FHT02A08; assembly: GCF_059422045.1. Lineage (NCBI taxonomy): Bacteria > Pseudomonadati > Pseudomonadota > Gammaproteobacteria > Pseudomonadales > Pseudomonadaceae > Pseudomonas > Pseudomonas sp. GW821-FHT02A08. Next base: position 108,781 of record NZ_JBWKWD010000009.1, read on the forward strand.
GCGCGGTACACAACACCACGCCGTAGATCAGGCCCCATTTGATGTTGGGCACGGTGACGTGCCAGAACATCTGCCAGCCGTTGGCCCCGAGCAGGCGCGCGGCCTCCTCTTCCTGGGTACCTTGTTCCTGCATCAGCGGGATCAGTTCACGGGCCACGAACGGCACGGTGACAAAAATCGTCGCCAGCACGATGCCCGGCAGGGCAAAGACGATCTGGATGTCGTGGTCCTGCAGCCATGGGCCGAACAGGCCCTGGGCGCCGAACATCAGCACGTAGACCAGACCGGCGATCACCGGCGATACCGAGAACGGCAGGTCGATCAGTGTCACCAGCATGCTCTTGCCGCGAAACGAGTACTTGCTCACGCACCAGGCGGCGCTGACACCGAACACCAGGTTCAGCGGCACTGAAATAAGTACGGCGATGACCGTGAGTTTCAGTGCCGACAGCGCGTCCGGCTCAAAGATCGCGGTGAAAAACGCCCCGAGGCCGAGCTTCAGGCCCTGGGACACCACGATGAACAGCGGCAGCAACAGGAACAGCGCAAAAATCAGCCAGCCAAGGCCGATCAGGATTCGCCGCGAAGTCGCACTGCCACGGCGGGCAGCGTTCGAGGAAGCGGCAGCAATAGACGATTGAGACATGGGTGCGCCTCCTTATGGGGTTTCGATGCGCCGCTGCAACAAGTTGATCAGCAGCAACAGGACAAAGGAAACCACCAGCATCAGTACACCAATGGAGGTAGCGCCGGTGTAATCGTATTGGTCGAGCTTGACCATGATCAGCAGCGGCAGGATCTCGGTTTTCATCGGCATGTTACCGGCAATGAAAATCACCGAACCGTACTCGCCGACCCCACGGGCAAAGGCCAACGCGAACCCGGTCAGCCATGCAGGCAAGAGTGCCGGCAGCAGGATATGGCGGAAAACCTGCAACGGTTTTGCACCCAGGCACGCTGCCGCTTCTTCCACTTCGCGGGGAATATCCGCCAATACTGGCTGTACGGTACGTACTACGAATGGAAGTGTCACAAAAGTGAGGGCAAGGGTGATGCCCAGAGGGGTGTAGGCGATCTTGAAACCCAGATCCGCCGCAAATTGACCCACCAGGCCGGTAGGTGTGTACAACGCCGTGAGCGCAATACCAGCCACCGCCGTGGGCAATGCGAACGGCAAGTCGATCATTGCATCGATCACTTTTCGTCCAGGGAAGGTATAGCGCACTAATACCCAGGCCAGCAGCGTGCCGATAATGCCGTTGATGATCGCGGCACACAGGGCTGTGCCGAAGCTGAGCTTCAACGCAGCCAGCACCCGTGGCGCCGAGATGATTGCCCAGAACTGATCCCAGGTAAGTTGAGCGGCATGCACAAACATCGCCGCCAGTGGTATGAGCACAATCAGGCTGAGGTACACCAAGGTGTAGCCCAGCGTCAGCCCGAAGCCGGGTATGACGGGGGAGATACGACGCGACATAAAAGTCCTTGGTTAAAAAGCGATCAACTAAACCCATCCTTGTGGGAGCGGGCTTGCTCGCGAAGAGGGAGCATCAGTCAACAATGATGTCGTCTGATACACCGCCTTCGCGAGCAAGCCCGCTCCCACATGTTATGCAGCTTAAGCCAGGTTATTGCGCCTGGTAGATCTGGTCGAACACGCCCCCGTCATTGAAGAATTTCGGCTGTGCGGTTTTCCACCCGCCGAAGTCCTTGTCGATGCTCACCAGTTCCAGTTTCGGGAACTGCTGGGCGTACTTGGCGGCCACGTCCTTGTCACGTGGACGATAGAAGTTCTTCGCCGCGATTTCCTGGCCGGCCGGGCTGTACAGGTGCTTGAGGTAGGCTTCGGCGATCTGCTCGTTGCCCTTTTTCTCGGCGTTCTTGTCGACCACCGCCACCGGCGGCTCGGCGAGAATCGACAGCGAAGGCACGACGATGTCGAACTTGTCGGCGCCGCCCTCTTCTTTCAGGGCCAGGAAGGCTTCGTTTTCCCAGGCCAGCAATACGTCACCCTGACCGTTGTTGACGAAAGTAATGGTCGAGCCGCGGGCGCCGGTGTCCAGCACTGGCACGTGCTTGAACAGGGTTTGTACGTATTCCTTGGCCTTGGCTTCGTCGCCACCATTGGCTTTCAGGCCATAAGCCCACGCCGCGAGGAAGTTCCAGCGCGCACCGCCAGAGGTTTTCGGGTTCGGCGTGATCACCGAGACGTCATTCTTGACCAGGTCGCCCCAGTCCTTGATGCCTTTAGGGTTGCCCTTGCGCACCAGGAACACGATGGTCGAGGTGTAAGGGGTGCTGGCGTCCGGCAGGCGTTTTTGCCAGTCAGCCGGCAGGGATTTGCCGAGCTTGGCGATTTCGTCGATATCACCGGCCAGGGCCAGGGTCACGACGTCGGCACGCAGGCCATCGATCACCGCCCGCCCCTGCTTGCCCGAGCCGCCGTGGGATTGCTGGACCTTCACGGTGTCGCCCGCGTGTTCTTTCTGCCAGAACTTGATGAATTCGGCGTTGTAGTCCTGGTACAGCTCGCGGGTCGGGTCATACGACACGTTGAGCAGCTCGTAGTCCTTGGCAACGGCGGAACCGGCAAAAAGGGCACTGGCCAGGGCGGCCAAAGCAAAATGACGAATCGACGACATGGTGAAAGCTCCTGGAATTCTTGGTTTGTTGGCTTTTTCTTATGGGATATCGCGTTGCCTGATTCACCTCAGCCCGGCTTGTTGCCCGGCTGCTGCAAACGGAATTTTTCTTTGCGCTCGATCTGCACCACCTGGGCGTTGTGCACGGTGATTTCCACGGCACCAAAGCGCAAATCGCGCAGGGCACTCTGGATTTCACGCAAGATGGTGGCTTCGTCTTGACCGTCGACGCTACGCAGGGATGCGCTCATATTGCTGCTCCTTCAACTGAGAGGTTGCCTCGCAGTGTCGGCACTGCTTGCGGCTTGAGAGCAATAGTAGAGAGGCACAGATATTCTTAAAAAGACTATTTAAGAATGTTTATATAACCAGAAAACATTATCTGACGGGACAAGGCTTTGCGAGGGATTGCACCCTTCAGACGCACGCAACCCCCCTGTAGGAGCGAGCTTGCTCGCGATGGTGGCAGGAGGCACTGCGTTCATTCAGGCAGCCCTTGTCATCGTTGACGTTCATCGCGAGCAAGCTCGCTCCTACGCGATCACCGGCGCATGTGCCCAGTTCAACTGCCCTGCCGGCACCGGTCGCCCAAACCAGTAGCCCTGCCCCAGATCACAGCCTTGCTCGAGGAGGAAAGTCGCCTGTTCGACCTGCTCGATCCCTTCGGCATGCACCTGCATGCCCATGCTTTGGGCCAAGGCAATGATCACCCGCGAAATCGCCGCATCGTCCTCATCCCACGGCAATCCGGCCACGAAGCCCTGGTCGATTTTCAACTTTTGCACCGGCAAACGCTTGAGCCGCAACAGCGATGAATAACCCGTGCCGAAGTCGTCGATGGCCAGGCGCACTCCCAACTCGCGCAGGCGATGCATCTGCTCCAGCGCGACTTCCGGATCGTCCATCACCGCGCTTTCGGTCACTTCCAGCTCCAGACAGGCCGGCTCCAGCCCGGTTTGGCGCAGTACCTGCGCTACCTGCTGATACAACTCACGACGGGCGAACAGTCGCGAAGAAACGTTGACCGCGACGAACGACAGCACCACCCCGCCCTGCTGCCACTGGCACATCTGGCGACATGCCTGCGCCATGACCCAGGCATCGATGTCAGCAATCAGGCCGGTTCGTTCGGCGACCGGAATGAATTCCGCAGGCGACACCAGTCCCCGTTGCGGATGCTGCCAACGCACCAACGCCTCGACGCCAATCAGGCGACAGGTCTCGAGGTCGTGAACCGGCTGGTAATGGACCCGCAGCTCCTGCTGGTCCAGGGCGCGGCGCAATTCGAAGGCGATCTCCACCCGTTGCTGGGCGTGGGCCGTCAGCTCTTCGGTGTACAGGGCATAATCATTACGCCCCGTGCTCTTGGCCTTGAACAGCGCAGAGTCGGCATTGCGCAGCAGTTGCTCGACGCTCAACGCATCGCTGGGGAACAGGCTGATGCCGATGCTGGTGTTGATGGACATCTGGTGTCCATCGATAAGGAACGGCTCTTTAAGGCCATCGATGATCCGCTGGGCCAACGCAGCAGCCTGAACCAGTTGCGGACAACTTTCGGCGAGTACGGCGAATTCATCTCCGCCCAGCCTGGCCAGGGTGATGCCCGGGCCGAACATGGCACCCAGGCGCTCGGCCACAGCCTTGAGCAACTGGTCGCCAATGGTATGCCCGAGGCTGTCGTTGATCATCTTGAAGTGATCGAGATCGATCATCAGCAGCGCGCAGCCACGCTTGTGGACTTGTGCAGAGGCCAGGGCCTGTTCGGCGCGATCGGTGAACAACAGGCGGTTCGGCAGGTCGGTCAGCGGATCGTGGTGCGCCAGGTGCATCAGCTCGTGTTCGGAGTTCTTGATTGCACTGATGTCGGAAAACACCGCCACATATTGGCTCGGCCGGCCGTAGTCGTCATGGATCAGGCGGATCGTCTGCCATTGCGGGTAAATCTCGCCGCTTTTGCGCCGGTTCCAGATTTCCCCACTCCACTCCCCGACACTGGCGAGCGCGGCAAACATCACCTGATAGAACTCAGGGGAATGTCGCCCGGACTTGAACAGATTGGGCCGCTGCCCCAGCACGTCCTCATACCCGTAACCGGTGATTTCCATGAACGCCCGGTTCACATGGACGATCACGCCTTCCCGATTGGTGACCAGCACGCCTTCGCGGGTGCAGTCGAACACGGCTGCCGCCTGACACAAGCGCATGCGGTCGGCATCGCGCTCACGCAGTTTGGCGCCGATACCCAGACACCGCAGCAACCGCGCCCGGGCAATGAAGATCAACCCGGCGCTGAACAGCACCCAGACATAACCGTTGATCAGTTGCCATCGCAGTCGCTCGGCGGAGCTATCGAAGAAACTGTTTAATAAATAGCCACTGATCTGCAGCCAAACCACAGAAAGCAACAGATAGAGCAGCGCTGCGCGCAAGGCATCGCGATAGGTGGCAGACATCCGGCAATCCATGTCCCTACAAAAAGGTTGGAATTATAGTTTAAAGACACATCCAGCCACTCTTATCTGAAAGGGCGACTGGTTTTCTGTGTGGGCTTAGTGATAATGCAACGGCTGTTTTTTCTTTATCGAGGGCCCTACAGCCTATGTGGTACGAAGGTTTTCTTGGCTTGTCGCCCTGGTCGCTGGTAGCAGTCACCCTGCTGATGACCCACGTCACGATCATTGCCGTCACGGTCTATCTGCATCGTTACTCGGCCCATCGCTCCCTGGAGCTCAATGGGGGCCTTAAACATTTCTTCCGTTTCTGGCTGTGGCTGACCACGGCGCAGAACACCCGCGAGTGGACCGCCATCCACCGCAAGCATCACGCCAAATGCGAAACCGTCGATGATCCGCACAGCCCGGTTATCAAGGGTTTGTCCACAGTGCTGCGCAAAGGCGCCGAGCTGTACCGCGCCGAAGCGGAAAACCCCGAGACGCTGCGCATCTATGGCAAGAACTGCCCCGAAGACTGGATCGAGCGCAATCTCTACAGCCGCTTCCCGCTGCTGGGCATTGCGATCATGGGTGTTATCGACCTGTTGCTGTTCGGCACCATCGGCATCACCATCTGGGCCATCCAGATGATGTGGATCCCGGTGTGGGCCGCCGGCGTGGTCAATGGCCTGGGCCATGCCGTTGGCTATCGCAACTTCGAATGCCGCGACGCCGCGACCAACCTGGTGCCTTGGGGCATCCTGATTGGCGGTGAAGAACTGCATAACAACCATCACACCTACCCTAACTCGGCAAAACTGTCGGTGAAGAAGTGGGAATTCGACCTGGGCTGGGCGTGGATTCAAGTCTTCAGCTTCCTGCGCCTGGCCAAGGTTCAGCGGGTTGCGCCGATTGCCCATCGCGTCGAAGGCAAGGGCAACCTGGACATGGACACCGCCATGGCGATCCTCAACAACCGCTTCCAGATCATGGCCCAGTACCGCAAACTCGTGATCGGCCCGCTGGTCAAGCAAGAGCTGGAAAAGGTCGATCACTCGGTACGTCACCAGTTCCACCGGGCCAAACGCCTGCTTTCGCGGGAGACCAGCCTGCTGGATGACAAACACCATGTACGCATCCAGAACATGCTCGAGCACAGTCAGGCGCTGAAGGTAATTTACGAGAAACGCCTGGCCCTGCAGCAGATCTGGGTCAAGACCAGCTCAAATGGTCACGACATGCTGGCAGCCATCAAGGACTGGGTACACGAAGCCGAAGCCAGCGGGATTCAATCCCTGCGCGAATTCGCCGATCAGTTGAAAACCTACTCCCTGCGCCCTGCCGCCGTTTGAGCCACAAAACCTGTGGGAGCGGGCTTGCTCGCGAAAGCGGTGCGTCAGTCGACATCTTCATTGACTGACCCACTGCATTCGCGAGCAAGTCGGATCGCCGCACCGCCGCTCCCACATTGTTATGTGGCGTGACTGCAATATCGCGCCATCAGTACCGCCCGGCGGGAGCCAGCTCCCTCGCCACAAAAGGCGGGAACTTCATCTAAAAAGCCCTATCTCAAAGACACTTCGCCATCCCCGGCGGGCTTGATGTTGGCCGCATGCCCTTTGAGATTTGTGTCGATGGCCCAGAAAAACCTGCAAGACTCATCTTCGCCCCATTGGCCCGAGGCCGCGCAGACCCTGATGGCGCTGATGCGCGCCCAAGGCGAAGTGGCACGCCTGAGCGAACGCGAACAGTTGTTCAGCACCTTGCTGGGGAGCGTCAACGCGGTGCTGTGGGCATTCGATTGGGAATCCCGCCGGGTGCTTTACGTCAGCCCCGCCTATGAACGGATCTTCGGCCGCTCGGCCGATCTGCTGCTGGCCGACTGCAATCAATGGCGCGACAGCATCTACCCCGACGACCTGGACTATGCCGAACGCAGCCTGGCCGAAGTGCTGGACAAGGGCGCCGTCGAAGACCGCGAGTATCGAATCATTGCCGCCGACGGGCAGGTGCGCTGGCTCAGCGACAAATGCTACGTAAACCGCCAGGCCGAACCGGGGCAACCGGTGATCATCGTCGGTATCGCAGAAGACATCACCGACAAGAAGCGGATGGAAAGTGAACTGCACCGCCTGGCCACCACCGACGCCCTGACCCAGAGCAGCAACCGCCGGCATTTCTTCGAATGCGCCCACCGCGAGTTCACACACGCCCGGCAAAAGGGCGAACCGCTGTCGTTTCTGATGCTGGACATCGATGACTTCAAAATCATCAACGACACCTACGGTCACCAGGAAGGCGACAATGTGTTGCAACGTATCGCCGATAGCGGCCGCGCAGCGTTGCGCCGTGGCGACCTGTTCGGGCGCATTGGCGGTGAGGAATTCGCAGCGGTGTTTCCCGGCTGCACGCCGAAGATGGCCCTGCAAGTGGCTGAGCGCTTGCAACAGCAGATTCAGCAATTGCGTTTCACCCATGAAGGCCAGACGTTCGGCATCACCGTCAGCCAGGGCCTGACCAGCCTGACCGCCGCGGACGGAAACGTGGAAAACCTGTTTTCCCGCGCGGATGCCGCGATGTACCAGGCCAAGCGCGAGGGCAAGAACCGGATTGTCACGGCCTGACCGGCCTTGCACTCAAACCTGTGGGAGCGGGCTTGCCCGCGAAGGGGCCGCGTCAGTCACCTTTTATGTCGACTGACACTCCGCTTTCGCGGGCAAGCCCGCTCCCACAGGGGTAAGTGGCGAGCTTACTTCTTGCGCAAGCGCATCAACTCCGGCAAGCCGATCTTGAGCAACCGCGCCGTCCGGCTCTTCGCCAGCTCTTCGATGCCCTCATGCTCGGTCAGGCGGGCCATCTGCGCGGCCATGTTCATTACCAGCGCTTCGCGGGAGTAAACCCCGCCACCGAGCTGGTAGGCCGCCGCAATCAACTCCCGCAACTCCAGCGGTAGACGCCAGCGCGTGCGCAGGGCTGAACCATAGGCCGCACCAAATTCAACCAGCGCTTCGCCCACTTCCTCCTGCTCGTCCAGTTCGCCTCCGGCCTGTTGCCATTCCTGCAAACAGCGCAGCAACGCCAGATCGCCGAGACGATGCAACATGCCGGCGCAATAGCAGCGCTCCTGATCCAGATCGAGCAGCCGCGCCAGGGTTCGCGCGTATTCGGCGGTGTGCAGCGACAGATCCCAGTAGCGCTCGGCATAGTCGGCCAATTGCGGATCGCTGAGCCGGGCACTGCGCTTGAGCGCCAGGCCGAGAATCAGGTTCATGCTTTGCCCCGTGCCCAGCCGATGCAGCGCCTGGGACAGGGTTTGCACACCGGCACCGTGGTGCTGGGCCGCGCTGTTGGCAGCGGCGATCAGCACGGCCGTGACCTGCGGATCGGTGCGGATTTCGTCTTCCAGCACCGTCAGGTCGAGGCCATTGGGATTGAGGCTGCGCTTGACCGCCACTTGCACGTCGGTCATCAGTGGCGCGCCGTCGGCCAATTCCCGTCGACGCTCCAGAAACACCGACAACGTCATGCCCGGTGCCAGCGCCGGCACCTCGCACGAGACTTCTTCGCCAGCGTTCAGCAGCAGCCCCTGCAACCGCTGAGTCAGGCTTTCCATATTCAGGGGTTTGGTCAGGTACGCAGCCGGCACCAACGGCAAGGCCTCGCGCACACTGGCACTGTCGTTGCGACTGCTCATCAGAATGAAGGGCAGCGGCGGATTGCGTTTGCGCTGACGGACATTGCGCAGGACATTCAGGCCATCGACGCCCGGCAACTCCCAGTCGGCGATCACCAGGTCATAAGGGTTGGCAGCCAATAGCTCCAGCGCTTGCTGACCATCGGCACACAAATCCAGCCGCGCATCGCAGCGTACGTTCAACAACACTTCCTTGAGCAAATCCCGGGACCAGGGGTCGGCCTCGGCGATCAGGACTCTTGGAACGGCGGGTAAAATGACAGTTGTCATACAGCTCTCCCTGGCAATGCAGGAACCTTAGCCAATGCTGGCCACTCGATACAGCGCTAATGCGCGGGATGTGTTTCCAGGGGCATGAAAAAACCCGCCGAAGCGGGTTTTTTGTGGATCAGGTCACACTGGGGATCAGAGCTCGGAGAAGCACTCTTCGATGATCGCCAGGCCTTTGTCCAGTTGCTCGTCCGGCGAGGTCAGCGGTACCAGGACGCGCAGAACGTTGCCGTAGGTGCCGCAGGACAGCAGGATCAGACCCTTGTCGCGAGCCTTGGCCACAACGGACGCCACGGCTGCGGCGTTCGGCTTGTGGCTGTCGCCGTTTTCGAACAGCTCGACAGCGATCATCGCGCCCAGGGCACGGACTTCGCCGATCACCGGGTACTTGGCCTGGATGGCCTTCAGGCCGGTTACCAGACGCTCGCCAACAGCCTTGCAACGATCCAGCAGGTGCTCTTCTTCGAACACTTCCATCACGGCCAGGGCCGCGGCGCAAGCGATCGGGCTACCGGCGTAGGTGCCGCCTAGGCCGCCTGGAGCAATGGCGTCCATGTATTCGGCCTTGCCGCACACACCGGCCAACGGGAAGCCGCCAGCGATGGATTTGGCGAAGGTGGTCAGGTCGGCGGCAACGCCCATCTGTTCCATGGCAAAGAAAGTACCGGTACGGCCAGCGCCAGTCTGTACTTCGTCAGCGATCAGCAGGATGCCGTGCTGGTCGCACAGGGCACGCAGACGCTTCATGAACTCTTTAGGCGCGACGTAGAAACCACCTTCGCCCTGAACTGGCTCGATGATGATCGCGGCGATGTCTTTCGGCTCGGCGTCGTTCTTGAAGATGCGTTCGATGGAAGCGATCGAGTCGTCGATGCTCACGCCGTGCAGTTCGTTCGGGTACAGCGCGCGGAAGATGCCGCCTGGCATCAGGCCCATGCCGGCCGAGTAAGGCACGACTTTACCGGTCAGGCCCAGGGTCATCATGGTGCGACCGTGGTAAGCGCCGGTGAAGGCGATCACGCCGGCACGGCCAGTGGCGGCACGGGCGATCTTGATGGAGTTTTCCACGGCTTCGGAGCCGGTGGTCACCAGCAGGGTTTTCTTGTCGAAATCACCTGGCACCTTGGCGTTGATTTTTTCGCACACTTCTACGTACGGCTCGTAGGCCAGCACCTGGAAGCAAGTGTGGGTCAGCTTGTTCAGCTGCTCGGTCACGGCGGCAATGACTTTCGGGTGCACGTGGCCGGTGTTCAGTACGGCGATACCGCCGGCGAAGTCGATGAACTCACGACCTTCAACGTCGGTTACGGTCGCGTTCTTCGCGGAATCGGCGAAGATCGGGTGAATCTGGCCAACACCACGTGGTACAGCAGCGGTACGGCGGGCCATCAAAGAAGCGTTAGTCTTGCTCATACATTCCTCATTCACCGCTCATCGGGCGGCGTGGTTCAAGGATAAAGCGACGGGGAGCAACGGCGGCAGCATGCGATGATCGACTGCCACGGCGTTCCCGGTCACCGAGAATATTCCGGTTTGAAGCGGCGCAAAGGGACAGCGCTCTCGTGCCCTTTGCGCTTGAAGCAATGCTCTTGCGAGGTTAGATGCCCAGGCAGAGGTATTTGATTTCCAGGTAATCTTCGATGCCGTACTTGGAGCCTTCACGGCCCAGGCCCGAAGCCTTGATGCCGCCGAACGGCGCGACTTCGTTGGAGATCAACCCGGTGTTGACGCCGACCATGCCGTATTCCAGGGCCTCAGCCACACGGAACACACGACCCAGGTCGCGGGCATAGAAGTACGAGGCCAGACCGAACTCGGTGTCGTTGGACATCGCGATCACGTCGGCTTCGTCTTTGAAGCGGAACAGTGGCGCCAATGGACCGAAGGTTTCTTCCTTGGCCACGGCCGCATTGTTCGGCACGTTGGTCAGGATGGTCGGCTCGAAGAAGTTGCCTTCCATCGGCTTGCCGCCGGACAGCACGGTGGCGCCTTTGGAAACGGCGTCGGCAATGTGCTCTTGCACCTTGGCCACGGCTTTTTCGTCGATCAGCGGGCCAGTGGTGGTGCCGGCTTCCAGACCGTTACCGATCTTGAGCTTGGCCACAGCCACTTTCAGCTTCTCGGCGAACGCGTCGTAAACCGAATCCTGAATGTACAGGCGGTTGGCACAGACGCAGGTCTGGCCGTTGTTGCGATACTTGGAAATGATCGCGCCTTCGACGGCCTTATCCAGGTCCGCATCGTCGAACACGATGAACGGCGCGTTGCCGCCCAGTTCCAGAGACACTTTCTTGATGTCCTTGGCGCATTCCGACATCAGTTGACGGCCGATTTCGGTCGAACCGGTGAAGGACAGCTTGCGCACGATCGGGTTGCTGGTCAGCTCGCTGCCGATGTCGCCGGCGCTGCCGGAAACAACGCTGAACACGCCAGCCGGGATGCCGGCACGCTGGGCCAGTTCGGCCAGGGCGAAGGCGGAGAAAGGGGTTTGCGAAGCAGGCTTGAGCACCATGGTGCAACCGGCGGCCAGGGCCGGACCAGCTTTACGGGTGATCATTGCAGCCGGGAAGTTCCACGGGGTGATTGCAGCGGTCACGCCGATTGGCTGCTTGATCACGATCAGGCGCTTGTCTGGCTGGTGACCCGGAATCACGTCACCGTAGATGCGCTTGGCTTCTTCGGCGAACCATTCGATGAAGGAAGCGGCGTAAACGATCTCGCCCTTGGCTTCGGCCAATGGTTTGCCTTGCTCCAGGGTCATCAGGTGAGCCAGGTCTTCCTGGTTCTCGATGATCAGCTCGAACCAGCGACGCAGCTTGGTCGCACGTTCTTTGGCGGTCAGTGCACGCCAGGCCGGCAGCGCTTTGTCAGCGGCTTCGATCGCACGGCGGGTTTCGGCAGCGCCCATTTTCGGCACGGTGCCCAGAATTTCGCCCGTTGCCGGGTTGTTGACCTTGATCGTCTGACCATTGTCCGCATCAACCCACGCGCCATCAATGAAGGCTTGCTGGCGGAACAACTGGGTGTCTTTAAGCTGCATGTCGGCTTTCCTTAACAGCACCGCGCACGCGCGGAGCAAATTATGATTGTAGAAAGGCGCCTCGATAGGCTGCCGTCAGGGAAATCATTCACCGGGCTGAAGCACATAAATAGCGCACTGATTCAAATCGTGCGGTTCAGCACCCAGACAAGAGCGTTTGAAATCTCAAACGAATCCTAGGATCAAAGGGGGTAAAGGACAATAGGCTGTTCGAAAAAAAGAACGAAAACGACGCTTTTGCCTATTTTTTCTGATCAACGTAGCAAACGCGCGTTACAGCTTTAAAAAAACGCAGGCGATTCAGCAGCATGGACGCCCGCAGTGCATATGAGTATCATGGCGCCCGCTGCACCAGTAGCTCAGCTGGATAGAGTACTGCCCTCCGAAGGCAGGGGTCGTGGGTTCGAATCCCGCCTGGTGCACCATACGTTGTAACGAGAAAGCCTCAGGCCTTATGGGTCTGGGGCTTTTTTTGTTTCTGCGTTGCCCCCTTCGCTGACAACGACCCTGTCCTCCGGCCTGATCGGACGGCATACGGTCTTAACAAGCCGCCATTAACTGTGGCGTACCGCACGCCGAGATGGGTACCACCATCTAGCGAAGGGGGAGACTCTTAGGGGCTCAATTCGTGGAACAATTTCTCCGCCGCCTCGTCGAGAGCATCAATCTCTGAACGACTGAAATGGACCCAGTTTTCTTCCCGTGACAGTCGGTTCTCGACAATCACATAGGAGCCTGGGTCCCTCTCCAGCACCCGCATTATGTCTTGCCTGTGAAACCACCGCATATTTGCGACAAGAACGCTCTCCAGCGTCCTACGCCACCCAACAACCTCGTAAAAGCGCGGGTGCTCCGTAAGTCGCGTAAAACCACACCATAGTTCGATATTTTCACACTGCAGGTCAGATGACCTCACGTCGAAGCGACACGCCCATCGTCCAAGCAGTCCCGAAAGAACTGGTACTGCTGCGGAAGACGAAATTCGCTTTACTAAGTTGCACAGGCACTCAAAAAAGGTATCGTCGCCGAGCAAGAGGTAGCGGTGAAGAATCGGTGTTAGTCGCTCGTCGAGAAGTTGATCTGTTGCCTTAAGCCCCTCGTATCTTCCGAGAAAGGGCAACAAGAGGTCACCGTCAGACTCAAGCGCTTGGTAGAGGCGTTCCGCATCCCCCTGCGCGCCGAGACTAGCGATGAATTGAGCCCCATAGGTGCTAATCCAGGGCCATCGAAGCCGTTCGCTATGCCAGTTCATCGGCAATTCAAATCGGTTGGCAGCGGCAATGGCGGGGCGGAGCCGCTCGTGAATGGACGTGCCGCAGTTCAATGTCGAACTCTCTCTACCCACAACGTGCCCTTCGAGGGTAAACGTCATTGTTGGTGTAAAGCGGACGACGGCTGTCCGAGGGTCGTTGGCCGGATCCGCTAGAGAGATGAGTCTTTGCACCTCCTCCCGATCCAACCGCGAAAGCGCGACAGGCTGGCTTGCCTCGATCCCCACGTTGGAGGCACCGCGAAGAGCGCGCACCACCGTAGAATAGTCGAGCAGCGAGTTAGGCGCGGGCACCGAAGGCTTGCAGTCCGGCGATGCGATCACCATGCTCCCGGATTGCCGACGGCCCGCTTCGAATTCGTCGACAATCCGACCTAGTAGCGCTGCACCGCCGCAGAATGAACTGGCTAGGATGCGGCGCAGTCGCGGGCACAGATCGAGATCATTGTCCCCAACCCTGCGTCGTTCCTGCAGGCATTTGACCGCCAGCCAAGTAGAAGTCGTACTAGCCAGCACGTCTTCGATATCCTGGGCACGACCACAATGGCGAAACGCTTTAACGACTGCCGCTTGCAGAAGGGGCGTGTGAACCCTATTCAGCAATCGCTGAATACCTGCTGGCGATGGATCACTCACCAAACTCGTGTGGAGCCATTGGGCCACCTCGGATGGCGACGGCAAGTCACCGTTTTTCAGCTGTTGGCTCCACTGCTGCTCGAGAACCGAAGCGATGAACGCAATAAAGTTCGCTGTCCCGTCGGACAGTAACCCTGACACCCCAACCTGTAGCAGATGACTGATAGAAGCGTGGACTTGCAAGCTTTCGTTATGGTCGATTGTCAGGGGCGTGCTCTCCGCCAAAACCGATGGGGCGATCATTTGGAGAGCGGCGCTGAAGGGTAAGCGTCCCGCCGCCCAAATAGCCGCGCGGCGAATTACCCAATGAACCGATGAGTCCGTTGCAAGCTTAACGAGTTGCGGCGCGAAGCCTTCGTCCCTTGTCCGCATCGCGACAATGCATTGCCATAGAGCGAGTTCTGACGAGACTGACCCGCTCGCCAGATCGCTGGCTGAAGACGGGCCGCAAGCGGTGAGCGCCTGCGCGAGAAGCGCAACGTCTTTGGGGTTCTGTTCGATGACAATCTGGCGTCGGAGAATCTCCACAGCGCGCAGGGAACGTCGGCGAGCAAGCCCAAAAATCGAGACACTCCGAACCGAAGAATCTCGGTGCTCAACGCCTTGCATGAGAAGATCAGTGACAGCGGGCCATGCGGTTTCGCTAACCGCGTCTAGGCAAGACGCCAAGAACTGAGGCGGCAGCGGATCCGCCGCCGGCGACACAAGCTCGGCTTGCAGTATCGGGACACCGGCAGCAAAGGGCTGTTTTACAAATAGCAGTACAAAAAGCCTGTCCCAAAGGCTGGCCAGCGGATCTTTCGGCAAAGCTGCCAGTCGGCTCCGTAGCCCCCCAAGATCCACGTCCAAGAAAGAAAGGACTGCAAGAGCGGCGTGACGACGAGAGGGTGGCGCCAATGGGTCGAACAGAGTCCCTTCATATCGCTGAGCATCATAAGCTGTGGGCGCGAAGGCTGGCCCCAGGAGAGCGTAATCGTGAGAGACCGGACCTGGCACGAGGGGATCCACCAAAGTCTCAAACGCCGGGTGACCGATAAAGAGCAGGATCCGCCAGGCATTAGCCTTTATTTCCGATTCATCGCCAACGCTCCCGAGAATTTCGACACAAAACGGGCGCAACTGTTGACGCGCCGACCAGATGAGTGATCCCTCTGGGCCAAATGAAAGCGATCGGGTTGCGATCATCGCCGATGCCGACACTTTTCTGGGTAAAGCGGCCAGAATTTCCACCACGTCCTCGCGTCGCTCGACCGCCAACTCCACACTGTTCCAGTGAGCGTCACGACGAGTTTCGTCGTCCGTAGGACGAGCGAAGATTTCAAAGGCCAGCGCAAGCGCAGCGCGCCCACCATCGCGTAGCAAGAACGGCAACAATAGACGCTGAACGTCCGCTGGTTGCGACTTCGCGAAGCCGACAATTTCGGTTGAGGGAGATCGGCATCCTTGGCGAGAGGCGATCAAAAGCCATGTCAGGCCTTCCCGACGCTCCTTAACATTTCTCGCTTTGGCAACTGTAAACACAATAAGGTCTTTAAAACGCGAGGGGTTGAGCGTGAGTATTGCTTCAACCATCGGTCGCGCCCAATCATGGTCGCTAAAATAGCGAGAACGCTGCTGGGCCAGCAGGTCAATGAGAAGACCATCCACAGTATCTGAGGCAAGTTCCAGCAGGATAGATCGGAGGAGATAGAAATTATCGATTCGCTCGGTTCGCGCAGCGACAGCGACTACCTCTTGCGCGCTGACCAGCGCCCAGCGGGTCACATAGCTGGCAAGACTACTCCATGCTTCTCCTCGCAGGAAAGTCTCTCGGCCAAGGGAATGTGCTTCAGCAGAACGACCTGCCTTGCCGAGATGGAATATCTGCGCGGGGATATCGCCCAATCGCCCATACCAGTCTGCCAAAGCGCCGTGGGAGCTCAGGCGCACGGCTGACGCAATGCCAGACTCCAGCCCCGCACGAACGGTTTCGTGCATCTCCAGAAAGCCTTCGGCATCAGTTCGAAGGAGGCCAATTGCGACAAGCGCCTTAATGGCAGCACCGACATTTTCATCCGAAAAGGCAGCCTCCGCATCATGTCGTCGAAATGGCAGAGCGAAGCAAACAAGGCATTCCGCCGCAGACCTGACACCGGATGCGAGCTGATTAAAACGGCTCTGCTCAGCAGCTGAAACCATATCCTCAGGCGGTCTACTCGCGATGGAGAGCATTGCCTCCAAAGAGGGCTGGCGGGCCAAGGACTCAGCAAGTTGAGCATAAAGTCCGGTTGGCCGGCCAACGGTGATGCGATTGAAGATATCCCACAGCACACTGCGGTCGGCGTCGAGGTGGTAACGAACCACGAGGCTTGCGAACTCCTCCCAACGGAAGCCACGCATATTCATCACGAGGATGCCTGAACTGTCGGTCTCAACGGGGCTTAGCGCACTGAAGATACTTTGCTGACCAAACACGACGAGGCGGCAAGAGCCCGGTGTCAAGGCGCGAACAAATCGCCCCAGGTCGCGCCCGAATTGCGCATTACACGCTCCCTCGACCAGATCGAACAACAACTGTACCGGGCGGGAGAGGCCACTGCAGACCTCTGCCAAGCGGGCGATCACCGTCTCGTCGGCGGATTTGCTCTCAACAGCGAGACTGAACAGATCAGGTATTCCCCGCCGCAGAAGATGGAAGGCGACTCCGGACATCACGTCGCGAAATGCCACGTCAGCACGCACTCGGACATAAATCGGAAGGCGGCCTGGATCGTGGTCCTCCAGCGCGGCAGCCGCCTGAGCAGCTAGCGTCGTCTTGCCTGACCCGGATATCCCAATGACCTCGACCACCGTGCCTGCTCCAGGCTTGACTAGGCCATCTGTCAGATCCGGTCTCAAAATTCCAGCTACTGGAGGAATAGGTGGCTCTGTCGCAGCACTCATCTGCGGCCAAGCGCTGCGGAGCTGGACCTCGAAACCCTGCCGATCGATCGTCTCTCCCGGTCGTTTGGCAACATCGTTGATGAATGAGCGGAAATTTCCAAACAGGTTGTGTTCCACCGTCTCCGCTGATAGCCGGTATTCACGTTGTAACCGGATTTTGAAGCGCTGACCTACCTCAGCCTCAGACCCGTAGTCATCCAGAATTTCGATCCGTGTGAGAGCCTCTGGAAGATGCTGGTGAATCCAGGAAACCCGTTCTTGATAGCGACTTACGACCTCGGCGTCGGCATTTGCCGCGCTCAACCTCTGGCCGTACTCGGTAAGCAGAAGATCGCGCGCATCATTGGCGATGCTGGGCGGGTTTTTGAAACGCCATCTGAGAAGGGATTGACGCTGCTGGCGGGGAAGATCGCCCAATACCGCGGCGCGAGCCATTAGGTGGACTACCAACCAATATAATTCCGCCTCCCTATCCGCCGCCGCGCTTCCTGCTGCGACTAGACGCCGAACCTGCGGCTGCACAGCATCCCCCAAAATCCAAGCCTGCTGACTGTCCAAGGTCTTGAGTTGATTCAGGGTGTTTGGGAGGAGTTCATCCGCAACTTCAGAAAGCCGCCAAGGCTGATTTTTGGGAACACCTTGATCCGTCTCGCGCGGCTTTTTAACTTGAACGTGACGGTGACGGTCACGACCGTTCTCGATCCAAATTAAATCTAAATCGTCAGAACCTTCCGGTCGCGCCTTGGCGCCGAAGCCATGAAAGTCAAAATGATCAAACAATTGATCTAAAATGACGATCGCTTGGTAATCGAAGCCGCTAATTGCGATCCGTCCGCCTGACACGTGCTTCTCCTTTAAGTTCCGCGCGAACTATTCAGAACGTATCTTATAGCTAATCCGTTTGAGCGCGAAGAGAGTACCTAATTCTTGAGGTCCCGACCCTGCCACTTGCCCTCTTCCCTACCGGACCACGCGTCTAAAAAAATTGCTTGGGAAGTGGACTGAGTCGACAAAAAACTTAAGCGAATTCAGGGCAACTACTGGTTAGTCCGTTGCAACCGTAAAGGAAAATTTGGCGTTTCGATTTGAGTGCGCGCGCCAGCGTTAGACACTTGCTAGCTGGCCGTCGTAGATTTCTTGGATAGATCTTAAGTCTCTCTTGGCTAGTTTCTCGGATAGCAAACGACAGTGAGGGCTCTGACAATCGCTGGAACCAATCACCCAATATCCAAGGTTGCAGGAGATCAGCCTGCACGATACCCTTCCGCCGTCGCTGCCAATTCAGCGACCGGGCTTGGTAACCCGAGAGTTAAGCGCAACAGCGCCCCATTCGAATTGCAGGCGTTTTTTTTCGCCCGTAATTTTGAGTTATGGCGGCTGTGCGTGGGACGTCTTCGGGCGTGCCGGATTCCTTGACTCCCGGTTTACCAACCTGCGCACAGCTGCCACCCATTCGCTTGGTAACGAAAAAGTGGCAGTTCCTCGTCAAGGAGCAAGACCATGCGCAAGATAAATCCATACGAAAATCGGCTGATCCCTCAACGCAATTTCGAATCGCCGTTCCCCCGCACCTCCATCAGTGGAGGTGGCAAATGACTGTTTATACAGAAGCAAAAACCATCGGTTTGACTCCCTGCATCTATTGCCCGGACGAGCCGCTGTTCCATGTCAGCGGTGGCGTGCCTATTAGTAAAGCACTTGCACAAGCATCCGACCTGCTGTTCTTGGCCAAGTCGTTCGCCGAGGATGCGGCCTACTCAAAAGACACCGACCGCCACGCGTGGGCCGCACACTATCTGACTGCGATGAGTAAGGCTGTGATCGATGATGTGGTGAAAGTGCTGACGCGACCGACACAGGTTCGCCAGCAACAAGCTGCAGAATAGTGGCAACCCACCCTTGAAATGTGCCCCGAATTTTCGGGGCCTCCAAAACTGCCCGAATTAAACTGAAAGTGATTGATCGATTCGTACGTACATGGGAGATGCTGCAAATCACTTTTTTCACGCACAACCTTATGGTGTGAATGCAAATCGGGTGTTTTCCCAAGTCAGTACACATCAATGCCGGTAGCAAAGCTTGGCAAGTATTAGAACTGGCGACATTGCACGAGGCCCCCCGAAAACTGGAAAAAGCACCAGTGACCCAATTCCCACCCCACATCGATTACCCGTGCTCACCCGGATTCGTTTGATCCTGACGCATGCAGATGTCTCCCCACCACACCTGCGGTCTAAATAGTCTGGTATCCCTGCACTCCCTGCAGATGCTAAAGCGAAACGCCACAAGCGTTGCGCTGCCCCTATGATTCATTGCCTACCCTGCAAATCCCTGCCCCCCCCCCCCCCCCAGTAGGCTAGGCAGTCGATTGCGTAGGAAGACAGATGGTAAACCTGCCAGAGGTTTGTCTTTGCCGTTCTTACTGGGTCTATACGAGTCTTTTTCCGTTCCATCCATCCTACTGGGCTGCTGGGAAACTCTATGCCACTATTAGGCCACTCACTTTCCAAAGCAGCAACCTGATGGATTGAGATCAAGCGCTGTCACGCGAAAAATCCAGTTCCCCAAGGGCTAGGAGGCCAAATGTACGATCAGAGTTTCAATGCAAACTCTCTTGATCGAGAGATTCGTAAATCGGATTTTCGAAAGTATCGAGCGCTACATAATGATAGCGAGCGACAAAAGCACGTCCTCGATGCTTGCGGAAGGGGGACAACAGGATTCACCGACTTGAGCGCTTTTGCAATCAGCTCTATCCGAGGAAAAAATGTAGTTAAGATCCCAAAGTTTTCAGACGAGCTCACATTAAGAAAAATCAACGAAAACATTACAAAAATAGCAAAAATCAGGAAGGCTGATAGAGACTCAATAATTGCAAATATCGAAGTCTTACTCACCGAAGGCGTTCAATATCGTATTTATCGTTTGGACATAAAAAGCTTTTATGAGTCAGTTTCATTTTCGGAGGTTTCAAAACGAATTGAATCTGTAAAACTACTATCACTTCCAACAAAACGACACGTACTAGATATATTGCGCTGCTACCAAGCCGCCGGAAACCCTGGAATACCTCGAGGCCTATCTGTAAGTGCGACTATATCAGAACTAGTATTATCGGACTTTGATAAAAGCGTATCGAGCCATACCGAGGTATTTTTCTTTTCTCGGTATGTAGACGATATGATTTTGATCACTAGTGGGGAGGAAAATAAGCGGAAATTTGTAAAATGGATAAAATCGATCCTTCCTCAAGGACTAATCCTGAATGATAAAAAGCAATTAATTCGGGAGAGAGCTCGAGTTAAATCAGAAAAAGGGGCCGCTCCACCCGCAATTACAACTGCTGAGCCATCGATTGACTTTGAATTTCTTGGGTATCATTTTAAAGTAACCGACCACGCTCAGAATGATGGAAAAAAGCCTAGAGTGGTCGACTTGGACATTGCGCCAACAAAGGTCACAAAAATTAAAACCAGGATAATCAAAAGCCTCCTTTCATACGCCAAAAATAAAGACTTTGAACTGCTTGAGGATAGAATTTCTTTTCTATGCTCTAACTTTAGTGTAATTGACGCTGATCGAGATAGGAAAAGGCTTTCGGGCATATATCACAACTACCATCGTGTTACATTCGAAAAATCTGAGGCATTACCGCTTCTTGATAAGTACCTTACAAAAGTAATTACCTCCGGGCAAGGTAGAGCGTGTCATATATTTTTTTGCAACACGCGGGAATCACAGAGGCGAAAACTATTGCAGTGGAGTTTTCGTCGCGGGCATGAGAAAAAAATCTACGTTCACTTCTCAGACAAACGTCTCTCTGAAATCCAGCGGTGTTGGAAATATGTCTAACGCAATTACAAGGGAAAAAATCAGGAAGGATGACTTTCTCCGAATTTTGGCGACAGAAACCCTACCTTATGAAACTCCACTTATTCATTCGAATGATGGATTCCATAAAATTCTAAAAAACGATGACAAAAATGAAATACTCGTTTTTTTGGTAACCAGTATAATAAAACAGCAAAACTTAAAACCAACAATACCTTACAAATATAAAATTAGAAAAAGCACCACGGAATTACGCACTCTCGCAATAATACACCCTGCATCACAGCTAAAGTTTGTTGAGTTTTATAAAAAATATGGAAAACTAATATGCCACTTTTGCAGCGAAAGTGCGTTCTCCATCCGAGCTCCTTACAAAGTAGCCAGTACTTTTTTCTATAAAAACTCTTGGGAAAACATCAGTGAATTCAAACGCGGCGACGTCAGCACTTTAAAAACCGATCAAGTGGCCAAACACAGCAGCTCATACTTTGCATATAGAGGACATGACCGCCTATTTAAATTTTACAACTCCAGGGATTTTCTAAATATAGAAAAAGATTATGGGATATTTCTAAGCCTGGACGTCTCGAAATGCTTTGATAGCATCTACACGCACTCAATAGGATGGGCGACAAAATCCAAGGAAAACGCAAAGGAAAATTTACGCATAACAAGTACATTTGGCCAGATTTTCGACTCCCTAATGCAACAGGCCAATCATAATGAAACTAATGGAATACTGATCGGCCCAGAGGTTAGCCGGATTTTTTCAGAGATTATTTTTCAGCGCATTGACTCAACAGTTGAACAGCGACTCACAAAGCTGAAGCCACCGGCGCACAATAAAAAAGACTACACAATTAGAAGATACGTAGACGACATATTTATATTCGCAAAAACAAATGAACATGCACGACTAATAGCCGAGATTTATACAGAAGAGCTCAACAATTACAACTTACATGTTAACCGCAACAAAGTCATTCAATACTCTCGCCCGTTCTTCTCTACGAAGTCCAGGGTGATAACAGAAGCTAACGCTGCAATAAATACATTCAGCGACAACTTTCTAGATTCGCGAGACAACAATGAAAAGCTTATTCCAAAGCGAATATTTAACCCTCGCAAACTAACAAAAAGCTTCATTGACAGTATAAAAGCAATTTGCTCTAGCAATCAGGTGGACTACGATGCCGTCTCGTCTTACCTCATCTCCGCTATTACAAACCGTATTAAAAAAATAATCAACATAAAAAGCCCCGAAGAAATTGAAAACATAAGCCACTACTCAAACGCTTTAGATACATTAATTGAAGTACTATTTTTTTTCTATACAACCGCGCCATCCGTCAGTGCTTCTTACAAACTATCGACGTCGATAATATTAATTTCTCGCTTTACAAAAAAATACCTACCCACACACAACACAACTATAAACCAGCGAATCTACGAGTTAACCCTTCAACTTCTGACCGGTGATTTAATTTACTTCAAGTCCACTACGAAAAATTTCGTTTATTTGGAAGCCCTCAACATTGTTCTAGCCAGCTCAGAACTCGGTGCAGACTACATGCTGCCGCCTGCTGTTCTTAATGAATTACTTGCAAATCAGAGCTCATACTACGACCTCATGAGCTGCTTGTATTATATAAAGAGCCTCGAAATTTACGCCGAAACAAAAACCATCATAGAAAGAAAAATAGATTTCGCACTCCGTGACCTTTCAGACATATCAATCAATGCCGAAAAAGCGTGCATTTTGTTAGACTCACTTTCTTGCCCTCACTTAGATGACGAAAGAAAAGCTAAGTATATAAAACGCTTTTATAGAACCTTAGAAAAAAACGCACCTACAGACCAGCAGATTGCCGGTTTTCTAAAGAAATCCTCGTCCATGCATTGGTTTATCAACTGGACAGAAATTGATCTACTCAACATGCTTGAGAAAAAAGAGTTGAAAGAAGTTTACTAGTACCGCTTAATGGCTGCCGTGGGAGATGGTCGATATACCCTCCGCGTTCGATTTTTGAACGATTACTCGGATAAGAGGTGCTGAACACCTCCATGCTAGGTGCCTGTCCGGGAGCTCCAGTCAACACGATGGGGCACACACTAAGGGGTGAGGCCATCTTTCACTATTTCACCCGGATGCTGAAGACCACGTCTCAGTGCCCTACTCAGCAGACCATCGCCTGTATCCCTTCTTGTATCCCCCAAAAGCAAAAATATCCTTAAAAAAATACATATGAGCATGGTTAGAAGCTCGTCTGGCCAAACGTTGTAGCGAGAAAGCCTCAGGCCTTATGGGCCTGGTGCTTTTTTTGTGGGCGTATGTTCGCCGTCATGGCTGCGGTCACCCCTCTGCCCCCCGAACGTTGCACATAACGACGCGCTACCCGGCTCCTGCCTGGTACCCCCGATCCTCCCTCGCTCCAAAGTTTTCTTGGCCTTACCTTCTTGAGTTTGATTAGAATGATGGCACATTGCCTCAAATCACAATGGATTGTCCCATTCGGGATTTCTTACGCTCATAGAGATATTGGAAATGATGATGTTAAAACGCTGCCTGGTGCTTTCGATTGCTGCTGTTCTTGCTGGCTGCCAAACGTCCGGTGAGGAGTATCAAGCAGATGTATTCGACGCCAGTCAGGTAAACAGCCAGCAGGAAGCTAAAACCGTCAAAATCCTTACGATCTCGCCGAGCAAGATTAAAGTCAGCAACGAAAAGAACAAAAAAGCCGCCATGATGGCGGGCGGGGTACTGGGTCTGATCGGTGGTGCCGCACTGGGCAACACTAAAAACACTGACACGGCCATTGTTGGCGGTGTAGCCGGTGGCGCTGCAGGCGCCATGGCGGGTTCGTTGGTCAATGACACCACCCTGGTACCGGGCGTGCTGATCGGTTATTCCGAAAGCGGCAAGATCTACACGTCCGCCCAGGTGGGTCGCCCTTGTGAGTTCAAGGTTGGCGAAATCTCCCTGATGGTGATGACCACCTCCAACGAAACACGCATTCAGCCGAATGCGACCTGTCCAGAACCCAAGAAAAGCTAAGGGGTCGGACATGAAACATATAGTTCTGGGCTCCGTCCTCGCACTGCTCGCCATGCCGACATTGGCAGGCCAATTCGACAATCTGTATCAAATCGAACAGCAAACCAAACAGGCTCAAGCAAACGCTGAGGCCGAACGCCTCCGCCAGGCTGCAGCCGACCGGGCACGCGAGGAAGCTCGTAGCGCTGCTGATCGTCGGCAACGGGCAGTGGCACAGCAAGCTGCGCAGCAAAGGGCCCTTGAGCAGCGCAAGACACAAGAACTTGAACATAAGCGTGTTCAAACCCGTGAAGAAGGCTTCGAAGACGAGTTGCGCGCACTGGAGCTGGAAGAGCGCCGCCTGGCACTACAGGCCAAGCGCGCGCGCACCGCACGCGCCAACGACTACATTGATGCGGAGTTGCGTGATAGCGCGGCACGCACCGATGTGATCCAGTCTGAAGCCGACTCCGCGCGCAATGTGACCTCCGGTGCCAAGTCTCTGCTGGAAGATACCGGCAAGGCTGACGTCAACCGCTCCAGCCGCTTGTTCGGCGAGTAATCTTCCTATCGATCTTCCCCGGACCCTGGTCCGGGGCATCAGTTATCAGAGATGAATTCATATGCTGCGTTTATGCACGCTGATTGCTGCGGGACTGCTCCTGAGCGCCTGCTCCAAAGAAGACCCCAAAACCCAGGTTCCAGCTGTCGACCTGCACGGACGCCTGGTGGTGGATCAGGAGATGACGACCAGTCGTCAAGCCCAAGGCATCAATGGTGAGTATTACAAGCGCGTGCTCACCGTTAATGGCCAAGAGATGGTCTTTACCGATTTCATCAAGCAGTTTTGCACTGACGCCAACACCCGCGACGAAACCTGTCTGAAAGCCTTTCGCATCAAGAAAATCGACGATGTCAGCGGCGCAACCAAATTTCTCCCCAATGGGCTCTGATACTGGTAAGTACGGCTGACACAGCACATCAGGACTGTTGTCTGGCCCCACAAAAAAACCGCCGAAGCGGTTTTTTTCATTCTGTCGTCCAGTCGAACTCGTCGTACTCATCGTCGTCCTCGTCGTCCTCGAAAAGTTCCTCTTCAAGGTCGTCTTCAACAACGTCTTCTTCCGGCTGGTTCAGCAGAAAATCCTTGCGACTCTCGGTAATCGCTCGCCGCAGTTCTTCACCCTTTTGCGGGCAGTTGAGCATTTGGGCGATGCGGTCGATTTTTTTTGCCACGGCATCCTCCAACGCATCGGCTATGGCACTGATAGTGCGCGCTTTCGGGGGTGGATGCCAAATCCCCGGAATGCCGCGCACCTCAGTTTTCTGCAAATCCGCCGGGGCGATCAGCCTTCAGCGGTGATAGCGCCGCACCACGCTGCTGTTTTTCAGGACGTGGCCTTTGATTTTTTCCAGCAGTTGCGCACGGGTCAGGCCGGCGGGCAAGGCGTCCGGGGCGAGGTCCAGGGCGTAGATCTGGATGATGTAGTGGTGCGCGCTGTCGCCGACGGGCGGGCAAGGGCCGATGTAGCCGGTGGTTGCCTTGCTGTTGGTACCGCCGACGCCCTCGAGGCCTGGTTTGCTCCCGGCGCCGGCTGGAATCTGGTGGGTGCCGGCCTTGATGCCGTAATGCACCCAGTTATCGACGCCCTGGCCTTTCTGGCCGTCAGGGTCGTGCATGACGATGGCGTAGCTTTGGGTGGCTGCCGGGCCGGCGTTCCAGTTCAATGCCGGGGAAATGTTATGTCCGCCACAGCCCGCGGAATCGCCGGCGGCGGCGGACGTGAACAAACGGTCATCGGAGACACCCGGAATGTTCAGGGTGAAGCGCTCCTGGGCCTGCGCCGGGAACTGCACGCAAAGGGCGACTGCCAAGGACGCGAGCCAAGGGTTAATTGAGGTCAATCGGGGCATACCGGAGCACCTTGTGCGTGTTGGGCCGTCGTCGGCGTGCAAACTATAGCCGGACCGTTCACGCCGTGGCAGGGGCAATTGGCTGAACCTCGCGATAAGTACCAGACTCATAAGTGAAACGTCTGACTGGAGAGCGATCATGACTCTGCATCGCGTTGCGCGTGTCGCCAATGTGCCCGAAGACCGGGGTCTGGAAGTGCAGGTCCAGGACAGCAAGATTCTGCTGTTGCGGGCCGGCGAACAACTGCGCGCTTATCAGGCCGAATGCCCGCACGCCGGAGCCCCGCTGGCGGATGGGGCGATTTGTCATGGACGCCTGACCTGTCCGTGGCACAAGGCGCAGTTTCGAGTCGAGGATGGCGGGCTGTGTGAACCGCCGGCCCTGGACAGTCTCAAGCGCTATCCCCTTGAAGTCCGTGACGGCGATATCTGGGTCGGCGATCTGCCGATGCCGGGTGCCCACCCGCCACCGGCCGACGATCCACGAACCTTCATTATTGTCGGCGCTGGCGCGGCAGGCACGGCGGCAGCGGCGTGTTTGCGCGAGAAAGGTTTCGGCGGCCGGTTACTGTTGATCGACCGCGAAGCCGATGCCGGATACGACCGCACCGCGCTGAGCAAATACGTGATCGCCGGGGAGATGCCACTGGACGAGATCCCGCCGTTGCGTGACGAGGATTTTTACCGCGAGCAGCGGATCGAGCGCCTGCAAGGCGAAGTGGCAAGCCTGGATGCACCAAACCGGACGCTGCGCCTGACTGACGGCCAATCACTGACATACGACGCCGCGCTGCTGGCCACCGGCGGCGTGCCCAACCCGCTGACGCTGCCCGGCGCCGATCTGCCGCAAGTATTCGTCCTGCGCTCCAAAGCCCATGCGCAACAGATTCTGGACAGCGCCAGCGCCGGTCAGCGGGTGGTGATCATCGGCGACAGTTTCATTGCCATGGAGTCCGCCTCGTCCCTGCGCCAGCTTGGCCTGCACGTGACCGTGCTGGCCCGCCATGAGGTGCCGTTTGCCAAACAGTTCGGCGACACGGTCGGCAAGGCCATTCGCGCGCGGCATGAAGCCAATGGCGTCGTGTTTCATACCCGGGGCAATGCGGTACAGATCGAAGGGACGGACAAGGTCGAAGCCGTGCGCCTGGACAACGGCCAACGCTTGCCGGCCGATCTGGTGCTGGTCGGCATCGGCGTCATGCCAGCCACTGCGGCCTTTACCGGGTTGCCGAAGGAGCAGGATCACTCGCTGCGTGTCGACGGCGCAATGCGCGTGGCCGACGGCCTCTGGGCGGCTGGCGATATCGCAACGTTCCCGCTGAACAGCCAACACCTGCGCATCGAACACTGGCGGCTGGCCCAACAGCAGGCGCGGATCGCAGCGGCCAATATGCTGGGTGGTGACGAACATTACCTCGACGTGCCGTTTTTCTGGACCTGGCATTTCGGTAAAACCTACGACTACCTCGGGCACGCCGAGGCCTGGGACGAAGTGGAGTTCAAGGGCGACCCTTACGATCCGCCGTTCATCGGCCTGTTCGGAAAAAACGGCGTGGTATCGGCGGCGGTAGCCTGCGAGATGGACCGGGCCATGGCGATGCTCGCCGAGCGGATGAAACAACCCTTACCCTGGGAAGAGGCATGGCGCCTGATCCGTGACGTTCTTTAGCGATGCCGTACAGCAAAACGCCCGGCGCCTGCGCGATGCAGAGGCCGGGCGTTACCGGGTAAACGGCCGCCGTTATTCGGTGGCGCCAGTTTCCGCAAACTTGCTCATGACAAAACCGGCAAACTCTTCGACGGTCATTTTCTGGCCGTTGAAGTCCACCTGATTGTTGGCGTAATGCAAGTTGGTGACGATGTTGTTGCCGTCCAGTTTTGCCAGTTGGCTGCCGACCGCCATGCTGCTGAACATGTCCGCGGTGGCGGTGGCCTGGTCGGCAATCAGCTTGGCGTCGGTCTGACCGTCGATTTGCGACTGCACGGTGAGCACATCGACCAGCATGGGTTTGGACACTTTCAGTTTGAAGTCCAGCAACGCGATCAACTGCCTGACCAACTGATCGGTCGGCAGATCGATGGCTTGTGGCTTGGTCAGGTCGAGCACCATGTTGGCACGGCTCTCGCCGTTGGCGGTGTTGAACGACAGGTTTTCCAGGGCCACCTGCGGACCGGCCGCCAGCAGTTTTTCCAGGCTGGATTTGAGCAATGCCTCTTCGGCTTCGGTCAGTTTCAGCTCCGGTGCCGGCAGGCCCGCTGCTGTCGCTTCGGCCGCCGCACGCTCATACGGCTGCAGTTTGCTCTGGTAGACCTGCATCAACGACATCGTGGCCGGAATGTCGAGGTTCTTCACGCTCATGGCCAGCGCACCGGAACCGATGGTCTTGCCGTTCAGGGACACTTCGCCGACTTTGTAATCGGCACGCCCGGAGGCGTTGCTGCCCTTTTCTTCCGTCAGGTTTTTCATCTCGAATTTCTTGAAGTCCAGCACCGACTGCTTGACGCCAAAAGTCGATTTGCCGCTGGCCAGCTCAAGGACGTTCTCGCCGATATAGAAACCGTAGGTACTTTTGGTCAGGTTGCTGGCCAGGGTCAGGCCGTTCAGCTCAACCTGCACCGGTGCCTGGTCTTCAGAAACGGTGGTCACTTTCAGGCTGTCCATGTAGCCGCTGGCCTTGACCTTCTGCGCCTTGGCGCTGGCGTCGACGTCCATGCTCAAGCCGGAGAACTTCATGCTCGACTTGTCATCCAGCGCCATTTCCAGTGGCTGCAACTCGAAGGTGCCATTGGTAGCGTTGTCATAGCCGATGTTGACCACGCCGGTCAGTGGGGATTTGTCCTTGGCGGCGGCAAACCACTTCTCGGTAAACGGGGTCTTTTCCAGTTCGTAGTGACTGGTCGCCAGGACCGGCAGCCATTTGAGCGACATCAAGCGCGAGAACGGCAACGGACCGTGTTCGATGTGATCGACAAACAGCAACTCGACCGGCGCTTCGCCAAACATTTCGCCTTCGCCCTTGAGGCGGTAGTGCGCGGTGCTGCTGAATACATGACGCTCCAGCGACACCAGTTCCAGCGACGCGGTGCCGTTGGAACCGACCATGGCCGCTTGCAGCTCCTTGTTGGCATCGGCAATCGAGGAGTTCAACACACCTTCAAGCCTGGTGCCGGTGAACCAGGCACCGCCTGCGCTGATGGCACCGATTGCGACAACAATTCCCAGTAGCACGCCTGCTGATTTATTCATGTATGACCCGTTCAATGTCCGTTGTTGAAAGTGAGGTCGTCTTCCCTGAACCCATGGCGGGTTGCGGCTCGACTGTGCTGAAAGTGGAATGCAGATTAGCACCGGGCGCGACGAACGGCCCAATGATTAAAGGTGAAAGAGTGTCTTGGGGGGCGCAGGGTTCGAAATTTTCGCTGTGCATTCAATCGCCTTCGCGAGCAAGCCCGCTCCCACATTGGAATGCGTACTCCTGTGGGAGCGGGCTTGCCCGCGAAGGCGGCATAACAGCCACCACAAAATCAGGAATACTGGACCTCGATCTCATCCAGCTGATGATCAAAGCTTTTGAGCCGCGCAGTCCAGGTGTACACCAGCACTTCGAAGTCGCGGTTGATCACCGCTCCGCCCGTCACCTCCGCGCGCGGGTCGCAGACGTCCAGTTGATAACGTTCGCGGGCCATGGCCGTGGCGACATCGGCCAGCTCCCGGGCATTGCTGAGCCAGTGCCGACCGTCGTCAGCCACTTGTCGGTCAAGCGCCAGGCATTGTTTTTTCAGGTTTTCGAGGCTTTTTTCCAGCGGCGTGCCGGTCAATTCGCCCATGACTTCCTGAAAGGTGCGCCCCGGTTGCCAGTAACTGCCCCAGAAATAACGGTCGAACACCGTTTCGACACGACGCAGCGCCACCTTGGTGTCCCAGATCAGGACCAGGGTCTTGCCTTGTTCGAGTTGTCTTTTCTTGATGCGTTGGTTCTGGACCGAGGCCCAGGCCACCACTGCAATGGACATCACGGCAATCAGCGCGGCGGCACTGTCGAGGAACGCCAGAGCCTTGTCGATCTGGTGGGCCAGCATGATGCCGTAGAAATAGGTAGCCGACAGCAGCACCAACGCCACGATGGCGCACCAGAAGCCAAGAGCATAAGGGTTTTTCATTATTGGTTTCCCCCTGAACTGCGCGAGCCTTGTGCGAAGAAAAGGCGCTTTGCACGAGGCGCCCCTCCAACACTTCAAAGCATAGCAACGGCCTCAGGGTTTGCCGGAGTTCGACGCTTGCGTTCGTCCGCTTTCCCATCCGCCGCCCAAAGCGAGGAACAAATCGATCTGACTGGCGGCAACCTGGGTGTTCGCGGCGGCCAGTTGCGCCGTGACGTCGATGTAGGTGCGGGTGGCTTGCAGGTCGGCCAGGAACGAGGCGCGGCCGGCCTGGAAGAAGCGATGGGTCTGGTCGGCCGCCAGTTTTGCCGATTGTTCGGCATCGGCCAGTGCGTCGCGCCGCTGCAGCAATGCCGTGTACTGGGCCAGGCCGGTCTGGGTCTCGCGAATGGCGTTGAGCACCACCCCATCGAAATGCGCCAGGGTCGCCTGGGTCACCGCTTCGGCTTCGCGGATGCGCGCCCGGGCGCCGTTGGTCGGCACCTTCCAGGTCAGCGACGGGCCGAAGCCCCAGCGGTTGGTAGACGGATCGCCCAGATCATCCAGGATACCGACTGTACCGATGGTCGCGCCGATGCTGATGTTCGGGTACAGCTCACCCGTGGCGACGCCAATGCCGGCCGTCGCGGCCGCCAGCCGACGCTCGGCCTGCCGTACATCGGGACGACGCTTGAGCAACGCGGCGCCATCGCCCACCGGGACCAATTGCGCGATTTTTGGCAGCTCGTCGCAGGTGGCGGTGCCGGCCGGCAGTTGGTCCACCGGCTTGGCCAGCAACATCGACAAGCGATACAGCCCGGCCTGACGTGCGGCCTCATAGCGCGGCATGTCGGCGCGCAGGGATTTGAATTGGGTCTGCGAGCGGGTGACCTGGGTTTCGTCGCCACGCCCGGCATCGCGCAGACGCTGGATCAGCGTAGTGCTCTGGGCTTGCAGGTCGAGGGAATGCTGGGCGATTTCCCGCTCTTCATTGGCCGCGCACACCTGGGTGTAGGCCCGAACCACGTCGGCCACCACGGTGATGCGTGCCGTATCGGCGGCGGCCTGCGTCGCATCGGCATTGGCCTTGGCCGCTTCGATACCGCGTTGCAAGGTACCGAACAGGTCGAACTGGTAGGACGCGCTGATGCCGATGTCGCCAATGTTGGCCACCGGTACTTTTTCCGGTATCAGGAACGCCTGGCCGGACTCCTGCAAACGCTGGGCGCCCATCTGCACGCCGCCGCTCCAGCCGCCCGCCGCTTCCGCCTCGTCGACCTGAGCGCGAGACCGCGACAGGCTGGCCGCCGCCACGCGCAAATCGGTGTTGGAGGCCATGGCCTGCTGCACCAATTGGTCGAGTCGCGGATCCTTGTACAGGCGCCACCAATCGGCCGGCACTGGCGCGGAGACCACCGTTTTACCGTCGACCGCCAGATCGCCCTGCAAGTCTGGACGATGGACAGCCGCCTCTTCAGGCAAGTGATAATCCGGCCCGACCATTTGACACGCCGACAGCAGCAAGCCTAACCCGGCGACCGCCAAACCCGAGGCCTTGCTCATTGCGCCGGCTCCCGTTGCTGATCGTCGATGATCGATACCGTGGCGGTGCGCCCGGCGATCATGCGGAAATCTTCCGGCACGTCATCGAAGGCGATGCGCACCGGAATCCGTTGGGCCAGCCGCACCCAGCTGAAGGCCGGGTTGACGTTGGGCAGCAGGTTGTTGCCGCTGGTGCGGTCGCGGTCTTCGATACCGGCGACGATGCTTTCCACATGCCCGCGCAGACGCGCATTGTCGCCGATCACCCGGATGTCGACGCTCTGGCCGATATGAATGCCGTTCAGTTTGGTTTCTTCAAAATAGCCATCGATATGAAACGAGTTGCTGTCGACCACCGACAACACCGGACGCCCGGCGCTGACGAACTCCTGGGCCCGTGGTGCGCGGTCGTTGATGTAGCCGTCCACCGGGCTGCGGATCACCGAGCGGTCGAGGTTGAGCTGCGCGCTGTCCACCGCTACCTGGGCTTCCATCAAGGCCACTTGGGCGCGGGCCACTTTCGACTGGCTTTCTTCCAGTTGCTCACCCGGCACCAGGTTGCCCAGGCCCTTGTTCCGCTTGGCTTCACGCTGGGCCTGGGCCAGGGTTTCTTCGCGGTCGGCGACTGCCGCTTTCGCCTGGCGCAGGGCCAGCCTGAAGCGGTCAGGATCGATGCTGAACAGCACCTGGCCGCGCTTGACCAACTGGTTGTCGCGCACTTCCACTTGCTGGATCAGCCCGGACACGTCCGGCGCGATTTGCACGATGTCGGCACGGATGTGCCCATCGCGGGTCCAGGGCGCGAACATGTAATACATCACCATGCGCCAGACCACGACAACGGCGAAGCTCACGATCAGCAGGGTCAACACCACGCGACCCAGGGTTAGAAACGGTTTTTTCATGTCATCAGGTATCGACTGAGTGAGTCCACGGCGCCAAGCAACAAGGCGTAGAGGGCCACGTTGAACAATGCCCGGTGCCAGACCAGACGGTAAAAGTGCAGGCGCGTCAGCACCCCGTGCACCAACAGGTACAACACATACGTAATGCCCATCAGCACCAGCAGCGTGGGCAGGAACACCCCGCTCAGATCCAGGTCACCGATCATAAAGGCGCTCCATCAATGCCATGGGGAATCGGTTCTTCGGGCTCGGCAGCACCGACGAACTCTACGCCGGGCAAGAGTGCCAGGCGCAGGCCGCTCAGGGCGTGCAGCAGATGCCGACGGGTTTCATCATCGCCGGCACCGCTGAGGGCGCGACGCGTGCGGTCGAGGGTCATCAGCAACGGGCTCGGTGCCTGTAAGCGCTCACCGGCCTTGAGACAGGCCGTGAAGTACTCGCCAACCTCGGCCACCACCTGGCGCAGCAGCACCTGCGGCACCCCAAGGACCCGCGGCGTATAGGCGAGCAGGTCCAACAGATTCAGCGCTACCCGCACTTCCCGCAGCGCCACGCCGGAGTCCTGGCCGGTCATGGCCAGGCGCGGCAGATGCTGCATCAGCCGATCGAGCATCCGTATGCCCAGAAGCCGATGCTCAGACAACGTGGCCGGCTCGGAGAGGCCGACAATGTCACGCCAGCTGAAACGGGTCAGGCGCTTGGCTGCCAGTTCGGCACCGAACGGCCGGGCGATCAGGGTCCAGATGAACGCGAACAGCAGCCCCATGGGACCGGCCAGGTTGGAGTTGGCGAAACTGAGGAAGTCCGCGTCGTAAGCACCCTGAATGCTGATGAAGGACGAGGTGTTGACCAGGGTCAGCAGCATGCCCAGGTAAAACTGCGGTTTGACCGTCAGAGTGCCGACGCAAATGAACGGCACGGCAAACGCCAGCACCAGCATCGGGAAGTCATGCAAGTTGGGCAGCACCAGAAACAGATAAAGGCTGGCGAACACCACCGACATCGCCGTCCAGAAAAAGAACCGGTAAATCTGCGGCGCCGGATCATCCATCGAGGCGAAGAAACTGCACGCCACCGCTGCCAGGATCACGGCGCTGCCGCCATCGGTCCAGCCCAGCAGAATCCACAGCACCGAAGCAACGATTATCGCGGTGACGGTAGAGGCCGCGGAGTAAAACATCAGGCCGCGATCCAGGAACGGCGATAGCCGCCCCAGCCGCCAGTGCCGATACACCGCGCGCCAACTGTCCTGGCTCTCGCACTGGATGGCGTATTGCAGGCTGCGGCAGTCCTGCCACAAATCGATCCACTCGCCGAGACGGTAAATGGCGTTGGAGAACAGCAGTTGCTTGCGGTCATCCAGCGCTTCGGGGGTGGGTTGCAGGGCTTCCAGTTGATCCTTCAGTGCTTGCCAGCGGTCGAGGTCGGCATCCTTGTGCCCCAGCCATTCGGTGGTGGCCGTCAGCAACGGCGCGAACTTATCCACAAGCTCGGGCGTACGTCGTTCCAATGCGTAAAGCGCGTCGTCGAGGGCATCGATCACTGGCAACAGGTGAATCATCCGTCCGCGCAATTCCTTGGTGTTGCGCACTGTCTGCGGACGCGAGCCTTCGTGGGGCAACTGACCGATCATCAACTCCAGGGAATTGAACGTGGCGACCATTGACGCGCGCAACCCGCTGACTTCTTCAGGCTGCACGTTGCGGCTGAGGAAGCGCAGGCTGTAGGTCGATGCATCGGTAAACCATTTGCTCACCGAATCATTGAACACCGGCGCCAGGCGCCGGGGCCAGAACATGGCACCGACCACCGCCGCCACGGCGATGCCAAGAAAGATTTCTTCGGTCCGCGCTTCGGCCACGTCCCACACCCCCAGCGGGTTGTTCACCACCGGCAGGGCGATCAACGGCAAGGTGTATCCGGCGAGCATCAAGGCGTAGTTGTTCGCGGTGCGCAAATGCAGGGACAGAAACAGCAGCGTCCCGGTCCACAGCGCAATCACCACCACCAGCACGTAGGGGCTCTGCACGAACATCGGCACGAACAGAACCGCCGCCGCAGCGCCGACAAAGGTGCCGACCGCCCGGTACAGCGCCTTGGAACTGGTAGGGCCGAGAAACGGGCTGGAAACGATGTACACCGTGGCCATCGCCCAGTACGGACGCGGCATTTGCATGAGCAGGGCGATGTACAGCGCGATCATCGATGCGGCGAAGGTACGGACCCCGTAGAACCAGTCCCGCGCCGGGGGCATGCCTGCGAAAAATCCGTTCAAGAGTTGGCCACCGATGGCGGCGTGGCCGCTTCAAAAGCTCTCAGTACCCGCAGCGTAGCTTCCAGATCACTCTGGTCAATGCCTTCCAGGACTTCATGGCGCAAGCGCACCAGCTCCACTTCGACCGCCTGCACCAGCTCCCGGCCGGTTTCGGTCAGGCTCAGGCATTTGGCGCGACGATCCTGTGCATCTTCGGTGCGGCAGACGTAGCCGCCATGGCACAACTGATCGAGCAGGCGCACCAGCGACGGGCTCTCCATCCCTGCTGCCTGGGCCACTGTCACCTGACGCACACCCTCGCCCAGACGCCCGATCATCAACAGCGGAACGGCGCAGGCTTCGGAGATTCCATAGTTGGCCAGCGTGGTCTGGCAGATTTTGCGCCAATGCCTGGCGGCCACCACCATGGCGCTGCTGATGTTCATCTGGAGAACGTCGAGATTGTTCGGCACGAGGGACAATACACACAGTTAGTTTGCTAACTATCAATATTGCATTGGAGGGGATTTTCCGTCAAGTTTTGAAACAAATACGTAACAGCGACCTGCCGAGAGCCCTCAACGTTTCCTGGCGCGCTCATACACCACACTGCGTTCGCGCTTTCCTACTGCAACGACAGAAACAACGATGCGCTCATCTATCAACTCGTAGACGAGTCGATATCCCGATGACCTCAGCTTGATCTTGTAGCAGTCAGGCATGCCATGCAGCGCGTCAGACTGGATTCGAGGCACCTCAAGCCGCTCTGACAGTTTCTTTTTGAATTGCTCACGTACTGTGTGCCCCAGCTTGTCCCATTCTTTGCGTGCAGACGGGAGAAATTCGAGCTTATAAGTCATCCAGCGTTACCGGGATCGGCGTTTCATGACGACGAGAACGCACGAGTTCCGCCAACTCCAAATCATCCAGGCGCTCCATCATGGCTTCGAACACATCGGCAGGAACCATGTAGCCCATGACGCGATTGTGATTGAGCACCGCGACGGGCCCTCCATGGGCGCCATTCAAAACGGCAGAGGGGTTTTTCTTTAGTTCAGACACGCTGACAGCCATATCGGCCAAAACATTTTGCATAATTAAGACCTCAAATAAGGTCTTAATTTTGGTCAATTAGTTCGATCAGAGCAACCTCTGTGAACCGCCGCCTATCCGTTATTTACACCCCCCGCCCCTTCCTCAACATCACATCCAGTTGATCCACCACCTCCGCCCAATCCGCGTCATCGAGAATCTCGTCCCGCAGGAAGTCCGCCTGGCACTTACTCCAGAAGAACGCATCGGCCAGTTGCAGATCCGGCTTTAGTGGTGAATGGGTAGCAATGAATTTATCGATGCTTTCGGCGTCGTCCGGCAGGCCGAGTTGTTTGAACAGGGATGGCAGGTTGTGGGTCGGGCTTTCCATGTTGAACTCCGGTGAATTTATCGAGGGACCGCTGCGCGGTCATTCGCGGGCAAGCCCGCTCCCACAGGTTGATCGCAGCCCATGTGGGAGCGGGCTTGCCCGCGAATGACGTCAGTATTGACGAAACAAAACTCAATGACTCAACTCCCGCACCTCGGCATGCGGCACCATTTTCAGAAACTCGAGCATGTCCATGCGCACCAGGTTGACGTGGTTGCCGGCCTCCAGATAGATGTCTTTCTGCCGGGTCAGCAGCGGATCGATCACCACCTCCAACCCATAGGACTCACCCAGCGCCGGTACGGCACCGCGTTCGCAATCGTCGAACAGGTGCGCCAGGTTGCTTTCGCGGGAAACCTGCCACTCACCGCTGCTGCGAACTTTGCTCAGGTCCAGGTGACGGCTGGCGGGCAGCACGGCCATCAGGTAATGCCCATGGTGATCGTCGAGGATCACCGATTTGGCCACCCGTTCGGCAGGAATACCTGCGACCCGCGCCGTTTCAAGGCTACTGGCCGAGTGTGGGTGGCTGACGATGTCATATTCGCATTGAGCCTTTTCCAGGCTTCGCTGCACGGTTCTTGCCATACGCATGATGCACCTCGGTGTCCGCCGTGATTGCTGGCAGACGATGGTTAAAGCTTTGCTTGCGTAGTAAAAGTCTAGGCCCGCTGGCGCGATCCGGCGGGAAATCCGCCCATCGGATATCGACGGGAATTGAGCAAAAATCATACAGGCCAAGGCTCAACTAAACTGTATGCAGAGCCACTCCACGACTCTCCCGGAGGGTCAAGTGAACACGCGTTGTTGTGCAGTTGCATTGCTGTTGGCGTTGAGCGGATCGGCCTGCGCCGCCGACACGGTTGTGGTGCTGGTGCCCAACCCCATCGGGATCTGGCTGATCACCTTCGGCATCGCGTTTCTGATCGCCGAGGCGGCCCTGCCCAATTACGGTGTGATCGGCCTGGGCGGCATCGTGATGTTCGTGATCGGTGCGGTGATCCTGTCCAATACCGAAGTGCCCGTGCCGCTGATGATCGGCCTGGGACTGATCAGCGCGCTGTTGCTGACCTACCTGGTGTTTCACGCCCTGAAGACCCGACCGCGCCACATTGTCAGCGGTGATGCCGGGCTGGTCGGCAGCGTGACGGCGGTGACGTCATTGCAGGCCGGCAACGCCTGTGGCGGCTGGGTGCATCTGCAAGGAGAACGATGGCAAGTGCTCAGCGCAACGCCGCTGCAACCCGGGCAACAGGTGCGGGTGGTGGGGCGCAAGGGTTTGCTGCTGCAAGTGGCCGCGGCTGACGCGGCGCCGGGCGGAGAATAGTCATGGGTTTGCAATTGGGTCTTGTCGCGCTGCTATTGTTGCTCATCGCACTGGCGGGGGCGACGTTTCGCATCCTGCGCGAGTACGAGCGCGGGGTGGTGTTCCAGCTCGGGCGCTTCTGGCAGGTCAAGGGGCCCGGCCTGATCCTGCTGATTCCGGTGGTCCAGCAAATGGTTCGCGTCGATTTGCGCACGGTGGTCCTCGACGTACCGGCGCAAGACGTGATCACCCGCGACAACGTTTCTGTGAAGGTCAATGCGGTGCTGTATTTCCGCGTCCTCGATCCGCAAAAGGCGATCATCCAGGTCGAAGACTTTCTGATGGCCACCAGCCAATTGGCTCAAACCACCTTGCGGGCGGTGCTCGGCAAACATGAACTGGATGAACTGCTCGCCGAGCGTGAACGGTTGAACATCGACATCCAGCAAGTACTCGACGCCCAGACAGACGCCTGGGGCATCAAGGTCGCCAACGTCGAGATCAAGCACGTGGACCTCAACGAATCGATGATCCGCGCCATCGCCAAGCAGGCCGAAGCCGAACGGGAGCGGCGAGCCAAGGTGATCCACGCCGAAGGCGAATTGCAAGCCTCGGAAAAACTCATGCAGGCCGCCGAAATGCTTGGCCGCCAACCGGGGGCCATGCAGTTGCGCTACATGCAGACCCTGAGTTCGATTGCCGGCGACAAGAGCTCGACCATCGTCTTTCCGCTGCCGATCGAGTTGCTCAAGGGCATGGCGGACTTGTCATCAAAACCCTGAGCGCCGACCGGTTCAAGGCCTGGGCAGCACCGCGGACTCACCGAGTCAGGTCAACAGACGATCAAGGCAGGCCTCCACCGTTTGTATCCTCACATCAACGTGCCGGGGCATGGGCCACCGGGACCGTAATATCACCAGCCGCCCAAGCCGCTTCGCGGTTGGCCAGGGCCGTGGCGATGGACTGGACTTGCGTCGACTGCAACTGATCCGGCAGCGGATCGAGGCCGGCGCTGGCGAAAATTTGCCCATAGGCATTGCGCAGGTCGGCGTAGGACAGGTCACGACGCAGATCGGCCTGCAAGGTGTTGAGTTCGCCCTGGATCAGATCCAGCTCGCCGATGCCGTCCGCCTGGTGACGATTACGCAACTGACCGACGATTTGCCCGTCGATGTCCGACAATTGCTGATTGGTCTTGAACTGGCGCAAAGCCTCGCGGTAGTTGGCATTGGCCACATACAGCTGCGCCAGCACCGCAATCGACATCGCCTGACGGCGCGCGGTGGCGACTTCTTCACCGGCCTTGGCCACGTCGATCGCCGCAGGAGCCGAGATCACGTTGAACAGGTTCCAGGTGACTTTGACGCCGTAATCGGCCCAGCCTTGCTCTACCAGGAACGAGTTGCTGTCGTAATGTCCGCCAGCGGAGAACTCCAGGCCCGGCAGCAGGCGCAACATGGCTTTGCGGGTCTCGGCAGCGCTGATGCGGGTCTGATAATCCTGTTCGCGCAGTTCCGGGCGGCTGGTCAGGGCTTCCTGTTCGAGGCTGGCCAGATCGACCTTGAGCTCGGGAATCTCATAACCGTTATCGGTCGCCAGGGTCAGCTCAGTCCCCATCGGCAGGTTGATCAGGGTCGCCAGTTCGGTCTTCGCCAGAGACAACGCACGACGCTGCTCTTCCAGTTGGCGTGTCGCTTCGATCAGCGAACGCTGATAACCGAGGGCCTGCACCGGATCGCCAATGCGTTGCTGGCTCATGCTCTGGCTGTCGTTGCGCGCGGTTTCAACCCGCGCCATCAGGCTGTCGATCTGCGTGAGCAGGCGTTCAGCGGCCATCGCCCGCCAATACGCCGAGCGCACGTCCTGGACGATGGTGTTGATCACCTTGCGCCGACGCTCCTGAACGATCAGGCGCTGGTCGCCTTGCTGCTTGGCGCTGATGTAACTGACACCAAAATCGAGCACGTTCCAGACCATGGTCAGGTCCGCTACATCACGGTCGCGGTCCTGGGAAGTCGAAGGCTCCAGGGACTGTGTGCCGGTGCGCACACTCTGGCTGCTGGAGGCGTTGACGTTGTTTCGGCCCACGTATCCGGCGTCCAGCGCCATGCGCGGCAGCATGTCGAAACTGGCGAGGTCGAGCTGACGCTTGGCCAGGGCCTCCTCCATGATTTTCAACCGGCCTTCGAGGTTGTACTTCACCGCGCGGGCCATGGCCTGGTGCAGGGTCAACGGGCCGCCAAGAGGCTCCTGCCCCTTGTACATGTTTTGCAGGTCACTTTTGGCCCGCTGCTCACTGACACTGCGTTCGATCGGTTCACTGGTGACCGCGCATCCGCTGATTGCCAGTGCCAGAAGACTGGCTCCAAACAACTTATGACTTCTATTCATCCTTGCATCGCCCCTGGGTGCCGCATCAAAAGTGAAAGTTCTCTTCAGGCCTGCATTTCGCTGATGCCGGCCAGTTTCAAAGCGGCGGCCAGGTTGACGACCTGCTGCTGCTCGTTGTCTTTGAGCTGTTGCAATTGCTGACCCAGGGTCGGTGCGCCAAACACCCCGCGCAGGCCCTGGGAAACATCGCCGGACTTGATCGACTGACTGCCGAAGGCGTTCAACGAATCGCGCTCGCTACTGCTGTCCTGATTGAACAGGCTCGATAGCGTGCTGGTGCTGAACACACCGCCATCGCCGCCGCCGAAACCGAGGAAACCATTCCCCGAGCCATCGCCTCCGCTGTCATTGCTGGTGAAAACCTGTGCAATGAAACTCGGGGTCAATGCGCCGTGGTTCATGAAAATGTCGCCCAACGGCCGGATACCGTTGCCGATCACTCGTTGTTCGAACAACGGCTGGAAGGTCAATGGTGAAGTGAGGTTGCCCGTCGGAGGCGTGAAAATGGTCGGTTGCAGCGGCACGTCAGGCACATCGGACAGCGTCACCGGGGTGCTGCTTTGGAACTCGGGGTCTACCGTTACGACGACAACCGATGAGGTCGGCACCGTGTTGATGACAATGTTGTCGGACTGGCTCACGCCGCTGCCACTGTTGCCGGCCATGTCACTGATACCGGCGCGGTTGATGCTGATCGCATTGCTGGCGATATTGACGTTGGCGGTCGGCGTCAGCATCGCGGTCCAGGTCTTGCCGCCATCGCTGCTGCGCAGGTCAGACAAGGTGCCGTTGGCAATACTGATGTCGGACAAATCAAAACCGCTGACCGCTTCGCTGAAGGTGATGGTCACCTGCGAGGTCTGGCCCACGCCCAGGTTCGGATTGGCAACCACGACGGTGGCGGTCGGCAGTTCGCTGTCGAGGGTGTAATTGTTCGACACCGCCACGGTGTTGCCCGTGTTGCCCACCAGATCGGTGACGTTGCGGGTGTCCAAGGCGATGAAGTTGCTTGGGTCGGTGACATTGGCTGTCGGCGTGAACGTCGCCGTCCAGGTCTTGCCGCCATCGCTGCTGCCGAGGTTGCTCAGGTCGCCGTTGGTCACGCTCAGGTCGGACAGATCGAAGTTGCTGACGGCCTCGCTGAAGGTGAAGGTCACCGTAGTGGTCTGACCGATGCCCAGGTTCGGGTTGGCAACCACGATGTTCACCGTCGGCCGGGTCGCATCGAGCGCGTAGTTGTTGGAGATGGCGATACTTGCGCCGAGGTTGCCGGCGGCGTCCTGCACGCGACCGGTGTCGAGCACGATCAGGTTGGTTGTATCGCTGACATTGGCAGTCGGCGTCAGGGTCGCGGTCCATGTCACGCCGCCATCGCTGCTGCTCAGGTTCGACAGCACGCCATTGGCAACACTGATATCCGACAGATCGAAACCGCTCACCGCTTCGCTGAAGGTGATGGTCACGGTGCTGGTTTCGCCGATGCCCAGTTGCGTGTCGGCAACCACGATGGTGGCGGTCGGGCGCTGGGTGTCGATGGCGTAGGTGTTGGAATCGGTGGTGCCCGACCCGATGTTGCCCGACCCATTGGCCACGCCGCTATTGTCGAGCGTAATCAGGTTGCTGGCGTCGGTAACGTTCGAGGTTGGCGTAAAGACCGCTGTCCAGGTGATGCCGCCGTCGCTGCTGCTGACGTTGCTCAATGTACCGTTGACGATGGCCAGGTCGGCGTTGCTGAAACCGCTCACCGCCTCGCTGAAGGTGATGGTCACCATGGTTGTTTCGCCAGCCTTGAGCGCCGTGTCGGCGATCACGATGCTGGCGGTCGGCACACTGGTTTGCACCAGGTAATTCGCCGAGTTTGTCACCCCGCTCCCGGCGTTGCCTGCCGCGTCGGTGACACCGGTGTTGTCCAGAGTGATGAGGTTGGTGGTGTCGGTGATGCTGGCGGTCGGCGTGAAAGTCGCCGTCCAGGTGACGCCGCCGTCGCTGCTGCTCAACCCGCTCAAGCTGCCGTTGGCGACGCTCAGATCGGAACTGTCCAGACCACTGACCGCTTCGCTGAAGGTGATGGTCACCAGGGTCGTTTCGCCGGGACGCAGGTCGGTGTCGGCCATGACAATGGTCGCGGTCGGGCGTTGGCTGTCGATCGTGTAGTTGTTCGAGTCCGTGGTGCCGCTGCCGGCGTTGCCCGCCGCATCCTGAACACCGCTGTTATCGAGCTGAAGGAGGTTGCTGGTGTCGGCGATACCCATCAACGGTGTCAGGATGGCCGTCCAGGTGATACCACCGTCGCTGCTGCTCACCGCGCTCAGGGTGCCATTGTCGATGGTCAGGTCGGCGTTACTGAAA
Organism: Pseudomonas sp. GW821-FHT02A08; assembly: GCF_059422045.1. Taxonomy (NCBI): domain Bacteria; kingdom Pseudomonadati; phylum Pseudomonadota; class Gammaproteobacteria; order Pseudomonadales; family Pseudomonadaceae; genus Pseudomonas; species Pseudomonas sp. GW821-FHT02A08. Next base: position 150,776 of record NZ_JBWKWD010000009.1, read on the forward strand.
CCACTCACCGCTTCGCTGAAGGTGATGGTCACCAGCGAGGTTTCGCCGATGCTCAACGCCGTGTCGGCGACCACGATGGTGGCGGTCGGGCGCTGGGTGTCGATGGCGTAGGTGTTGGAATCGGTGCTGCCGCTGCCGGCGTTGCCGGAGGCGTTTTGCACACCGCTGTTGTCCAGGGTGATGACGTTGCTGGTGTCAGTGATGGCGCTGGTCGGGGTGAAGGTCGCGGTCCAGGTGATGCCGCCGTCGCTGCTGCTGACGGAGGTCAAGGTGCCGTTGGCGATGGTCAGGTCGGCATTGGAGAAGCCGCTGACGGCTTCGCTGAAAGTGATGGTCACCAACGACGTTTCACCGATTTTCAACGCATTGTCGGCCACCACGATGGTCGCCGTCGGCAGCACGGTGTCGATGGTGAAATTGGCGGAGTTGGTCGTACTGGTACCCGTGTTGCCCGCCAGATCGGTGACGCCGCTGTTGTCCAGGATGATCAGGTTGGTCGTGTCGTTGATCGCAACGTTCGGCGTGAACGTCGCCGTCCAGGTAATGCCGCCGTCGCTGCTGCTCACCGCGCTCAACGTGCCGTTGGGAACCGACAGGTCGGCGTTGTCGAAACCGCTCACCGCCTCGGAGAAGGTGATGGTGACCAACGAGGTTTCACCGGCACTCAGCGTCGGGTCGGCCAGCACAATCGTGGCGGTCGGGCGGACCAAGTCGATGGCATAGTTGTTGGAGTCGGTAGTGCCGCTGCCGGCGTTGCCCGACAGGTCGCTGACCCCGGTATTGTCCAGGGTGATCAGGTTGGTCGTGTCGTTGATGCTCGCCGAAGGCGTGAAGGTTGCAGTCCAGGTAATGCCGCCGTCGCTGCTGCTCACCGAGGTCAAGGTGCCGTTGGCAATGGTCAGGTCGGCGTTGGTGAAACCGCTGACCGCCTCACTGAAGGTGATCGTCACCAATGAGGTTTCGCCGATGCTCAACGCCGTGTCCGTCACCACGATGGTCGCCGTCGGGCGCACGGTGTCGATGGCATAGTTGTTGGAATCGGTGGTGCCGCTGCCGGCGTTGCCGGAGGCGTTTTGCACGCCACTGTTGTCCAGGGTGATGACGTTGCTGGTGTCGGTGATGGCGCTGCTCGGGGTGAAGGTCGCGGTCCAGGTGATGCCGCCGTCGCTGCTGCTGACGGAGGTCAAGGTGCCGTTGGCGATGGTCAGGTCGGCGTTGGAGAAACCGCTGACGGCTTCGCTGAAGGTGATGGTCACCAGCGACGTTTCACCGATTTTCAGGGCAGTGTCGGCGACCACGATGGTGGCGGTCGGCAACACGGTGTCGATGGTGAAATTGGCGGAGTTGGTCGTACTGGTACCCGTGTTGCCCGCCAGATCGGTGACGCCGCTGTTGTCCAGGATGATCAGGTTGGTCGTGTCGTTGATCGCAACGTTCGGCGTGAACGTCGCCGTCCAGGTAATGCCGCCGTCGCTGCTGCTCACCGCGCTCAACGTGCCGTTGGGAACCGACAGGTCGGCGTTGTCGAAACCGCTCACCGCCTCGGAGAAGGTGATGGTTACCAACGAGGTTTCACCGGCACTCAGCGTCGGGTCGGCCAGCACAATCGTGGCGGTCGGGCGGACCAAGTCGATGGCATAGTTGTTGGAGTCGGTAGTGCCGCTGCCGGCGTTGCCCGACAGGTCGCTGACCCCGGTATTGTCCAGGGTGATCAGGTTGGTCGTGTCGTTGATGCTCGCCGAAGGCGTGAAGGTTGCAGTCCAGGTAATGCCTCCGTCGCTGCTGCTCACCGAGGTCAAGGTGCCGTTGGCAATGGTCAGGTCGGCGTTGGTGAAACCGCTGACCGCCTCACTGAAGGTGATCGTCACCAATGAGGTTTCGCCGATGCTCAACGCCGTGTCCGTCACCACGATGGTCGCCGTCGGGCGCACGGTGTCGATGGCGTAGTTGTTGGAATCGGTGCTGCCGCTGCCAGCATTGCCCGAGGCGTTTTGCACACCGCTGTTGTCCAGGGTGATGACGTTGCTGGTGTCGGTGATGGCGCTGGTCGGGGTGAAGATCGCGGTCCAGGTGATGCCGCCGTCGCTGCTGCTGACGGAGGTCAAGGTGCCGTTGGCGATGGTCAGGTCGGCATTGGAGAAACCGCTGACGGCTTCGCTGAAAGTGATGGTCACCAACGACGTTTCACCGATTTTCAACGCATTGTCGGCCACCACGATGGTCGCCGTCGGCAGCACGGTATCGATGGTGTAGTTGCCGGAACTGGTGGTGCCGCTGCCGGTGTTGCCAGCTATGTCGGTCACGCCGGTATTGGCCAGGGTGATGATATTGCTGGCGTCACTTATGCCTGCTGTCGGGGTAAACGTCGCGGTCCAGGTAATCCCGCCGTCGCTGCTGCTGACTGCGCTGAGCGTGCCGTTGGCGATGCTCAAGTCACTGTTGTCAAAACCGGTCACCGCCTCGCTGAAGGTGATCGTCACCAGTGAAGTTTCGCCGGCACTCAGGGTCGCGTCCGCCAGGACGATAGTGGCCGTCGGGCGCTGGCTGTCGATGGCGTAGTTGTTGGAGTCGGTGGTGCCGCTGCCGGTGTTACCCGCTGCATCCTGCACACCGCTGTTGTCCAGTGTGACCAGGTTGGTTGCATCAGTGATGCCCGCCGTCGGCGTCAGGGTCGCGGTATAAGTGATGTTATCGCTGGTGCTGAGACTGCTCAGAGTACCGTTGCTCACCGTCAGATCGGCCGTGGTAAAGCCAGCCACCGCCTCGGAGAAGGTGATGGTCACCACCGATGTCTGACCCACCGCCAGTGCCGAGTCAGTCACCACGATGGTCGCCGTCGGGCGCTGGGTGTCGATGGCGTAGTTGTTGGAATCGGTGGTGCCGCTGCCGGCATTGCCCGAGGCGTTTTGCACACCGCTGTTGTCCAGGGTGATGACGTTGCTGGTGTCAGTGATGGCGCTGGTCGGGGTGAAGGTCGCGGTCCAGGTGATGCCGCCGTCGCTGCTGCTGACGGAGGTCAAGGTGCCGTTGGCGATGGTCAGGTCGGCATTGGAAAAACCGCTGACGGCTTCGCTGAAAGTGATGGTCACCAACGACGTTTCACCGATTTTCAACGCATTGTCGGCGACCACGATGGTGGCTGTCGGCAGCACCGTATCGATGGTGTAGTTGCCGGAACTGGTGGTGCCGCTGCCGGTGTTGCCGGCGATGTCGGCCACACCGGTATTGGCCAGGGTGATGACATTGCTGGCGTCACTTATGCCTGCGGTTGGCGTAAACGTCGCGGTCCAGGTGATGCCGCCGTCACTGCTGCTCACCGCAGTCAGGGTGCCGTTGGCAATGGTCAGGTCGGCGTTGGTGAATCCGCTCACCGCCTCGGAGAACGTGATGGTCACCAGCGAGGTTTCGCCCGCTGCCAGTGTTGTATCCGCCAGCACAATCGTGGCGGTCGGGCGCACGGTGTCGATGGCGTAGTTGTTGGAATCAGTGGTGCCGCTGCCGGCGTTGCCCGCCAGATCCGCGATGCCGGTGTTGTCCAGGGTGATCAGGTTGGTCGTGTCATTGATACTCGCGGAAGGTGTGAAGGTCGCCGTCCAGGTGATGCCGCCGTCGCTGCTGCTCACCGCAGTCAACGTGCCGTTGGCGATGGTCAGGTCGGCGTTGGTGAAACCGCTGACCGCTTCACTGAAGGTGATCGTCACCAGCGAGGTTTCGCCGATTCTCAGCGAGGTGTCCGTCACTACGATGGTGGCCGTTGGCCGCACGGTGTCGATCGCATAGTTGTTGGAATCGGTGGTGCCGCTGCCTACGTTACCGGTGCCGGCAGCCTGCACACCGGTGTTGTCCAATGTGATCAGGTTGGTAGCGTCGGTAATGCTGACGGTCGGGGTGAAGGTGGCAGTCCAGGTGATGCCGCCATCGCTGCTGCTCACCGCGCTCAACGTGCCGTTGGCGATGGTCAGGTCGGCATTGGAGAAACCGCTGACGGCTTCGCTGAAAGTGATGGTCACCAGTGACGTTTCACCGATTTTCAACGCATTGTCGGCGACCACGATGGTGGCTGTCGGCAGCACCGTATCGATGGTGTAGTTGCCGGAACTGGTGGTGCCGCTCCCGGTGTTGCCGGCGATGTCGGCCACACCGGTATTGTTCAGGGTGATGACGTTGCTCGGGTCACTCACGCCGACGGTTGGCGTGAAGGTCGCGGTCCAGGTGATACCGCCGTCACTGCTGCTCACCGCAGTCAGGGTGCCGTTGGCAATGCTCAGGTCGGCGTTGGTGAATCCGCTCACCGCCTCGGAGAACGTGATGGTCACCAGCGAGGTTTCGCCCGCTGTCAGTGTTGTATCCGCCAGCACAATCGTGGCGGTCGGGCGCACGGTGTCGATGGCGTAGTTGTTGGAATCAGTGGTGCCGCTGCCGGCGTTGCCCGCCAGATCCGCGATGCCGGTGTTGTCCAGGGTGATCAGGTTGGTCGTGTCATTGATACTCGCGGAAGGTGTGAAGGTCGCCGTCCAGGTGATGCCGCCGTCGCTGCTGCTCACCGCAGTCAGGGTGCCGTTGGCGATGGTCAGGTCGGCGTTGGTGAAACCGCTGACCGCTTCACTGAAGGTGATGGTCACCAGCGAGGTTTCGCCGATTCTCAGCGCCGTGTCGGTAAACACGATGCTGGCGGTCGGGCGTACGGTGTCGATCGCATAGTTGTTCGAATCAGTGGTGCCGCTGCCGGCGTTGCCCGCCAGGTCGCTGACCCCGGTGTTGTCCAGGGTGATCAGGTTGGTCGTGTCGGTGATGCTCGCAGTCGGGGTAAACGTCGCCGTCCAAGTGATACCGCCATCGCTGCTGCTCACCGCGCTCAAGGTGCCGTTGGCAATCGTCAGGTCGGCGTTGGTGAAACCGCTGACCGCTTCACTGAAGGTGATCGTCACCAGCGAGGTTTCGCCGATTTTCAGCGCATTGTCCGTCACCACGATGGTTGCCGTTGGCCGCACGGTATCGATGGCGTAATTGTTCGAATCGGTGGTGCCGCTGCCAGCGTTACCCGCCAGATCGCTGACCCCGGTGTTGTTCAGGGTGATCAGGTTAGTCGCGTCGTTGGTGCTCGCGGAAGGTGTGAAGGTCGCAGTCCAGGTGATGCCGCCGTCGCTGCTGCTGACCGCGCTCAAGGTGCCGTTGGCGATGGTCAGGTCGGCGTTGGTGAAACCGCTGACCGCTTCACTGAAGGTAATGGTCACCAGCGAGGTTTCGCCGATTTTCAGCGCATTGTCTGTCACCACGAGGGTGGCCGTTGGCCGAACGGTATCGATGGCGTAATTGTTCGAATCGGTGGTGCCACTGCCGGCGTTGCCCGCCAGGTCACTGACCCCGGTGTTGTCCAGGGTGATCAGGTTGGTCGTGTCGGTGATGCTCGCGCTTGGCGTGAAAGTCCCCGTCCAGGTGATGCCGCCATCGCCGCTGCTCACCGAGGTCAAGGTGCCGTTGGCAATGGTCAGGTCGGCATTGGTGAGACCGGTGACGGCCCCGTCGAACGTGATAGTCACCAGCGACGTTTCGCCAATTTTGAGGGCCGTATCGGTGAACACGATGCTGGCGGTCGGGCGTACGGTGTCGACGATGTAGTTGTTGGAGTTGGTGACACCGACGCCGGCGGTGCCCAGAAGGTTAGTCACTCCGGTATTGTTCAGGGTGATGACGTTGGTCGTATCGGAAATACTGGCGGACGGCGAAAACGTTCCCGTCCAGGTGAGGCCGCCATCGCCGCTGCTCACCGCAGTCAAGGTGCCGTTGGCGATGGTCAGATCCGCATTGGTGAAACCGGTCACGAACTCGGAGAAGGTGATCGTCACCAGGGACGTTTCGCCGATGCTCAGTGTGGTGTCAGCGACCACAATGGTCGCGGTCGGTGGCGGTGCATACGCGGTGTTGAGTATGCCGCCGTCGTTGTAGATGGTCGCGACAGAGGTCGGCGAGGTACCGGTTGTACCTCCGCCCTGCGCGGTACCGCCTGTACCACTGGCCGCAGCATTACCGGCCAGGGCGGCGAAGTTGGCGGCCGTGATCAGCAGCGTACCTTTGTTCCAGACCGCACCGACGCCCCGGCCACCAATGCCGCCATTGCTGGCATTGCTGCCTTGGCCACCACCGCCGCCGCCACCGCCGCCGGCACCAATGTTGTTGCTGATGGTCGACGTGCCGACGATGGTGATGGTGCCGCTGCTGGCGTTGTAGATCCCACCCACTGCGTTCCCGCCGGCGCCACCGACCTTGTCCCAACCGGCGCCGCCGCCACCGCCGCCAATGGAAATCGTGCCATTGGTGGCCGTCGAACCGTTACCGCCGTTGCTGTAATAGGAAACGCCTACGCCACCAGCCCCGCCAGTGGTGGTACCGCCGCGACCGCCCATGTGGGTGGCGTCATAACCGCCGCCGTAACCACCAACACCGCCGCCGCCCGCCTGGCCGCCCAATGTGCCGGTGCCCGGCCCTGCCGAACCGCCATGCCCGCCGCCCTGGCCGCCCAAACCGCCGCCGCCACCACCGCCACCGCCGTAAAAAGCGCCGGTGACACCGCCGCCACCACCGCCACCGGAAGCGGCGTTGGAGGTCACGGTAACGTTGTTCAGGGTCAGAATCCCTGCGTTGAAAATCCCCCCGGCCATCGAACCCGTGGCACCATAGCCACCATTGCCGCCCGTGCCCGACACCAGGCCACGGGTGATCACCAGGCCATCGAGTTTCACGGTACTGCCAGCCGTCACTTCAATCACTCGGGTCCTGTACTGACCGTCGAGAATCACGTCAGCCGCGCCGTCGTTGTTCAAGTCGCCATCAACGGTGATGTTCTTGTTGATCAACAGTTCGGAGGTCAGCTGCACCGTCATGCTGCCGTTAAAGGTAACGATATCGCCGTTCTGCGCCGAGGCGATCGCCGCGCGCAACGAACCGACGCCGGTGTTGGCGTTGGTGGTGGCGGTCCAGGTGGCCAGGCCCCACTGATAGTCGCTCATGGCCGTGGTCGAGAGGGCATTGGCGCTCTCGATGTTGCCGGTGGCAATTTCCAGATCCCAGTCACCGCCAATACCCGTGCGGTTGTTCGAAGCCGCTACATCGCGGCCGGTCATTTGCGCCAGCGAATCGACGAAGCTCAGGCCACGCTCGCCATCGGCGGTGTAGCAACCGTAGATCAGGATGTCGCCGCCGGCGTTGATGTCCTTGCCGATTTCCGCCAGCACCGCGCTGCGGGCGGCGACGTTGTCGGCCGACAGATAGCTGTCGCCCAGCCACAGGTCGCCGGCGTTGCCGTGGGCGATGATCTGCACCGAGCTGATGCCCTGATGCTGATCCAGGTATTGGGCAATCTGTTGTAGCCCATCCGTGCCTGCGTCCAGTTTCACGACCTGGGTCCCGGGGGCGACGCCTGTGAGCAGGCTGTCGGCATCTTTCACCCGGGAGTCGACGAACACCACGCTCTGCCCGGGCACCGCAACGGGGCTGGCTGTCGGTGTGGCATCGGCCTGGCCATGGGTATCCTTGCTCGCCGTCGGGTGATCGGCAGTCGGCGCCTTGGCGGCATCGGCTGTGGAATGGCTGTCCGCCTGGGCGGCGGTATCGGCCACCGTGGCGGCGACGGCGCCGTCGAACAGCATGCGTGGTTCAAGGGACATAATCATGGGCGCCGCTGGCGTCCGTTGGCCTTCGGTTGCCCGTGATTTTGCCTTTGCCCCGCCAGAAATGGTCCACCACATGCTGCTCACCCGAACTCGAACGAATATACGTAAGGCATCAATGAAAAACGCCGCGATCAAATGTTCGCGGCGTCGGACTTCATACGAATGACATTGGCGGCGCTGGCAGAGCCATCGAGCCAAAAGGACAAGTCTGAGTATTGCTTGAACAGATCCGGCGGCAGAATGGTTCGCCGGGCCTGTACCGCAATCTTGGGTCTGACCTTGTGCAGGCCGGTCACCCCGAGGGCTTGATCGAATTCCGGGGCGTCGTAAGCCAGATGTTCGAAGTCGTGCTCGAACCAAGGCTCGCCGATAAAGTCATAGACCAGCCGCAGCACCCGCTCCGGAGCCTGGGTCAGCAAGTCATAGTCGATGATCAGCAAGGAGTCGGCATGTTCGCCGTAATAGGCTTCCTTGAGCGCCGCCCAGGCAAAACCCACCAGGCGATTGCGCTGGGCCAGGGTTTCGCAACGGCTGTAGACGGTGTTGCGTTCGACGGCATCGCCGAAAAGCTTGGTGTTTTCATAGGGATTGGCGCGGTAAAGCCGCTCGATGCTGTCCATGATCCAGGCGACGTTGCGCACACAGGCAATCACCCTGGCCTTGGGAAACAGGTCGTTGATGGCCGGCAGCCGGGCGCTCCAAAGGCGGTTGGTGTCGAACACCACCGATTTGTCGGCTTTGTCGGCATAGAAGGAATCAAACAGGCCGTGCAAGAGGCGGCGGCGCATGTCGGTGTCGATCACCGCGCCGAACTCGCTGCCAGCGCTGCACTGCTCCAGAACACCGGAAAACAGGGAACCCACAGGGCTGGTCATTCCGGCATGGAAACGCGGGTTCTGCAACAGGATTGCAGAAAGCAGGGTCGAGCCCGAGCGCGGCAAACCGGAAATGAAATGAAAATGGTGCAAGTCCCTTCACCGTTTTTGATAGTCCTTTGTAGGACAAAGCGTAGTCGATCGATAACGCCTCGACTAGTGGTGTTTTGATATCAAATTGAAGCTAAACCGACTTGATACCAAGCTTTCCGCAACCAGTGGAGGACTTTAACGACGACAGCCTTGGGGAGCGCGTCCATCGGACAAACACCGCCTCGCCACAACTCCCAAAATCTACGTCTACGCTGTGGCGTGGCGTGACCAAGCCACGTAAAGGAACAGGAGTCGACACCCCCAGGTGTCTGGCAGCCGCGTGGCGCGCCAACCACCAACCTGAAGGATGAGGATTCATGGAAGTATTTATCGGCACTATCCAGCCTTTCGCCTTTAATTTCGCCCCCCAGAACTGGGCCCTTTGCAATGGCCAGACGTTAAGCATTTCGCAATGGAGTGCATTGTTCTCGCTGCTTGGCGTGAACTACGGCGGCAATGGCCAGACCACCTTCATGCTACCTGACCTGCAGGGTCGATTACCGATGGCCCAAGGCACCGGTGCCAATCTCAGCACGCGCACCATTGGCGAGATTTCCGGTACCGAAAACGTCACCGCGACCATCGGCAACATGCCCAACCACACCCACCAGATGTCCGGACTGACCGCCACCACTACCCTGCAACTGGCCAATCCCTCGAGCAATCCCGTAAACGTGCCAACGGCAACCAACTCCTTCATCGGCGCTTCGAGCGGCGGACCGGGGACGGCGAATATCTACTCCGATCAACAAGGGGCAACGGCGGTGGCGCTCCAGGGCGTAACCACCACCGTCACCGGAGAGATTGCCTCCACTGGCGGGACCCAGCCCATGAGCGTGATGAACCCGTTCCTGGTCATCAACTTCAGCATCGCCCTGCAAGGGTATTTTCCATCGCGCGGCTGAAGGTTCGCCGGGGGCCGCGCGCCCCCGGCACTGTTCACTTTTCGGAGCCTGATCATGTTGCAAGCGGTTCAAAGCCATCATTTCCAGCCCCTGCTGGGCCAGACCGTCGCCCTTCGTCTGCCCGACGGCAGCGAATTGCCGGTGCAGATCGAACACCTTGAGGACTCACCCCGCGCCCGCATGCGCAACAGTGAGCGCATGCCATTCAGCGTAGAGCTCAACAGCCTGGTCCCGACCGATTTTGTCGACGGGTTATGCATGCTGCAATTGCCGGAACTGGGCGAAGTGGAAAACATTTTCGTTTCCCGGGTACCGTCGATGGGACGTGATCCGCAGCGAGGCTACTTCTACATCGCCTTCAACTGACCCTTTTCTGGCTCGCAGTGCCTTCAGCCTTGCGGATACCACACCAGCCGTTGTGCCGCGACGTTGAATTCCTGCACTGCAAAGCCCAGGGCCAGGTAATGCCCAAGCGCATGAGGATTGCTGGCCCAGACCACCGTCGCCACCGGGCAACGAATCTGTTGGGCGGCTTTCTGCACCCCCTGCAGTACCGCCCGCCCATACCCCTGCCCCCGCGCCGCCGGGATAAAGGCCAGATACAGCACGCGGATCTCGTTCGCCCCGAAATCAGTGCTCAACGCGCCGATCGCAGTGCCAAGCTTCTCAACCACGTAATGCATGGCATTGGGGAAGTTTTCACCCAGACCTTGCTCCTGCACCTGGAACTGCTGGGCCACAACCTGCTCGACCACCTCCACGCTGTCGTCGATCCATTGCAGGTCCGGTCGGGCCGATTGATACAGGCGCTGCAAAAAAGGCCCGTCACTGGCGAGCGAAGGCCGTACCACCAAACCTTCGGCTGCCACAGCATTGTTGTTCGCCATCGTCGCTCTCCTTAAAAACCGCTTTCCCTGACCCCCAGCGCCGCCATGCGCCGCCAGGCGACCCCCAATAACGACTCGCCGCTGCCCTGCAACACTGCCACGCCACGCAATGGCTGCACCGGCGTCGGCGCCGGTTCGAGGGTCATCAACCGCGCACCGTACTGCGCCTGTACCGGCTCGGCCCGCTGAGACTGATCGCGGCGCACGGCAATCGGCCCGTGGTGATCGGAAGTCAGCGCCTCCTGATCGACAAACGCCGCACCATTGGTATCGATTTCGCTCAGTTGCACGGCAATCGCCGGGTGCATCGGATCGTCCGCGATAAACCGTCCGGTGGCGCCCGGTGCCACGCGCCAGAGCTCCGCCTCGGCCAGATAGCCGCGCAAGCGCACACCCCGCTCGACAACCCGGGCCAGCGGCTCCCGGGTCGACAGCCAGCGCCCCACCGCCCATTGCGGCAGCAGATCGCGCACGGTGCCGGCATGGGGGGCGCGCAATAGCAAACGCTCGCGCTGAGCCGCCAGCCCCCGGTATTCCGCGACCGCTTCGGCCAGGCGCTGCTCGACGATCCCGGCATCGGAAGCCGTTTCGCTGCGGCTGGCCTGACGACGCATCTGCAACTGCTGAATCTCGATCTCCCGGCGCGCGATGGTCTGGCGCGAATCGAGATCCGGGGACTCCAGTTCGATCAGGACATCGCCCTGCGCCACCGCCTGCCCGTCCTGCACATTCACCGCTTTGATCCGTGCCGCCACTGGCGCATGCAAGGTACTGACCCGGCCCGCTTCGAGCATGGCCGGCACCTCGACGGCACTGCGCCACGGCAGGATGAGCAGCAGCAACAGCCCGAACAACGCCAGGCTGCTGAGCAGCACCCGTGGCCCATGCGCCTGCTCGCGACGGCCCCACCACTGGCGCCATTCACTCATGATGGGCAGAAAGATGAACCACACCAGTTCCACCAGCATCAGGAAGATCCCCAACACCTTGAAGAACAGGTGGTAGACCGCCAGAGCGATCCCGAAAAACAATGCCGCGCGCCATAACCACGAGCCATACCCCCAGATCAGCAAACGCCGTTGCATTGTCGGCGACCAAGGCTCCGGCGCCGCGGCACCGTAACCGAACAAAAACTCGCGCAGGCGCCAGCGGCACAAGGCAAACGCCCGACCTTGCAGGTTATCGACCTGCCAGAAATCGCTGAGCAAAAAATAACCGTCAAAGCGCATGAACGGGTTGAGGTTGACCACCAACGTCGTAATCCACGTAGCACTGGCGAGCATGAACGCCGCGGTGCGAGCGGGCCCGTCGGGCAGTAACGACCACGCCAGCAAGGCCATGCACGCCAACAGCAACTCGGCCAGCACACCGCCCGCGCCAATCAGCAGCCGGGCCTTGCGATCATTGACCCGCCAGGCATCGCTGACATCGGTATAGAACATCGGCAGCAGCACCATGAACGCCACGCCCATGCTCTGTACCCGGCATCCGGCGCGCTTGGCCATGAACGCATGACCGAATTCGTGGCAGAGCTTGGCGAAGAACAGGGCCACACCAAACGCCAATGCACCGCCAAGGCTGAACAAATGCGGAAAGGTCGCGATAAACCGCTGCCAGTCCCGCGACACCAGAAACACCCCCAACCCCAGCACAGCTGGCAATCCGTAGCGCAGCGCCCGCGGGCCAAAGCGCTCCAGCCATGGCCAGGCACGGTTTAGAAAACGCTCGGGACGCCACAGCGGAATACGAAAAAACAGGTATTGATGCAGCAGCTGCTGCCACAGGCTCTGGCGCTGCGCAGCCGCTTTAAGGCTGTAACTGGCCCGCTGCTGGGGATCGAGGGCGGTAATCAGGTCGTGGCTGCGCAAGAACACCAGCAACTGCTCAAGATCCGCAGCGTCCAGTGCCAGTCCCGGCTCACGATTGGCCGCTTGCAGGACTTGCTCGGGCTCACCCAGCGACCAGTGGCGCAACAATCGCATGGCCGTGGTACCGAGCTTGAAGTAACGTCCCCGCACCGGGTCGGCCAGCGTCCAGCAGGGCGCACCGTCCAGTGCCGGCGCTGCCGGGGACAATTGCAGGTCGGCACGCAGACCAGGCAGGCTCACTTACAAGCCCACGCTCTGACGCAAACCGGCCAGCGGTCGACGCAGCAGGTACAACGCCAGCGGCGCCCGGTCACCGAAGATTTTCGCCGTGCCGCGCAAACCGATGCGCGGGGGTGCCGCGTCGAAATTCGCATCCAGGCGATAGGCCAACTGCCCGCCCGCCGTGGGCTGCGCTTCATAAGCCGAACGTTCGAGCCTGGCCAGATGCCGTTGCAGCGGGTCACTGTCGAGGAACAAGGCGACCTCGGCGCCGGGCTCCAGGGAAATTGCATCGCCCACGGCCAGTTCGATACGCAATTGCGCCTGCGCCGGATCGGCGATTTCCATCAGCCGTTCGCCCGTCTGCACGGGCTTGCCGGTCCAGCGGTCGGCATCGGCAAATACCGCAATGCCATCGCGCTCGGCGCGCACTTCGCTGCGCTTGAGCAGTTCACGGGCGTAGTCGCGCTCGGCGCGTTTCTGTTCGACCCGGGCGGCCAGCAAATCCAGTTTCGAGCTGGACTCGGCATCGGCGAACGAGCGCTGAGAGTTGGCCTTGAGTTCCGCCTCGGCAACCCCGAGGGCGCGTTCGGCGACATCGGCCTGAGCCTTGAGCGTGGTGCTTTCGAAGCGCAGCAGCAGATCGCCGGTCTTCACCGTCTGGTTGGGTTTGACCAGGAATTCGGCAATCACACCGTCCAGCGGTGCCGCCACCACCCGACCGCCCAGCGGCACCACTTCGGCCGGCGCCAAAACGGATTGGCGCACCGGGATCAACAGCCCGAGCACCAGCATTGCCACCAGCAATGCCTGGCGTTTGCGCGTCCAGCGCAGGCGCCATGGCTTGCGCGGTTGCAACGCCTGCCAGGCGTGGCTGTAGGTATCGCCCAGTTGCGACAGCAGTACTTGTTCGGCAGGGTTCCACGAAACATCCCGGGCCAGCCACAACCCGCCGAACACTTCGCCCTGGCGATCGATCAGCGGCAACCAGAACACCTGCGCAGCCGACAGGCTTTGCCATTCATCCTGCAGCGATTCGCTTAAGACATCAGCGGCAACCACCCGCGCCTGCTGCAACTGTTCGCGCTTGAACAACTGCGCCACCGCCTGCTCGACGAACGCTACAAAGGGTGAATTCGGCTCCACCACGCTGACACCGGTCACGGCCTGCACCTTCCCGGTGATCAACAGTGCCGCATGGCGAAAGCCAAACAGCGCCTGGCCATCATTGACCAGGCTGTAGGCCAATTGGGCGGGTGTTTGGGCTGCGCGGGTCTGGCGCTCCAGATCAAGAAAACGTGCGAACACCTGCTCGGCACCGCCGCTCACCGGCGCGTTCACTTGAACTCCGCGAAATGCGCCGTGCCGCTCATGCCCGCCAGCAACCCGCTGGCATCGGGCACGCTGGCCACCAGCAGCAAGGTCTGACTGCCTTCATCGATTCGCGCGCCCAGGCGCTTGACCGTCGCGTCCAACGGCGTGCCGGTTTCATCGGGAACAAAACTGAAGGTCTGCCCGGGCTTGAGTCGGGCCATCCAGCGCGAGGGCACCAGCAAATGGATTTCCAGGGTGCGATTATCGACTACGTCCAGCAATGGCGCGCCGGCAGGAACGCTTTCATAGCGCTGTACCTTGCGCTCGACGACCTGGCCATCGAACGGCGCCAGCACGCTGCAACGCTTGACCTGCACTTGATACACCTGGGACTGCGCCTGGGTTTCGCTGACCTTGGCCTCGGCACGTGCTACTTCGAAACGCCCGACCGAATTCAGCGCGGCCAGTTGCCGGTTGTGCGCCAGTTCTTCACCTGCGCCACGGCTGGCCGCTTGAGCGGCATTGAGCTGCGCCTGATAGGCCGAGCAATCGAACCGCGCCAGGGTATCGCCCTTCTTGAACGATTCCCCCTCGCTGAACGGCAACTCGACAATCCGCCCGGGCACCTCACTGGCCAGTACGGCCTGATCCCGGGCCCGCAATACACCGCGGGCCTCGGCGCTGGTCGCAGCACTGGCGCCTGCGTCCATTTGCGCAAGCGGGTCGTCTGCCCCAGGCGTTTGCGCCTGGACAGCGCTCGCGACGAGGACCGATCCCAACCCCAACACACAGAAAATCCGCATGACCGCACTCCCTTTCGGATCAACGGAGTCTACGACAGCGGTGACTAGCGTCAAGCAGATGGCCATCATTACCTGTGTATTAGCGCTGCGCCGTCTCGCTCAACGGATACACCGACTCCCAACCTCCACCCAACGCCTTGTACAACCCGACGGCCGCCAGTGACACGCCGGTCGAGCTCTCGACCCACTGCTCCTGCGTGGCCAGCAACGCCCCTTGCACCGTGAGTACGGTGACGAAATCCACCACGCCCTCCACGTACTGCTGTTGCGCGGTGTCCAGCGCAATTCGGTTCTGGCGTACGGCTTCGGCCAGACTGTCGCGGCGCAGCTGGCTGGCGTTGTAGGTGGTCAGTTGGTCATCGATTTCATGCCAGGCACGCAACACGGTTTGCTGATAGACGATAGCGGCTTCCTGTTGTTGTGCTTCGCGCAACTCGAGCACGCCACGCAAGCGGCCGCCGTCGAACAACGGCAAAGAGAATTGCGGGCCGATACCGAACGAACGCGAACCCCAGGAGCCGAAATCGCTCAGTTGCATGGCCTGGGAACCGATGTTCCCCGACAGGGTGATGCGCGGATAGAAATCGCCCTTGGCCACGCCAATGCTGGCCGTGGCGGCATGTAGCCGTGCTTCGGCCTGGCGAATGTCCGGTCGGCGTTCAGCCAGTTGTGAGGGCAAGCCAATGGCGACCTGACGCGGCGTCTGGGGCACCGGTGCGTCTGTGGATAACTCCGCCGCCAATGCCTGGGGCGGTTCACCCATCAACAGGCTCAAGGCATTGATCAGTTGCCACTGGCGCTGCTCCAGTGCGGGCAGGCGCGATTCGATGGCCGCCACTTGTGCGGCGGCTTCGGCGACATCCAGGTCCGTCGCGACGCCGTCGGCCAGGCGCAGTTGCGAAAGCTTCAGGCTATGACGGGCGACGTCGAGGTTCTGCTCGGTGACGAGCCGGGTGTTCTGCACACCGCGCAATTGAATGTAGTCCTGGGCGGTTTCGGCCAGCACCGACAGCAGCACACCACGCCGATCGTTCTCGGCGACCTCCAAAGTGGCGTCGGCCGCTTCGGTTTCCCGACGCACGCGGCCCCAGAAGTCCAGCTCCCAGGAAGCGGAAAAGCCGGCATTCCACAGGTTGAAGGCGGATTGGCCGTTGTGTCCTGACGGGTCGTTCAAGCCTTCACCGCTGTTGCGATTGCGCCCGTAACTGCCACTGACGGCCGTGTTGGGGTAGCGGTTGGCAGTGATGACCTGGCGCACCGCACGACTTTGCTGCAGACGGCTCCCGGCCAGCTTCAGGTCGAGGTTGTCGGTCAGGGCGCGCTGGCTCAAGGCCGAGAGTTTCGGGTCGTGGAACACCTCCCACCAGCGCTCGGCCATTGTTTCGGCGATGGCCTGGCTGGTGGCTGCCTTTGATGGTTTTGCCCATTCGGCGATCTGCTGTGCATCAGGCTTCTGGAAGTCCGGGCCGACGGTGCAGGCTGACAGGCTCAGCACAAGCAAGGCAGAAAAAATCTTCATCGCTGAACAACCTCTTTCGCCTTGGCGGTGGCCGTATCAATACTCGCCTCCACCGACATCCCCACCCGCAAGCGCTCGGCCAGCGACTGTCCCGGCTCCAGCACGATCTTCACCGGTATGCGCTGCACCACCTTGGTGAAGTTGCCGGTGGCGTTGTCCGGTTTGATTGCAGCGAACGTCACCCCGGTGGCCGGTGCAATGCTTTCGACACGACCGTTGAGTGCCGCACCGCCCAGGCTGTCAACGCGCACTTGCACAGCCTGCCCCGGTTGCACATCGGTCAGTTGGGTCTCCTGGAAATTGGCCATCACATAAGCCTGCGCCAGCGGCACCACCGCGAGGATTTTGCTGCCCGGAGTGACGTAGGCACCGACCCGCACCGCGCGTTCGCCGACCATGCCGTCCTGTGGCGCGACGATCCTCGTATAAGACAACTCGTAGCTGGCCATTTCCAGCTTCGCTTGCGCCCGTTTCAACCCTCCTTCGGCGGCATCGCGCTGGGCCGTGAGGATCTCCACCTGCTTGCGTTCCGCCGCCAGTACCGCCGTGGCATTGGCCTGCCGCGCGGAGGCCTGGTCGATGCGAGTTTGGGCTTGTTGTGCGTTTTGCACCGTGCCGGCGCCCACCCCGGCGAGGTGGTTGTAGCGGTTCAATTCATGCTCGGCAAACGCCATTTCCGCCTTGGCCGAAACCACCGAGGATTGCGCCTGGGCAATCACCGACGCCTGGCGTTCGAGGGTCGCCCGGGCGTTTTGCAGTTGCGCCCTGGCCACCAGTGTTTCGGCATCGGCGGCCTCGGCGGCTGCGCGCAGATCCCGGTCATCGATCAGTGCCAGTAGCTGCCCGGCCTTGACCTGCTGGTTGTCCTCCACCAGCACCTGCTTGATAAACCCGGCAACGCGCGGCACGACCAGGGTGAAATCCGCCGAGACATAAGCATCGTTGGTGTTCTGCCGGGTACGCTTGCCGAACAGGCCGGGCATCGCCAGGTACAGCAACACACCGACGGCCAACGTGACGACCACGGCAACCGCGACTTTCTGCTTTGCTTGAGTGTTCATAAAAACCTTCTGTATCAGTGGAGCATTCAGGTCGGTGCGCGCGGCGGATAGATCCGCGTCGGCAGCCAGAAAATCAGCAGGATCAAGGTCACGGCGCTACCGGCCATGCACAGGTAAAGATCAGAGGAAGTGAGCACCACCGCTTGCTCATGCAGACGATGAGCGAGACCTGCGCTGTCTTGTTCGGCCATTGGCGAGTTGCCGAGGCGATCGACCAGCATGGTCGAGTGAAAATGCAGTCGTGCCGTGGTCAACGCCTCGATCACCCCGGTGGCGATGACCGCCGACAGGCCTTTGACGGTGTTGAACCAGGCCGATGCGAACGGCCCTTGCATCGGGTTGATGCTGCCGGTGGACAGCATCAGCAGCGGCAATACCGCCATGGGCTGACCGAAAATCTGCAGCCATTGCAGCACGTAGAAATCGTCGCGAATCCACACGGATGTCAATTGCGAGCCGCCGACGCACGACAGCGCCAGCATGCTCAGGCCGATGCCCAACACCCAGCGGCAATCGACCCAGCGAAAGTTGCACAGCGCCGCCACCAACGGCAGCGCAACCAATTGCGGCAGCGCCGCCAGCAGCATGATCGGCGCGGTCTGCACCGGGCGATAACCCTGGACCTGCGCCAGGTAGCCGGACGGAATGATGATCACCGCCTGCAACACCACCAGCACGCCCGCCAGGGTCAGCAGGGCGAAGGACAGGTTGCGGATACCGAGCATCTGCATCTTGAAAAACGGAATTGGCTGCGACCACTCGCCGGTCAAAAACAGCACCAGCAGCAACAGCCCGCCGCCGAGCAATCCGCAGATCAGGCTGGACTCGAACCAGTCCAGGCGGTTGCCCTGCAGGATGCCGATCACCAGCATGCAGATGGCGGGAAAACCCAGCAGCACACCGCGCCAGTTGAAGGATTTGAAGCGCTCCAGACGCAGCGGGTCCTGAGGCAAGCCGTACGCCACTGCGGCCATGGCAATCAGGCACGGCGCGATGATTTGCCAGAAGGTCCATTGCCAGCCGACATACTCGGTCCACAACCCGGCCAACGGCGTGCCCAGACCCGGACCGAACGTTGCCGTCAGGGCATAACCGGCCAGGCCATACAACTTCACGTTGGCGGGCAGAAACCGCAGGGCCACGGTCATCAGCATGGGTGGCAATGCACCGCCCGCCAAGCCTTGCAAAGTGCGCAGCAACAACAGGCTTTCGTAATTCGGGGCGAAGGGGCACAACACGCCCAACAGGGTGAACAGGCCGATGGCCCACAGGGTGAAGCGCCGCAATGAGAACGTCACCGCACACCACGGCGCGAACGCCATGGCCGCCACCGACGTCGCGGCGTAACAGGCCACCAGCCAGGTGCCTTCGTCGTAGCCGATGGCCAACGCACCACGGATATCGGCCAGGGCGACTTTGGTCACCATCTCGTTCAGGCCAGACACCAGCACCGCCAGCAATACGCCCACCAGGCCGATGATGATTCGCGGGCCAAAGACAGGTGGAGCGGCTGCCGCGCTGGCCGCAGCAACAGGTGCCGTGACCGTAAGGGAAGTCATGTACTGCAAGCTCCGGCGTGGAAGGACCGAAGCATTTTAGGAAGCGTAATGCCTGACGAAAATCAACTTATTGGCAGGTTATAAGTGCGCTGGACGCAACGATACAAACCCTTGTGGGAGCGGGCTTGCTCGCGAAGGCGTTGGGTCAGCCAGTATCAATGTTGAATGATGAACCGCATTCGCGAGCAAGCCCGCTCCCACAGGGGTTCAGCGGTGACTTTCAGGCTGCGCAGCCAACCACGTTTCATCGCAGCAGGCTTTCAGCGTTTCACGCAGCCAGCGGTGCGCCGGGTCCTTGTCGAAGCGCGGGTGCCAGGCCTGGGTCAGCATCAGGGTCGGCAGCGGGATCGGCAGGTCGAACGAGCGCAGCTTCAGCCCGAGCCGCCGCACACTCAGCAGCGCCTCTTTGGGCACCGGCAGGATCAGGTCGGAATCGGGCAAGGCGAACATCGCCGCATGGAAGCTCGGCGCGATTACCGCCACCCGTCGCTCCAGCCCCAAGGCATTGAGCGCGGTATCGATCGGACCCCGGGCAATGCCACGCCGGGACATGCTGATATGCGAGAACCCCGCGTAACGCTCCGCCGTGATTTCATCGTCCAGCAACGGATGATCCTCGCGCACCAGACCAACGAAGTGGGTGGAAAACAGGTTCTGGACCTTCACTTCCGGCGTCAGCGGCCGGGTGTTACTGATGCTCAAGTCGATCCGCCCTTCGCGCAACGCCTCATCATCGCCATCGCCTTCCGGGACGAAGCGTAATTCGCAGTGCGGCGCCTGCCGGTCGAGGGTGTCGAACAGCTTGCCGCCGTAGACGCCGACAAAGAAGTCGTTGGCCCGAATACTGAACCGCCGCCGCAGCGAACTCAGTTCCACAGCATCGGCCGAACGAAACAGCAGCCCGGCCTGCTCCACCACACTGCGCACCTGCTCGCGCAATTCCAGCGCCTTGGGGGTAGGTACCAGGCCACGGCCGGCGCGCACCAGGATCGGATCGCCAATGGCCTCGCGGATGCGCGTCAATGTCCGGCTCATCGCCGCCGGGCTCAGGTTCATCCGCCGCGCGGCGCCCACCACACTGCCCTCGTCGAGCAAGGCGTCGAGGGCGACCAACAGGTTCATGTCCGGGAGTTGCATTGTGAGCACTCGTGCCTGATCTTTATTGAGTCAGGTGCAATGCTAGCAAACTCAACTCAGCCATTGCGCAAGCGGACTTCACACAAACAGTCAGTCAACGTTGCATCCCCCAGCGTTTCACCGTCACCCGCTCCAACGAATCAAACACCAGGTTCTCCACCAGCAACCCAATCAGAATCACCACCGCCAAGCCGGCAAACACCTTGTCCGTGTACAGTTCATTGCGATTCTGAAAGATGTACCACCCCAGCCCGCCCTTCCCACTGCTTGCACCAAACACCAGCTCAGCAGCAATCAACGTGCGCCAGGCAAACGCCCAGCCGATCTTCAGGCCGGCAAGGATCGACGGCAATGCTGCCGGGATCAGGATGAACAGCACAAAGCGCATGCCCTTGAGGCCGTAGTTACGCCCGGCCATACGCAGGGTTTCCGAGACGCCGAGGAAGCCGGCGTAGGTGTTCAGCGCCAGTGCCCAGAGCACCGAATGCACCAGCACGAAAATCAGGCTGTTCTGGCCCAGTCCAAACCACAGTAGCGCCAACGGCAGCAGGGCGATGGCTGGCAAGGGGTTGAACATCGAGGTCAGGGTACTGAGCAAATCGCGACCGAATTGCGTCGACACCGCCAGCGTGGTCAGGGCAAACGCCAGGGCGATGCCGATCAGATAGCCCTTGAGCAACACCACCAGGGAAATCCACACCTTGCCCAGCAATTCACCGCTGAGCAGGCCGTCGTACAAGGCGTGTGCGGTTTGCACAAAACTCGGCAGTAGCAGGTCGTTGTTTTGATACCGGGCAACAGCTTCCCACAGCACGGCGAGCAAAATCAGGATCAGGCTTTTACGCAACCAGCCCTGTTGCCACAGGCGTTGGCCCAGGGGTAATTCCCGCTCCAGCGGCACGCTGGTCAGTGGCTGCAAAACCGTTTCGAACTCTTCACGCGGGGATGATAAATGGCTCATCGGGCCCTCCTCTCAACTGGCTCAATAAGCGATGCGGATGTCGGCGAAATCCAGTTCATGTTCGGCTTGCAGTGATTGACCTTCGTCGAACAACAGCCGGTGAATACGTCGCGCCGACTCCTGAAACGCCACACCGCCGAGGCTGTGCAAATCGTATTGGTGGCTGTGGACTTCCGCCCTCACCCGGCCCGGATGGGGTGACAGCAACAGAATGCGATTGCCCACCACCTGCGCCTCTTCGATAGAGTGCGTGACGAACAGAAGCGTGAACCGTACTTCCTCCCAGAGCAGCAGCAATTCTTCCTGCATCTTGCGCCGGGTCAGGGCATCGAGCGCGGCAAAGGGTTCGTCCATCAACAGGATTTTCGGCTGCATCGCCAGCGCCCGAGCGATGGCGACCCGAGCCTTCATCCCACCTGACAGGGTGTGTGGATAAGCCTCGGCAAACGCCGCCAGGCCGACCTTTTCCAGATAGTGCAGCGCTCGCTCTTCGGCCTCCCTGCGCTTGAGGGTTTTCGAGGCCAGAAGCGGAAACATCACGTTCTGTTTGACGGTTTTCCATGGCGGCAGTTGATCGAACTCCTGGAACACCACGATCCGGTCCGGCCCCGGCGCATCGACGCGCCGGCCTTGCAGACGGATCTCGCCTTCCACTGGCTGGATGAAGCCGGCGACGGCCTTGAGCAACGTCGACTTGCCGCAGCCGGACGGCCCGAGCAGGACAAAGCGGTCCGCCGGATCGATCTCGAAACTGACTTGATGGGTCGCCCGCACCACCCTCTGTGGCGTGCGGTACTCGAGGCTGACGTTATCGACCGACAGCAGCGCCTGGGCTGCCGCGATCGGATTGCTGACCGTGTGGCCTTGCAAGGGGGCGTTCATTTCGGTCAGCTCCCTTGCAGCGGCTTGGCGTCCTGGAAGAAGTAATCCTTCCACGAGTCCGGTTTGTTTTTGATCGCACCGACGCGGTAGAGGAACTCCGCCAGCGGGTAGGTGTTTTTCGGCGTGACGCTGAATTCGAACTGCGGGTTGTCGATGATCTTCAGCAACGCGGCGCGGTCGATCTTGGCCTTGGTCACGCGGATGTAAGTGTCCGCCGCTGCGCCTTTGTCGTTCTGGGCAAACGTGGCCGCTTCGGTCAGCGCATCAATGAATGCCTTGTAGGTTTTCGGGTTCTCATTGCGGAATTTCTCGGTGGCGAACAGCACCGTCGGCGAGTTCGGACCGAGCAGGTCATAGGTGTTCAGCACCACGTGCACATTGGGATTGGCCAGTTCCTGATCCTGGAACGGCGGGTTGGAAAAGTGTCCGCTCAACTCGGTGCCGCCGGCCAACAGCGCAGCCGTGGCATCAGGATGTGGAACGGCGATGGTGTACTTGTCGAGGCGATTGAAGTCCTTGTCACCCCACTGTTTGGCCGCCGCGTATTGCAGGAAGCGCGACTGCACCGACACGCCCACCGCCGGCACCGCGATACGGTCCTTCTCGGTGAAGTCGGCGATGGTTTTGACCTTGGGGTTATTGCTCACCAGGTAGTACGGAAAGTTACCCAGGGAAGCCACGGCCTTGACGTTCTGCTTGCCGTGGGTGCGATCCCAGATGGTCAGCAGCGGGCCGACACCGGCGCCGGCAATGTCGATCGAGCCCGACAGCAACGCATCGTTGACCGCCGCGCCGCCGGAGAGCTGGGTCCAGTCGACCTTGATGTCGATCCCTTCCTGCTTGCCGTACTTCTCGATCAGGTTCTGATCGCGCACCACATTGAGCAGCAGGTAAACGATGCCGAACTGCTCGGCAATGCGGATTTCACCTTCGGCGTGGGCGACGGTCGGCGCCACCAGGCTGCCGGCGATCAGGCTGAAACCCAGGCCGATGGCCGCGGCCAGCGGTGCGAATGGAAGACGTTTGGACATGATCAAATCTCCGACAAGTCAGAAAGGCGCGTCGCCCTGGATAGTGGTGCGATACAGCTTGCGGCGCAGATGGCTGGGGCATCCGGCGGCGAGATGGATCAGTGAACGGTTGTCCCAGAACACCAGGTCATGGGGCTGCCATTGATGGCGGTAGATGTTTTGCGGCAGCACGCTGTGGGCATAGAGCTCGGTCAGCAGTTGCCGGCTCTCGTCTTCCGGCAGGCCAACGATGCGGGTGGTGAACCCTTCGCTGACGAACAACGCCTTGCGGCCGTTTTCCGGGTGGGTACGCACGACCGGGTGGACGACTTCGGCGACCTGGGCGAGCTGCTCAGGTGTCAGGGTAGGGCGCCAGTTGCCTTCGAATTTGGTCTCGCTGTAACGCGCCGTGTAGGAGTGCGCCGCCGAGCGGCCTTCCACCGCTTTGCGCAACGCGAGCGGCAGGCTGTCCCAGGCTTTGTGCATGTCGGCGAACAATGTGTCACCGCCTTCTGACGGCAGCTCCTGGGCATGCAGCATCGAGCCCAGGCTCGGCAGTTCCTTATAGGAAAGATCGGAGTGCCAGAACTTCCCGGCATCGCCGAGGCCGATGTTCTGGCCGTTTTCGACGATGTTGGAAACGATGAGGATTTCCGGATGCCCTGCCAGCAGGAACTGTTTGAGCACATGGATCTGCAACACGCCAAAACGGCGGCTGAAATCGATCTGTTGCTCAGGGGTTATGCGCTGGTCGCGGAACACCACCACGTGATGATCCAGGTGGGCGCGGTGAATGCGGGAAAAATCGTCATCATTGATCGGACGGGACAGGTCGAGACCGATGATCTCGGCGCCCACCGCTCCGCTGAACGGGCGGATTTCAAAGAACTGTGGCGCGATGCTTGGCGAAGCTGAAGCAGCAGACATAAATCACTCCCACGCACGGCACGCTCAAAGGCGCGCGCGTCGATCAGAAACTCACGGAGGTCCCGTGTTGGTTCGTGTCGTGCGGCGCGCCGATTGGTCGGCAGGTACGCAGAAGATTGACTTTATAGATATAAGAATTGAAATTTAAATACCGTTAACGAATAACGATATGGCGATTGCTAAGGGACTGCGTGAATTGCGGAGTGACGTTTTTTGTCACTTACTGACAGGGTTGTGGTGTTTTGACTGGCCCCATCGCGGGCAAGCCCGGCTCCCACAAGGTTCGTTGTTGAAACACGATCATGTGTTTGACACAAAACCTGTGGGAGCCGGGCTTGCCCGCGATGGGGCCAGTGAATCCACTGAAGATCTAGAGATCTAGCGCTCGTGCAGCGCCTCGGCCCGCGCGCGGATGATCGGCTTGAGCAGGTAGCTCAGTACGGTCTTCTTGCCGGTGATGATGTCCACGGAAGCCACCATCCCCGGAATAATCAGCAACGGTTTTTCATCGGTGCCCAAGTGGCTGCGGTCGGTGCGCAGCTTGATGATGTAGTAGGTGGTCTTCTTGTCTTCGTCGGTGATGGTGTCGGCACCGATCTGCTCGAGCTTGGCTTTCAACCCGCCGTAGATGGTGTAGTCGTAGGCGGTGAATTTCACCGTCGCTTCCTGTCCCGGATGCAGGAATGCGATGTCCTGGGGGCGGATCTTCGCCTCGACCAGCAAGGTGTCGTCCAGTGGCACGATTTCCACCAGGTCGCTGCCTGGCTGGATAACCCCGCCGATGGTATTGACCAGCAACTTGTTGACGATACCCCGCACTGGCGAAGTGACCAGCGTCCGACTGACCCGGTCTTCCAGGGCCTTGCCGGTGGCCTGGGCCTTGTTCAGGTCGGTGCGTGCTTCGTTGAGTTGGGTCAGGGCTTCGCTGCGGAACTTGCCACGGGTTTCATCGACCTTGCGCTGCACTTCCTTGATTGCCGATTCGGCACGCGGAATGGCCAGGGTGGTGGCGTCGAGCTGACCACGGGTCTCCGCTTCGGCACGCCTGAGGCGCAGGACTTCCACCGGCGATACCGCGCCCTGGGCCACCAACGGCTCGGACATGCTGATTTCCTGACGCTGGAAGCCCAATTGCTGGCGATACTGCGCCTGCTTGGAAGTGAATTCGCGCAGCTCTTGCTGGCGCTGGATCAGCTGCTCCTGCAAGCCGCCAATCTCATCGTGCAACTGCTGGCGACGACTTATATAGAGCGACTCTTCACTCTTGGCCTGACCCGGTACGGCCTTGAGCACATCCTCGGGGAAGTTCAGCGGGCGATCATCGACCTCGGCGCTCAGGCGTTCGACCCGCAGCAGCATCGACAACCGATCGGCCTCGGTTTCACCGACGTTCGAAGCAAATCGCGTGTCGTCCAGGCGAATCAGCGGTGCGCCGGCTTCGACGATCTGGCCTTCCTTGACGAACAGCTCGGCAACGATACCGCCTTCAAGGTTCTGGATTTTCTGGATCTTCGACGACGGAATCGCCTTGCCGTCGCCCTTGGTCACTTCGTCGATCACCGCGAAATTGGCCCAGAGCATCAGGAACACGAAGAACGCGATGATCGCCCAGATCGTCAGTCGCACCACCCGTGGCGCATCCTCGATCAGCGCCTTGTTGACCTCCGGCAGCGGCTGGCCCTGAAGTGAAGCGGAGCCTTTGAAGTAGCGAAGGATCGAATCCTTACCCGACTTAAGCAACACTGATCTGCCCCTTCTTCAACGCTTCCATCACCGCGGCTTTCGGGCCGTCGGCGAGTATCTGGCCACGGTCGACCACGATCAGCCGATCCACCAGCGATAACAACGATGCCCGGTGCGTTACCAGCACCATGGTCTTGTTTTCGATCACCGCCGCCAGGCGCTGCTTGAGGCGCTCTTCGCCGGTGTTGTCCATTGCGCTGGTCGGCTCGTCGAGCAGCAGGATCGGCGGGTTGAGCAACAATGCACGGGCCAGGGCGACGTTTTGCCGTTGGCCACCGGAGAGGTTCTGCCCGCGCTCGCCGACTTGCAGTTCATAACCCTGCGGATGCAGGCGCGCATACTCGTGGACGCCGGCCAGTTCCGCGGCTTGCAGCACCAGTTCGTCCTCGACATACCGCGCGCCGGAAACCAGGTTGTCGCGCAAGGTGCCGGCGAGCAACTGGATGTCCTGGGGCACATAGCCGATGTTGTAGCGCAGTTCGCTGACGTCGATCTGGCGGATATCCACACCGTCGACCAACAGCGCGCCGTCATCCGGCTGGTACAACCCCACCAGCAATTTCGCCAGCGAGCTCTTGCCAGAGCCGCTTCGACCAATGATGCCGACCTTCTCGCCGGGACCGATCGACAGGTTGATGTTCTTCAGCGCCAGGTTCTGCTGTTGCGGGTAGGTGAAGTTGAGCTGGCGGCACTCAATACCGCCCTGCAGCACCTTGCGGCTGAGCGGACGCTCTTCGAAATTGCGCTCTTGGGGCAGCTCCATCATCTGGTCGACCGAGGTCATGGTCACCCGCGCCTGTTGATAACGAGTCAACAGCCCGGACAGTGACGCCAGCGGGCTGAGCGCACGGCCACTGAGCATGTAGCAGGCAATCAGGCCGCCCATGCTCAGGTGGCCGTCGATGATCTGGTACACACCGAAGACGATCATGATCACCCCGGCCAGTTGCTGGATCAGCAAGGTGATGTTCATCGCCAGGCCGGAGAGCATTTTCACCCGCAACTCAAGACGACTGAGGGTGCCGATGGTCTGCTCCCACTGATACTGGCGTTCGCTTTCGGCGTTGTTGACCTTCACCGCATCCAGGCCGGCCAGGGTTTCGATCAGGCTCGACTGACGCTCGGCCCCCAGCGCCATGGTCCGCTCCATGGTCGCCACCAGCGGTTTCTGCAAGGCATAGCCGATGGCCAGGGCAATCGGGAATGCCAGTACCGGTATCCACACCAGATGCCCGCCGAGGATCGCGATGACGATGAAAATCAGGATGGTGAACGGCAGGTCAATCAGGCTGGTCAGTGTCAGCGAGGCGAGGAAGTCCCGCAGGCTCTGGAACTCATGGATGTTCTGGGCAAAGCTGCCAACCCGCGCCGGCCGGTACTTCATGGCCATGCCGACGATGCGCTCGAACAGCGTGGCCGAGATGATCAGGTCGGTTTTCTTGCCGGCCAGATCCAGGCACAGGCTACGCAGGCTTTTCAAAATCAGGTCGAAGAGGTAAGCGCCCGTGATACCGAGCGCCAACACCCAGAGCGTCGCTTCGGCCTGGTTCGGCACAACGCGGTCGTAGACGTTCATCACGAACAACGGCGCGGCCATGGCAATGATGTTGATCAGAAAACTGGCGGCAATGGCGTCGGCGTACAACCAGCGCGAACGCTTGAGGGTGTCGCGGAACCACGAGCGCGCACGCGGAATCAGCGTGCCGTGGTTGACGTCGAATTTGTGCTGGGGCTGGGCAAAAAAGACCTTGCCGGTGTAATCGTCGGCCAGCAGCTCACGGCTGACCAGGGACTCGCCGCCATCGCTTTCGCTGAGCAGCACCCGTACCTGATCTTCGCCTTGCCAGCCGAGCAGGACGGCACTGCGACCGTCCTTGAGTAGCAACAATGCCGGCATGGCAATCGCCGGAATGTCCTCCAGCTTGCGCTGCAGCACCCGACCTTGCAGCCCCGCGCGAGCAGCCGCACGCGGCAGCAACTCGACACTCAGGCGCTGCTCGGGCAGTGGCAGGCCGGTGGTCAGCATTGCCGCGCTGGCGGGTTTCTGGTGCAGCATGCAAAGAGCGAGCAGACCATCCAGCAACGGATCGTCATGCAACGCGCGCGGATCATGAATGAGTTGAACCCGACTGACTTCTGATTCCACGCTCGGCACTCTTGGCTAACAATTGAACAATGAAGGTCCTGCTCAATTCATACCGGGCAATTGGACCTTGGGCTTCAAGTCGTTCTGCACAACGGATGCCAATGGTGCGACCACTCCCTGGCTCTTGAGCAACTCGCCCATGGTCGCCTTGATTCTGTACTGAGTAAATAGCTGAATGTTCTTGATCTCCACCAGACGGCGCGAAGAGGTGAACAGTTCGTTCTCACTGTCGAGCAAATCGAGCAGGGAGCGCTCGCCGAGGGTGAACTGACGCTGGTAAGCGGTACGCACCGCGGTGCTGTGATCGACGTATTGCTGGGCGATCGGCA
The DNA here is from genome assembly GCF_059422045.1 of Pseudomonas sp. GW821-FHT02A08. NCBI lineage: Bacteria > Pseudomonadati > Pseudomonadota > Gammaproteobacteria > Pseudomonadales > Pseudomonadaceae > Pseudomonas > Pseudomonas sp. GW821-FHT02A08. Next base: position 178,684 of record NZ_JBWKWD010000009.1, read on the forward strand.
CCTGCGCGTTGGCATTGTTCAGGGCGTTCCAGGCCAGGCCCAGCTCTTCATTCAATTGGCGCAGGGCATTGTTGCGGATATCCAGCGCCTGGTTCGACAGGTAGGACTTGGATTCCAGATCGGCCTTGTTGCTGCCACCGGAATACAGATTGAAGCGCATGCGCAGCATGGCTTGCCATTCGTTATTGTGGCCGTTCTGACCATCAATGTCGTTGTCCGCGGAGCGACCCAACTCAGCATCGAAGCGCGGGTAGAACGTCGACTTGGCCGTGTCGTACTGCTTCTCGGCAGCGGCGATATCGGATTCGGCCGAGCGCAGGATCGGGCTGTTTTCCAGCATCTGCGCACGGGCCTCATTCAGGTTGGCCGGCATCAGCGCCAGGAAACTCGCCGGGCGCTCCAGTTGATCCGGCATCTGGCCGACAGCGGAGAGATAGTTGGTTTCGGCGTCAGCCAGGTTGGTCTGTTCGGTGATCAGGTTGTTGCGCGCCTGGGCCATCCGCGCCTCGGCCTGATCGAGGTCGGCGCCACTGCCGACGCCACGCTGGGTGCGTAGCTGGATCTGGTCGTAAATACGTTGGTGGCTCTTGAGATTTTCCTCGGCCAGACGCACGAATTCGCGGCGGGTCAGTACGTCGAGATAGACCTGGGCCACAGTCAGCCCGGTGCGCTCGGAGGTACTCAGCAGCGAGTAGGCGCGGGAGTTGACGGTGGCTTGTTGACGCCCGACTTCGCTGGACGTCGCAAAACCGTCAAAGACCATCTGGGTCAGTCGCAAACTTGATTCACTGCGATTCAGGGTTTCGAAGTGATTGTTGCCGTCATCTCGCGTCGTCACGCTATCGGTGCCTTCACGACCATAACCGCCCAGCAGGTCGACCCGTGGCAAGTACCCGCCTTTCGCCGCCTTCAACTGATAATCAGCAGCCAACCGGCTGTTGACGCCTGCCTGGACTTCCGGATGGACATCCAGCGCTTGTTGCATGGCTTCTGGTAAGGATTGCGCCTGGACGAAAGACGCGGCGAGGGCGAAAGGTACTGCCATGAACAAAGGCGAACGCATTGTAGGAATTTCCCAGGACTTCTTGTCTTGAATCACGGCTGAACAGCGTGCCGTGTCGGAAGATGGCGAGCGGAATGACCGTATGTCGGAAAGCTCAAAAACGGAACTGGATCACATACCGAGGACAGGTCACAGCTCAAATATCAATGTGACATTACTGGGACGATTGTTTAGGATGGGACTCAGAAGGTCAATAGTTTGGCATAAAGTTAATAGCGAAAAATTATAGCCAAATTATTGACGATTTGATGCGTCAAACTTGTGCATCTATTTTGCAATGTACGTCCAGACTGGTCGGCGCAGACGCCATCAGGTCCATGGAAGCCAACTGAACGTGACACCCCGGAGAGTCTTCAATGAGCAGTGTTGTTGCCAACGTCAAAAGCATTGTCGGTCAGGTTTTCGTGGTGTCCCCAGAGGGCATCCGCCGCGTTCTCGTTGAAGGCGACAAGCTGTTTGCCGGCGACCAGATCGACACCGGCCTTTCCGGTGCCGTGTCTCTGGAACTGGCCGATGGCCGCACCCTCGATCTGGGCCGTGACACCCAGTGGAGCGCTGACACCCCGGACTCCGGCACTGACCTGGCAGCCGCCGCCGCGCAGGCCGCGCCGTCCGTTGAAGAGCTGCAACAAGCCATTGTCGCCGGTGCCGACCCCACCAAAGACCTTGAAGCTACTGCTGCGGGTCCGACGGCGTCGGGTTCTGGCGGTGCCGTCGGTGGCGGTCACAGCTTCGTGATGCTTGACGCTACGGCTGGCCGCGTCGACCCGACCATCGGTTTCCCGACCGCGGGTATCAACTCTGTCGCGCAAACCACCCTGGAAACCCCGGCTGGCCAGACCACCAACGTCAACACCAACACCAACGCCAATACCCCGAGTGAATCCGTCCTCAGCCTCAGTGCCACGCCGACCATCACCGAGGCCGGAGGCGTGCTGGTGTACACCGCAACCCTGACCCAGGCACCGCTGAGCGACCTGACTGTCACCTTGTCCAACGGCGCCGTGATCGTGATTCCCGCGGGCTCGACCACCGGCACCGTCAACGTGCCACTGGCTGCGAACGACACTGTCTATAACGACGCAACCCAGATCGAAGTAACCGTCACCGGCACCAGCGGCGGAAACGGCATCACAGTGACGCCGCCGACTACCCCGGCCGTAACCCAGATCACCGATACCGTCGACACCACCACCGTCACCCTGACGGCCGGCAATACCGTCACCGAAGGCGGCCAGATCACCTACACCGCCACCCTGAGCAACCCGGCCGGCACGCCGATGACCGTGACCTTGAGCAACGGCTCGGTCATCACCATCGAAGCAGGCCAGACCAGCGGCAGCGTCAACGTGCCGACTGCGGCCAACGACGTGTATGTCAATGGCAGCACCGTCAGCACCAC
>NZ_JBWKWD010000010.1:0-153669 GCF_059422045.1 Pseudomonas sp. GW821-FHT02A08
ACGATGCATCGCCGATGGTAGTGTGGGGTTTCCCCATGTGAGAGTAGGTCATCGTCAAGATTAAATTCCGAAACCCCAATTGCGAAAGCAGTTGGGGTTTTGTTTTTGTCCGCAGAAAAGCCACGATTACTGGATTTCTATGCAATCGCTCGGTGCGTGGCTATCATGCGGGCCTCATTGTGAGGCGAGACCTGCATGCTGACGTTGTTAAAGCTTCTTAAAGATGGCCGATTCCATTCGGGTCAAGCATTGGGTGCTGCCCTGGGCGTCAGTCGTAGCGCTGTGTGGAAGCAGCTTCAGCATTTGGAGGCTGAGCTGGGTTTGTCTATTCATAAGGTTCGCGGGCGCGGCTATCAATTGTCCGCGCCATTAGCGCTGCTCGACCCTGCCGAGATCAGCGCTCAGGCGCACTCTTGCGCCTGGCCCGTCCAGGTTTACGACTCGATCGACTCCACTAATGCCGAAGCACTGCGCGCTATTGATCGCGGGCAAGCGGCACCCTTTGTGGTGCTTTCGGAGCGGCAGACGGCCGGGCGCGGGCGACGTGGTCGCAAGTGGGTCAGTCCATTCGCAGAAAACGTCTATTACAGCCTGGTGCTACGTATTGATGGTGGGATGCGTCAGCTGGAGGGCTTGAGTCTTGTTGTTGGACTCGCTGTCTTGCAGACGTTGCGTGAGCTCGGTATTACAGCCGCTGGATTGAAATGGCCTAACGATGTCCTTGTGGGCCAGAAAAAAATCGCGGGAATACTGCTCGAGTTGGTTGGTGACCCTGCTGATGTGTGTCACGTGGTCCTGGGTGTAGGTATCAATGTGAACATGCAGTCCGCTGACGAAGTGGATCAGCAATGGACATCCCTGCGGCTCGAGTCAGGCAAATTGTTTGATCGCAACCAATTGGTTGCGATGCTGGGGGAGATGCTGCAGCAATACCTGGCTCGTCACCAGGCGGGTGGTTTTTTGGCCCTCCAGTCGGAGTGGGAGCAAAATCATCTGTGGCAGGGGCAAAGCGTGTCGTTGATTGCCGGCGTCAATCAAATTGATGGTGAGGTACTTGGTATCGATGGCCAGGGCGCCTTGCGCCTGAAGGTGGATGGTGTGGAGAAAGTCTTCAGCGGTGGTGAGTTGAGCCTGAGGTTGCGTGATGATTCTTGAGCTCGATTGTGGGAATAGTTTCATCAAGTGGCGTGTGCTTGCCGCTAATGCCGGGCAGGTGCTGGGTGAAGGGGTCGTCGACTCCAATCCTGGATTGCTGGAGGGGGTGGGGGCGCTCAAGGGGCTTGCCCTCACGTTTTGCCGGTTGGTAAGCGTCAGGACCGCGGAGGAAACCGCTGCGCTGACGTCTTTGCTCGGTGATACCTTTCATGTGCCGGTTGTATGCGCAACGCCTGCGCGCGAAATGTCAGGCGTGCGCAATGGGTATGAAGAGTTTGAGCGGTTGGGCCTGGATCGGTGGCTTGCAATGCTTGGGGGCTTTCATCTGGCTTCAGGTGCGTGCCTGGTGCTCGATTTCGGTACGGCGGTGACTGCTGACTTTATCGCAGCGGATGGAGAGCACCTGGGTGGTTTCATCTGTCCGGGGATGCCGTTGATGCGCAACCAGTTGCGCACCCACACGCGCAAAATTCGTTATGGGGATCTGGCGGCCGAGCAGGCCCTGGAGCGTCTTGTTCCAGGTCGCGCGACTGTCGAGGCTGTAGAGCGTGGTTGTCTGTTGATGTTGCGCGGCTTCGTGCTGACCCAACTCGAATTGGCGCGCAGTTACTGGGGTGAGGACTTTGTCGTGTTCCTCACCGGGGGGGATGCGAACCTGGTTGCTGAGGTCGTGCCTCAGGCCAGGGTTGTTCCGGACTTGGTGTTTGTCGGATTGGCCATGGCCTGTCCCTTGTCCTGAGGTTTTTATGCGTTGGTTGTTTCTGCTGCTGCTTGTCCTCAATGGGTTCTATTACATCTGGCATCAACAAGAGGCCCCTTTGCGCGCGAAGGATGTCACGCCTTTGAGTCTTTATCGCGGATCTCAACAAGATATCCGCTTGTTGAGCGAAGCAAGTGACGTATCCAGGGATAAGGGTAAGGCTGTCTCGACAGACAATGGCTGCCTTTATCTGGGTGGCTATGCGCGCCAGGAGGCTGCACAGGCGGTTGAGCGTCGTTTGAGCGGGATGGAGGTCAAGTATCAGTCCCTGCCGAAAGCTGCGACCGAAGGGGCAGGGTATTGGGTGCGTATCGCACCGGAAAGCCGGCGTTGGCTGGACGATTTGCAGCTGCAAAACCTTTCTAAAGAATTCAATGAGTTAAAACATAAAATAATGCCGTGCGAGGGGGTTGCACCCACCGAATAGTTTGCATAGAATGGCGCCCGCTCCACAGCGAACACCGGAAACGGTAAGCGGTGTGAAGCGAGGTCAACGCAGCTAAGCTCAGGTTTTTAATGAGAAAAATGCTTGACAGAAGGCTGGCATGATGTAGAATGCCGGCTCGCTTAGGAGGGGTTCCCGAGCGGCCAAAGGGATCAGACTGTAAATCTGACGTCTACGACTTCGAAGGTTCGAATCCTTCCCCCTCCACCATTTTTAGCGAGAGCTGTAAGCCTCGCGGGTATAGTTTAGTGGTAGAACCTCAGCCTTCCAAGCTGATGATGCGGGTTCGATTCCCGCTACCCGCTCCAAGTTTACAGGTTTTGCACAGTGTTACGCTCTTGTAGCTCAGTTGGTAGAGCACACCCTTGGTAAGGGTGAGGTCAGCGGTTCAAATCCGCTCAAGAGCTCCATATAACAAGGCAGATATGAAAATATCTGCCTTTGTTTTAGGTGGTAGTGGTTGCGCCTGATTGGGTTTCTGAAGGTTGTCGGTGTCGTGAGCGCCGGCGTTGCAGCCAGGATTGCCTTGTAAGTGTTGTAAAGTCTTTTTCGGGTCGGCATAATGGTCGGCCTGATTTTGTTTTAGGTCAGTAGCTCAATTGGCAGAGCGACGGTCTCCAAAACCGTAGGTTGGGGGTTCGATTCCCTCCTGACCTGCCAGATTCACTCGGTGTATCTGGCTTTCTTTTCACAGGATCTTCATAGATGACTCCTAAAGCTGAAGCTCAAGGCTCTCGTTTCGACCTCCTCAAGTGGCTTGTAGTAGTCGCTCTGGTGGTTGTTGGCGTTGTTGGCAATCAGTACTTTTCTGCTTCGCCGATCCTGTACCGCGTACTCGCATTGCTTGCCATTGCTGCCGTAGCTGCCTTTGTAGGCCTGCAGACGGTCAAGGGCAAGTCTTTCTTTGTACTGGTTAAGGAAGCGCGCACCGAAATTCGTAAAGTCGTTTGGCCAACTCGCCAAGAAACCACGCAGACCACGTTGATCGTTGTGGCTGTTGTCCTGGTTATGGCGTTGCTGTTGTGGGGGCTCGATTCCCTGCTCGGCTGGCTTGTTTCCTTGATCGTCGGCTAAGGGTGTCCCGTGGCTAAGCGTTGGTATGTTGTGCATGCTTACTCCGGTTACGAGAAGCATGTAATGCGCTCGCTGATCGAGCGCGTAAAGCTGGCCGGTATGGAAGATGGCTTCGGCGAGATTCTGGTTCCCACTGAAGAAGTGGTTGAAATGCGCAATGGCCAGAAGCGCAAAAGCGAACGCAAATTCTTCCCTGGCTATGTGCTGGTGCAGATGGATATGAACGAGGGTACTTGGCACTTGGTCAAGGACACTCCTCGGGTGATGGGTTTCATTGGCGGTACTGCCGATAAGCCTGCGCCAATCACCGATAAAGAAGCAGAAGCGATTCTGCGCCGCGTTGCCGATGGCAGCGACAAGCCGAAGCCGAAGACGTTGTTCGAGCCGGGCGAGTCGGTGCGTGTCAACGATGGTCCGTTCGCAGACTTTACCGGTGTTGTTGAAGAAGTTAACTACGAAAAGAGCCGGATCCAGGTCGCAGTGCTCATTTTCGGTCGCTCTACTCCGGTGGAGCTCGAGTTCAGCCAGGTCGAAAAGGTCTAGTTGAACAAAAATCCCAACCCCGCAGCCGTAGGCTGTGGGGTTTTGTCGTCACTGGGATAAACGCGCAAGTAACCGGGGAGCCTCTCGAGGCGTTCGAACCCGTAATTGGAGTGCCTCATGGCCAAGAAGATTACCGCTTACATCAAGCTGCAAGTGAAGGCCGCTCAGGCTAACCCAAGCCCACCTGTTGGTCCTGCTCTGGGTCAGCACGGCGTGAACATCATGGAATTCTGCAAGGCTTTCAACGCCCGTACTCAGGGTCTTGAGCCAGGTCTGCCGACTCCAGTGATCATCACTGTCTACAGCGACCGTAGCTTCACTTTCGAAACCAAATCCACCCCTGCTTCGGTTCTGCTGAAGAAGGCGGCCGGTCTGACCAGCGGTTCCGCTCGTCCGAACACCGTTAAGGTTGGCACCGTGACTCGTGCTCAGCTGGAAGAAATCGCGAAAACCAAAAACGCGGATCTGACTGCAGCTGATATGGAAGCAGCCGTGCGTACCATCGCCGGTTCTGCTCGTAGCATGGGCCTTAACGTGGAGGGTGTGTAATGGCTAAGCTGACCAAGCGTCAAAAGGCTATCGCCGGCAAAATCGAAGCAGGCAAGGCCTACAACTTTGTAGACGCCGCTGCCCTGCTGGCCGAGCTGTCGACTGTCAAGTTCAGCGAGTCGTTCGACGTAGCTGTAAACCTGGGTGTTGACCCGCGTAAATCCGACCAGGTCGTTCGTAGCGCTACTGTGCTGCCACACGGCACTGGCAAGACCGTTCGCGTTGCTGTGTTCACCCAGGGTCCAGCTGCTGAAGCCGCTCTGGCTGCCGGCGCTGACCGTGTAGGCATGGACGACCTGGCTGCCGAAATGAAAGGCGGCGACCTGAACTATGACGTAGTGATCGCATCCCCGGATGCAATGCGCGTTGTAGGTCAGTTGGGTCAGATCCTCGGTCCACGTGGCCTGATGCCTAACCCTAAAGTCGGCACCGTAACTCCAGACGTAGCTACCGCGGTTAAAAACGCCAAGGCTGGTCAGGTTCGTTATCGCACCGACAAAAACGGCATCATCCACACTTCCGTTGGCAAGATCGGCTTCGATGCCGTCAAGCTGAAGGAAAACGTTGAAGCCCTGATCGCTGATCTGAAGCGTATCAAGCCAGCTTCCTCGAAAGGCATTTACGTCAAGCGCGTTACCCTGAGCACCACTATGGGCCCAGGTCTGGTCATCGACCAAAGCTCGCTCGACGCGTAAGACACAGATTGGCGCGAGCGATCGCGCCAATTGAAAAATTGGGGTCCCTGCCTGGCGGGGGCTATCCAAGACCGTAGGCGACGCAAGTCTTAAACCTCAAGCCTACGCAGATGGTGCTCCCGGTTCCTTACCGAATCAGACACCAAAACGACATCCGGTTTCGACCAGATGAAACGGTAACAAGCAGGAGTTAAACCCGTGGCAATTAAACTCGAAGACAAGAAGGCCATCGTCGCTGAAGTCAACGAGGCTGCCAAAGTCGCTCTGTCCGCTGTCGTGGCTGATGCCCGTGGCGTAACAGTAGGCGCGATGACCGGACTCCGTAAAGAGGCTCGTGAAGCTGGCGTTTACGTACGTGTTGTACGTAACACCCTGCTCAAGCGCGCTGTTGCTGACACTGAATTCAGTGTCCTCAACGACGTGTTCACTGGCCCTACCCTGATTGCGTTCTCCAAAGAACATCCAGGCGCTGCTGCCCGGATCTTCAAGGAATTCGCAAAGGGTCAGGACAAGTTCGAGATCAAGGCAGCTGCGTTCGAGGGCAAGTTCCTCGCAGCTAACCAAATCGACGTACTGGCAACTCTGCCGACCCGTGACGAAGCAATTTCTCAGCTGATGAGCGTGATTCAAGGCGCTACCAGCAAATTGGCTCGTACTCTGGCGGCAATTCGCGACCAGAAAGAAGCTGCTGCAGCCTAAGGCTCGTCAACTTCTCGCGTTTTTTGTTTTTTTCGATGGTCGCGTAGGCCGTCCCCAATATCAGGAATTAGATTCATGTCTATCTCTCAGAACGATATCCTTGAAGCAGTTGGCAACATGTCCGTAATGGAAGTTGTTGAGCTGATCAAAGCTTTCGAAGAAAAATTCGGTGTTACCGCTGCTGCTGCATCGGCTGGTCCAGCTGTTGCTGCTGCCGTTGCTGAAGAGCAAACCGAATTCAACGTCATGCTGACCGAAGCTGGCGAGAAGAAAGTTAACGTGATCAAGGCTGTACGTGAACTGACCGGTCTGGGCTTGAAAGAAGCCAAGGCTGTAGTTGACGGCGCACCTGCCATGGTTCTGGAAGCTGTTGCCAAAGACGCAGCTGACAAAGCCAAAGCAGCTCTGGAAGAAGCAGGCGCTAAAGTCGAGCTGAAGTAAGCATCGACTTTGCTCCTCCAGCCCGAGCGTTAAGCGACAGGCTGATGGCTGGTGGCTCTTGCCACCGGCCTTTTTCCGTTATTGGCAGCCGACTGGGTCGGTGCCGATAACGTGCTGTAACCACCCGATGTGGTGGCGCAAACCATGGGGTTTGCACGATTTTCTGGCTGCTCCCGTCGGGAGGGGCCAAACAAGCAGGTGACCAAGCTGGGGAACGCTGATGGCTTACTCATATACTGAGAAAAAACGTATCCGCAAGGACTTTAGCAAGTTGCCGGACGTCATGGATGTGCCGTACCTCCTGGCCATCCAGCTGGATTCGTATCGTGAATTCTTGCAAGCGGGAGCGACTAAAGATCAGTTCCGCGACGTGGGCCTGCATGCGGCCTTCAAATCCGTTTTCCCGATCATCAGCTACTCCGGCAATGCTGCGCTGGAGTACGTCGGTTATCGCCTGGGCGAACCGGCATTTGATGTCAAAGAATGCGTATTGCGCGGTGTAACTTACGCCGTACCTTTGCGGGTAAAAGTGCGCCTGATCATTTTCGACAAAGAATCGTCGAACAAAGCGATCAAGGACATCAAAGAGCAAGAAGTCTACATGGGTGAAATCCCCCTGATGACTGAGAACGGTACCTTCGTAATCAACGGTACCGAGCGTGTAATCGTTTCCCAGCTGCACCGTTCCCCGGGCGTGTTCTTCGACCACGACCGTGGCAAGACGCACAGCTCCGGTAAACTGCTGTACTCCGCGCGCATCATTCCTTACCGCGGTTCGTGGCTGGACTTCGAGTTCGACCCGAAAGACTGCGTATTCGTGCGTATCGACCGTCGTCGCAAGCTGCCGGCCTCGGTACTGCTGCGCGCGCTGGGCTATACCACTGAAGAAGTGCTGGACGCGTTCTATACCACCAACGTATTCCACGTGAAGGGCGAGACCCTGAGCCTGGAGCTGGTGCCTCAGCGCCTACGCGGTGAAATCGCTGTCCTCGATATTCAGGATGACAAAGGCAAGGTTATTGTCGAGCAGGGTCGTCGTATTACCGCTCGCCACATCAACCAGCTGGAAAAAGCCGGGATCAAAGAGCTGGATGTGCCTCTGGACTATGTCCTGGGTCGTACAACCGCCAAGGTCATCGTGCACCCGGCAACCGGCGAAATCCTGGCAGAGTGCAACACCGAGCTGAACACCGAGATCCTGGCCAAAATCGCCAAGGCTCAGGTTGTTCGCATCGAAACTCTGTACACCAACGATATCGACTGCGGTCCGTTCGTCTCCGACACCCTGAAGATCGACTCCACCAGCAACCAACTGGAAGCGCTGGTCGAGATCTATCGCATGATGCGTCCTGGCGAGCCGCCAACCAAGGACGCTGCCGAGACCCTGTTCAACAACCTGTTCTTCAGCCCTGAGCGCTATGACCTGTCTGCGGTCGGCCGGATGAAGTTCAACCGTCGTATCGGTCGTACCGAGATCGAAGGTTCGGGCGTGCTGTGCAAGGAAGACATCGTCGCGGTACTGAAGACCCTGGTCGACATCCGTAACGGTAAAGGCATCGTCGATGACATCGACCACCTGGGTAACCGTCGTGTTCGCTGCGTAGGCGAAATGGCCGAGAACCAGTTCCGCGTTGGCCTGGTACGTGTTGAGCGTGCGGTCAAAGAGCGTCTGTCGATGGCTGAAAGCGAAGGCCTGATGCCGCAAGACCTGATCAACGCCAAGCCAGTGGCTGCGGCGGTGAAAGAGTTCTTCGGTTCCAGCCAGCTGTCCCAGTTCATGGACCAGAACAACCCGCTGTCCGAGATCACCCACAAGCGTCGTGTTTCCGCACTCGGCCCTGGCGGTCTGACTCGTGAGCGTGCCGGCTTCGAAGTGCGTGACGTACACCCGACTCACTACGGTCGTGTATGCCCGATTGAAACGCCGGAAGGTCCGAACATCGGTCTGATCAACTCCCTGGCCGCTTATGCGCGCACCAACCAGTACGGCTTCCTGGAAAGCCCGTACCGCGTGGTGAAAGACGCTCTGGTCACCGACGAGATCGTGTTCCTGTCCGCCATCGAAGAAGCCGATCACGTGATCGCTCAGGCCTCGGCCACGATGAACGACAAGAAAGTCCTGATCGACGAGCTGGTAGCTGTTCGTCACTTGAACGAATTCACCGTCAAGGCGCCGGAAGACGTCACCTTGATGGACGTATCGCCGAAGCAGGTAGTTTCGGTTGCTGCGTCGCTGATTCCGTTCCTCGAGCACGACGACGCCAACCGTGCGTTGATGGGTTCGAACATGCAGCGTCAAGCTGTACCGACCCTGCGCGCCGACAAGCCGCTGGTAGGTACCGGCATGGAGCGTAACGTAGCCCGTGACTCCGGCGTTTGCGTCGTGGCTCGTCGTGGCGGCGTGATCGACTCCGTCGACGCCAGCCGTATCGTGGTTCGTGTTGCCGATGACGAAGTTGAAACCGGTGAAGCCGGTGTCGACATCTACAACCTGACCAAGTACACCCGCTCCAACCAGAACACCTGCATCAACCAGCGTCCGCTGGTGCGTAAGGGTGATCGGGTTCAGCGTAGCGACATCATGGCCGACGGCCCGTCCACCGACATGGGTGAACTGGCTCTGGGTCAGAACATGCGCATCGCGTTCATGGCATGGAACGGCTTCAACTTCGAAGACTCCATCTGCCTGTCCGAGCGTGTTGTTCAGGAAGACCGTTTCACCACGATCCACATCCAGGAACTGACCTGTGTGGCCCGTGACACCAAGCTTGGCCCAGAGGAAATCACTGCCGACATCCCGAACGTGGGTGAAGCGGCTCTGAACAAGCTGGACGAAGCCGGTATCGTTTACGTAGGTGCTGAAGTTGGCGCAGGCGACATCCTGGTCGGTAAGGTCACTCCGAAAGGCGAGACCCAGCTGACTCCGGAAGAAAAACTGTTGCGTGCGATCTTCGGTGAAAAAGCCAGCGACGTTAAAGACACCTCCCTGCGTGTACCTACCGGTACCAAAGGTACTGTCATCGACGTACAGGTCTTCACCCGCGACGGCGTTGAGCGTGATGCTCGTGCCCTGTCGATCGAGAAGTCCCAGCTGGACGAGATCCGCAAGGACCTGAACGAAGAGTTCCGTATCGTTGAAGGTGCTACTTTCGAACGTCTGCGTTCCGCTCTGGTCGGCCACAAAGCCGAAGGCGGCGCCGGTCTGAAGAAAGGCCAGGACATCACCGACGAAGTTCTCGACGGTCTTGAGCACGGCCAGTGGTTCAAACTGCGCATGGCTGAAGATGCTCTGAACGAGCAGCTCGAGAAGGCTCAGGCCTACATCGTTGATCGTCGCCGTCTGCTGGACGACAAGTTCGAAGACAAGAAGCGCAAACTGCAGCAGGGCGATGACCTGGCTCCAGGCGTGCTGAAAATCGTCAAGGTTTACCTGGCAATCCGTCGTCGCATCCAGCCGGGCGACAAGATGGCCGGTCGTCACGGTAACAAAGGTGTGGTCTCCGTGATCATGCCGGTTGAAGACATGCCGCACGATGCCAATGGCACCCCGGTCGACGTCGTCCTCAACCCGTTGGGCGTACCTTCGCGTATGAACGTCGGTCAGATCCTTGAAACCCACCTGGGCCTCGCGGCCAAGGGGCTGGGCGAGAAGATCAACCGCATGGTTGAAGAGCAGCGCAAAGTTGCCGAGCTGCGCAAATTCCTGCACGAGATCTATAACGAGATCGGCGGTCGTCAGGAAAGCCTCGATGACTTCTCGGACCAGGAAATCCTGGACCTGGCTCAAAACCTGCGTGGCGGCGTTCCAATGGCCACTCCAGTGTTCGACGGCGCCAAGGAAAGCGAAATCAAGGCCATGCTGAAACTGGCGGACCTGCCAGAAAGCGGCCAGATGCAGCTGACCGACGGCCGTACCGGCAACAAGTTCGAGCGCCCGGTTACCGTTGGCTACATGTACATGCTGAAGCTGAACCACTTGGTAGACGACAAGATGCACGCTCGTTCTACCGGTTCGTACAGCCTGGTTACCCAGCAGCCGCTGGGTGGTAAGGCGCAGTTCGGTGGTCAGCGTTTCGGGGAGATGGAGGTCTGGGCACTGGAAGCATACGGTGCCGCTTACACTCTGCAAGAAATGCTCACAGTGAAGTCGGACGATGTGAACGGCCGTACCAAGATGTACAAGAACATCGTGGATGGCGATCACCGTATGGAGCCGGGCATGCCCGAGTCCTTCAACGTGTTGATCAAGGAAATTCGTTCCCTCGGCATCGATATCGATCTGGAAACCGAATAACACGTGACGCGAATCGAGAGCGGGGCAAGATTGCCCGCTCTCTGCTCCGCCAGGAGGAAAGGCCTTGAAAGACCTACTGAATTTGCTGAAAAACCAGGGTCAAGTCGAAGAGTTCGACGCCATCCGTATCGGATTGGCATCGCCTGAGATGATCCGTTCGTGGTCGTTCGGTGAAGTTAAAAAGCCGGAAACCATCAACTACCGTACGTTCAAACCTGAGCGTGACGGCCTGTTCTGCGCCAAGATCTTTGGCCCGGTAAAGGATTACGAGTGCCTGTGCGGTAAGTACAAGCGCTTGAAGCACCGTGGTGTGATCTGCGAGAAGTGCGGCGTTGAAGTCGCGCTGGCAAAAGTTCGTCGTGAGCGCATGGCGCACATCGAACTGGCCTCGCCAGTTGCCCACATCTGGTTCCTGAAATCGCTGCCGTCTCGTATCGGCTTGCTGATGGACATGACCCTGCGTGATATCGAACGCGTTCTCTACTTCGAGAGCTACGTCGTTATCGATCCAGGCATGACCACCCTTGAAAAAGGTCAGCTGCTGAACGACGAGCAGTACTTCGAAGCGCTGGAAGAGTTCGGCGACGATTTCGATGCCCGTATGGGTGCCGAAGCTGTCCGCGAACTGCTGCACGCTATCGACCTGGAGCACGAGATTGGCCGCCTGCGTGAAGAGATTCCGCAAACCAACTCCGAAACCAAGATCAAGAAGCTGTCCAAGCGTCTGAAGTTGATGGAGGCCTTCCAGGGTTCCGGCAACCTGCCAGAGTGGATGGTGCTGACCGTTCTGCCGGTTCTGCCGCCGGATCTGCGTCCACTGGTCCCGCTCGATGGCGGTCGCTTCGCGACTTCCGACCTCAACGATCTGTATCGTCGAGTGATCAACCGTAACAACCGTTTGAAGCGCCTGCTGGATCTGTCCGCTCCGGACATCATCGTGCGCAACGAAAAGCGTATGTTGCAGGAAGCTGTCGACGCATTGCTCGACAACGGTCGTCGTGGCCGCGCTATCACCGGTTCCAACAAGCGTCCTCTGAAATCCCTGGCTGACATGATCAAGGGTAAGCAAGGTCGTTTCCGTCAGAACTTGCTCGGTAAGCGTGTTGACTACTCCGGTCGTTCGGTAATTACCGTAGGTCCGACCCTGCGTCTGCACCAGTGCGGTCTGCCGAAGAAGATGGCTCTCGAGCTGTTCAAGCCGTTCATTTTCGGCAAGCTTGAAATGCGTGGTCTCGCTACCACCATCAAGGCTGCCAAGAAGATGGTCGAGCGCGAGCTGCCAGAGGTTTGGGACGTTCTCGCTGAAGTGATTCGCGAACACCCGGTTCTTCTCAACCGTGCACCGACCCTTCACCGTCTGGGTATCCAGGCGTTTGAACCGGTACTGATCGAAGGCAAGGCTATCCAGCTGCACCCTCTGGTCTGCGCCGCGTACAACGCCGACTTCGACGGCGACCAAATGGCCGTGCACGTACCGCTGACGCTGGAAGCCCAGCTCGAAGCGCGTGCGTTGATGATGTCGACCAACAACATTCTGTCGCCAGCCAACGGTGAGCCAATCATCGTTCCGTCGCAGGACGTTGTATTGGGTCTGTACTACATGACGCGTGAAGCGATCAACGCCAAGGGCGAAGGTCGTGTGTTCGCGGATCTGCAGGAAGTTGACCGTGTGTTCCGTGCCGGCGAAGCCGCACTGCACGCCAAGGTCAAAGTCCGGATCAACGAAACCGTCAACGACCGTGATGGCGGCAGCGTGACCAACACCCGTATCGTCGACACCACTGTCGGCCGTGCGCTGTTGTTCCAGGTTGTGCCAAAGGGTCTGTCGTACGACGTCGTCAACCTGCCGATGAAGAAAAAGGCGATCTCCAAGCTGATCAACCAGTGCTACCGCGTGGTTGGTCTGAAAGAGACCGTGATCTTCGCTGACCAGTTGATGTACACCGGTTTTGCCTATTCGACCATTTCCGGCGTTTCCATCGGTGTTAACGACTTCGTTATCCCGGATGAAAAAGCCCGCATCATCGGTGCAGCCACCGACGAAGTGAAAGAGATCGAAAGTCAGTACGCCTCCGGCCTGGTAACCCAGGGCGAGAAGTACAACAAAGTGATCGACCTTTGGTCCAAGGCGAACGACGAAGTTTCCAAGGCGATGATGGCCAACCTCTCGAAAGAGAAAGTCATCGACCGTCATGGCGTCGAAGTCGACCAGGAATCCTTCAACTCGATGTACATGATGGCTGACTCTGGTGCGCGGGGTTCCGCAGCACAGATTCGTCAGCTGGCCGGTATGCGTGGCCTGATGGCCAAGCCGGACGGTTCCATCATTGAAACGCCGATTACCGCGAACTTCCGTGAAGGTTTGAGCGTACTCCAGTACTTCATCTCCACTCACGGTGCTCGTAAGGGTCTTGCGGATACCGCGTTGAAAACGGCGAACTCGGGTTACCTGACTCGTCGTCTGGTAGACGTGGCGCAGGATCTGGTTGTAACCGAGATCGATTGCGGCACCGAACACGGTCTGCTGATGACTCCGCACATTGAAGGCGGTGACGTTGTAGAGCCGTTGGGTGAGCGCGTATTGGGTCGAGTTATCGCCCGTGACGTATTCAAGCCAGGTACCGAGGACGTCATCGTTCCTGCCGGCACCCTGGTAGACGAGAAGTGGGTCGAGTTCATCGAGCTCAACAGCATCGACGAAGTGATCGTACGTTCGCCGATCAGCTGCGAAACCCGTTTCGGTATCTGCGCCAAGTGCTACGGCCGCGACCTGGCTCGTGGTCACCAGGTGAACATCGGTGAAGCTGTCGGCGTTATCGCTGCCCAGTCCATCGGTGAGCCGGGTACCCAGCTGACGATGCGTACGTTCCACATCGGTGGTGCGGCAAGCCGGACCTCCGCTGCGGACAGCGTCCAGGTGAAGAATGGCGGTACCGTTCGTCTGCACAATTTGAAGCACGTGGAACGAGTGGATGGTCACCTGGTTGCCGTGTCCCGTTCCGGTGAGCTGGCCATCGCTGATGACTTCGGTCGTGAGCGTGAGCGTTACAAGCTGCCGTACGGTGCCGTGATTTCGGTTAAAGAAGGTGACAAGGTCGAAGCTGGCGCCATTGTGGCCAAGTGGGACCCGCACACTCACCCGATCGTTACCGAAATGAAAGGTACCGTGACCTACGTGGGCATGGAAGAAGGCATCACGATCAAGCGTCAGACCGACGAATTGACCGGTATGACCAACATTGAAGTACTCGACGCCAAAGACCGTCCAGCTGCCGGTAAGGACATCCGTCCTGCCGTGAAGATGGTCGACGACAACGGCAAGGATCTGTTGCTGCCAGGCACTGACGTTATCGCTCAGTACTTCCTGCCAGCCAACGCCCTGGTCGGTGTGGCGGATGGTGCGAAGATCGCGATCGGTGATGTTATCGCTCGTATCCCGCAAGAGACTTCGAAAACTCGCGACATCACCGGTGGTCTGCCGCGTGTTGCCGACTTGTTCGAAGCCCGTCGTCCGAAAGAAGCGTCGATTCTGGCTGAAGTCAGCGGCACCATCGCGTTCGGTAAAGAGACCAAGGGCAAGCGCCGTCTGGTTATCACCCCGAACGACGGTAGCGATCCGTACGAAGAGCTGATTCCGAAGTGGCGTCACCTGAACGTGTTCGAAGGCGAACAGGTAAACCGCGGCGAAGTTATCTCCGACGGTCCTAGCGATCCACACGACATCCTGCGTCTGCTGGGTGTGAGTGCGCTGGCCAAGTACATCGTCAACGAGATCCAGGACGTTTACCGTCTGCAAGGCGTGAAGATCAACGACAAGCACATCGAGACCATCCTGCGTCAGATGCTGCGTAAAGTTGAGATCGCTGAATCCGGCGATTCCAGTTTCATCAAGGGCGACCAGATGGAATTGACTCACGTGCTGGTAGAGAACGAGCGCCTGAGCGGCGAAGACAAGTTTGTCTCCAAGTTCACTCGTGTTCTGCTGGGTATCACCAAGGCGTCGTTGTCCACCGAATCGTTCATCTCGGCGGCTTCCTTCCAGGAAACCACTCGCGTACTGACCGAAGCGGCGGTAACCGGCAAGCGCGATTACCTGCGCGGCCTGAAAGAAAACGTGGTCGTGGGTCGTCTGATCCCGGCTGGTACCGGCCTGGCTTATCACAGCGAGCGTAAGCGCCGCCGTGATGCAGACAAGCCGTTGCGCGTAAGCGCCAGTGAAGTGGAAGCTGCACTGACCGAAGCGCTGAACTCGAGCGGTAACTGAGTTCTGCGGTAAATGAGTGTGAGGCCCTGGTCACTCCGTTCATCGAATCGAGACAAATTGTCGAGATTGGATGAGCGGGGAGGGCGGGGCCTTGCCTTGACTGGGGACAAGATCCTCTTTAGACTCTTGTACCCCTAAATTTGGCGGGAACTCGTTCCTGCCATTTTGCTTTTCTTGCAAGACAATAGCGTCGCAAGACAACAGTGGAGCTAGTAGATGGCAACTATCAACCAGCTGGTACGTCAGCCGCGTAAGCGTATCGTCGAGAAATCCGACGTGCCTGCGCTGCAGAACTGCCCGCAACGCCGTGGCGTGTGCACCCGTGTGTACACCACCACGCCGAAAAAACCTAACTCGGCACTGCGTAAAGTATGCCGTGTGCGCCTGACCAACGGTTTCGAGGTTTCCTCGTACATCGGCGGTGAAGGCCACAACCTGCAAGAGCACAGCGTGGTACTGATCCGCGGCGGTCGTGTAAAAGACTTGCCAGGTGTTCGTTACCACACCGTTCGCGGTTCGTTGGATACTTCCGGTGTTAAAGGTCGTAACCAGGGTCGTTCGAAGTACGGTACCAAGCGTCCGAAGTAATCGGCCGTTTTGCAGTTTTTCATTTTATTGAGTCGATAAGAGTAAGGTCGGGCACGCATCCATTGGAGCTGTCCCGGGCTAACCTGAAGACCGTTTGAGGGCTTATCAATGCCAAGACGTCGCGTAGCAGCCAAGCGTGAGATTCTGGACGATCCGAAATACGGAAGCCAAATCCTCGCCAAATTCATGAACCACGTAATGGAAAGCGGCAAGAAAGCCGTTGCCGAGCGTATCGTTTATGGTGCCCTGGATACCGTGAAGGCTCGTAAGGCCGGCACCGATCCCCTGGAACTCTTCGAAAAAGCACTCGACGCCATCGCTCCGCTGGTCGAAGTGAAGTCGCGCCGCGTTGGTGGTGCTACTTACCAGGTTCCGGTCGAGGTTCGTCCTTCCCGTCGTAACGCTCTGGCAATGCGCTGGTTGGTAGACTACGCCCGCAAGCGCGGCGAGAAGTCTATGGCTCTGCGTTTGGCTGGCGAACTGTTGGACGCTGCCGAAGGTAAAGGTGCTGCAGTTAAGAAGCGTGAAGACGTTCACCGTATGGCTGAAGCCAACAAGGCTTTCTCGCACTACCGCTTCTAATTTTAGCGTCACTAATTTTGCGAGGGCTTTATGGCTCGTACAACACCGATTAATCGCTACCGTAACATTGGTATCGTTGCACACGTGGATGCTGGTAAAACCACCACCACCGAGCGCGTCCTTTTTTACACTGGCAAAAGTCACAAAATGGGCGAGGTGCATGACGGCGCCGCGACCACAGACTGGATGGTGCAGGAGCAGGAGCGTGGTATTACCATTACTTCTGCTGCCATTACTGCCTTCTGGCAGGGTTCCGCCAAGCAGCACAAAGACCAGTACCGTTTCAACGTCATCGATACCCCGGGCCACGTAGACTTCACTATTGAAGTTGAGCGTTCCCTGCGTGTACTCGACGGCGCGGTCGTTGTGTTCTGCGGTACTTCCGGCGTTGAGCCTCAGTCCGAAACCGTATGGCGTCAAGCCAACAAGTACGGTGTTCCACGTATCGTTTACGTGAACAAGATGGACCGTGCCGGTGCGAACTTCCTGCGCGTGATCGCTCAGATCAAACAGCGTCTGGGTCACACTCCGGTGCCTATCCAGCTGGCTATCGGTTCCGAAGACAACTTCCAGGGTCAGATCGATCTGATGACCATGGAAGCCGTTTACTGGAACGATGCCGACAAGGGGATGACTCCTCGTCGTGAAGCCATCCCTGCTGAACTGCAGGAACTGGCTGAAGAGTGGCGCAACAACATGGTTGAGGCTGCGGCCGAAGCCAGCGAAGAACTGATGAACAAGTACCTTGAAGGTGAAGAACTCACCATCGAGGAAATCAAGGGTGCTCTGCGTCAGCGTACTATCGCTGGTGAGATCGTTCTGGCTGTTTGCGGTTCTTCTTTCAAGAACAAGGGTGTTCCCCTGGTTCTCGACGCCGTTATCGACTACCTGCCGGCTCCAACCGACATTCCTGCCATCAAGGGTACTGACCCGGATGACGAGGAAAAGCAAATGGAGCGTCATGCAGACGACAACGAGCCGTTCTCGGCTCTGGCGTTCAAGATCGCTACCGACCCATTCGTGGGTACCTTGACTTTCGTCCGTGTTTACTCGGGCGTGTTGGCCTCCGGCGACGGCGTGATCAACTCGGTCAAAGGCAAGAAAGAGCGCGTGGGTCGTATGGTGCAAATGCACGCAAACGCCCGTGAAGAGATCAAGGAAGTACGCGCTGGCGACATCGCGGCCCTGATCGGCATGAAGGACGTCACCACTGGTGAAACCTTGTGCAACGCTGACAAGCCAATCATCCTGGTTCGCATGGACTTCCCGGAGCCGGTTATTTCGGTTGCCGTAGAGCCTAAGACCAAGGATGACCAGGAAAAAATGGGTATCGCTCTGGGCAAACTTGCTCAGGAAGACCCGTCTTTCCGCGTCAAGACTGATGAAGAGACTGGTCAAACGATCATCTCTGGCATGGGCGAGTTGCACCTGGACATCCTGGTTGACCGGATGCGCCGTGAGTTCAACGTCGAAGCCAACATCGGTAAGCCTCAGGTTTCGTATCGTGAGCGCATCACGAAGAATTGCGAAATCGAAGGCAAGTTCGTTCGTCAGTCCGGCGGTCGTGGCCAGTTCGGCCATTGCTGGATCCGTTTTGCTCCTGCTGACGAAGGTCAGGAAGGTCTGCAATTCGTGAACGAAGTAGTGGGTGGTGTGGTTCCTAAGGAATACATCCCGGCTATCCAGAAGGGTATCGAAGAGCAGATGAAGAACGGCGTAGTTGCCGGCTATCCGCTGATCGGCCTGAAGGCTACCGTGTTTGATGGTTCTTACCACGACGTCGACTCGAACGAGATGGCGTTTAAGGTGGCTGCTTCCATGGCGACCAAGCAACTGGCCCAGAAGGGCGGTGGTGAGTTGCTCGAGCCGATCATGGCGGTAGAGGTTGTTACGCCTGAAGACTATATGGGTGACGTGATGGGCGACCTTAACCGTCGTCGCGGCATGATTCTGGGTATGGAAGACACGGTCTCCGGTAAGGTGATCCGTGCTGAAGTTCCGTTGGGCGAGATGTTCGGTTATGCGACCGACGTTCGTTCGATGTCCCAGGGTCGCGCAAGCTACTCTATGGAATTCAAAAAATACAATACAGCTCCGTCGCACATCGTCGAAACTGTAACCAAAAAACAAGGCTGATTCAGTCCTTTAGGCAAGGAGTTAATTGTCGTGGCTAAAGAAAAATTTGATCGTTCCCTACCGCACGTCAACGTTGGCACCATCGGTCACGTTGACCACGGTAAAACCACTCTGACCGCAGCTCTGACTCGCGTTTGCTCCGAAGTTTTCGGTTCCGCAATCGTTGATTTCGATAAAATCGACAGCGCTCCAGAAGAAAAAGCTCGTGGTATCACCATCAACACCGCGCACGTCGAGTACAACTCGAAGATCCGTCACTACGCTCACGTTGACTGCCCAGGTCACGCTGACTATGTGAAGAACATGATCACCGGTGCTGCCCAGATGGACGGCGCGATCCTGGTTTGCTCGGCCGCTGATGGTCCGATGCCACAAACCCGTGAGCACATCCTGCTGTCCCGTCAGGTAGGCGTTCCGTACATCGTGGTTTTCCTGAACAAGGCTGACCTGGTAGACGACGCTGAGCTGCTGGAACTGGTCGAGATGGAAGTTCGCGACCTGCTGTCCACCTACGACTTCCCGGGCGATGACACTCCAATCATCATCGGTTCGGCTCGTATGGCGCTGGAAGGCAAAGACGACAACGAAATGGGCACCACTGCCGTTCGTAAACTGGTTGAAACCCTGGACAGCTACATCCCGGAACCAGAGCGTGCTATCGACAAGCCATTCCTGATGCCAATCGAAGACGTATTCTCGATCTCGGGTCGTGGTACTGTTGTGACTGGTCGTATCGAGCGCGGTATCGTTCGCGTTCAAGATGCACTGGAAATCGTTGGTCTGCGTGACACCACCACCACCACCTGCACTGGTGTTGAAATGTTCCGCAAGCTGCTCGACGAAGGTCGTGCTGGCGAGAACTGCGGCGTTCTGCTGCGTGGTACCAAGCGTGACGACGTTGAGCGTGGCCAGGTTCTGGTTAAGCCAGGTTCGGTTAAGCCGCACACCAAGTTCACCGCAGAAGTTTACGTTCTGAGCAAGGAAGAAGGCGGTCGTCACACTCCGTTCTTCAAAGGCTACCGTCCACAGTTCTACTTCCGTACTACTGACGTGACTGGTAACTGCCAGCTGCCAGAAGGCGTTGAAATGGTAATGCCAGGTGATAACATCCAGATGGAAGTTACCCTGATCAAGACCATCGCAATGGAAGACGGCCTGCGTTTCGCTATCCGTGAAGGCGGTCGTACCGTCGGCGCTGGCGTCGTAGCCAAAATCATCGAGTAAGCATCTCTTTTGAGATAGCTTCGATGCTTTGAAAAGCCCCCGCTCAGCGGGGGCTTTTTTATTGGGTTGACACCCATCTGGGGCGTCTATAGAATTGCGCCTCCTTTTAACGGGCGTATTGCGCCCGGTGGGAATAGCAGCCGGAGTCTGAAATCCAATGCAAAATCAGCAAATCCGTATCAGGTTGAAGGCTTTCGACCATCGCCTGATCGACCAATCAACCCAGGAAATCGTGGAAACCGCGAAACGTACTGGTGCTCAAGTGCGTGGTCCAATTCCACTGCCTACCCGTAAAGAGCGGTTCACCGTTCTGGTCTCCCCGCACGTCAACAAAGACGCGCGTGACCAGTACGAGATCCGTACTCATAAGCGCGTTCTGGACATCGTCCAGCCAACGGATAAAACCGTTGATGCTCTTATGAAGCTTGATCTTGCGGCCGGTGTGGAAGTGCAGATCAGCCTCGGCTAAGACTCGGTCTTAGTCGTGTAACGCTCTGAAATGGGCGGCCATAGCGGGTGAAAGCCCCGTACACTCATGAGGTTTACAACATGACTATTGGTGTAGTCGGTCGTAAATGCGGTATGACCCGTATTTTCACCGAAGAAGGTGTCTCCATTCCGGTCACGGTCATTGAGATCGAGCCGAATCGCGTCACCCAGTTCAAAACTGAAGAGACCGATGGCTATCGTGCAGTGCAAGTCACTGTCGGCGAGCGTCGTGCTTCGCGTGTAACAGCAGCTCAGGCTGGCCACTTCGCTAAAGCGAACGTTGCCGCTGGTCGTACCGTAATGGAATTCCGCCTTGAAGAAGGCGAGTACCAGGCCGGCGATCTGATCAACGCTGAAATCTTCGCCGCTGGTCAACTGGTTGATGTAACCGGTCAGTCCAAGGGTAAAGGCTTCCAGGGTACGATCAAGCGTTGGAATTTCCGCGGGCAAGATAACACCCACGGTAACTCCGTATCCCACCGCGTTCCAGGCTCTATCGGCCAGTGCCAGACTCCTGGTCGTGTATTCAAGGGCAAAAAAATGTCCGGTCATATGGGCGCTGAGCGCGTGACCGTGCAGTCCCTCGAAGTAGTGCGCGTGGACGCTGAACGCAATCTGTTGTTGGTCAAGGGCGCTGTTCCTGGCGCTACTGGCGGCAACTTGGTTGTACGTCCAGCAGCCAAGGCTCGCGGTTAAGGGGAAGCTGACATGCAATTAAATGTAAATGACGCTCAAGCGATCGAAGTTTCCGAACTGACATTTGGCGGCGAATTCAACGAGACGCTGGTTCACCAAGCAGTCGTAGCCTACATGGCTGGCGGTCGTCAGGGTTCCAAGCAGCAAAAGACCCGTTCCGACGTTCGTGGTGGCGGTAAGCGCCCATGGCGTCAGAAAGGTACTGGCCGTGCTCGTGCCGGTACTATCCGTAGCCCAATCTGGCGTGGCGGCGGTACCACTTTCGCAGCTCGTCCTCAGGATCACTCCCAGAAGCTGAACAAGAAGATGTACCGCGCAGCAATGCGTTCCATCCTTGCTGAGCTGGTGCGTACTGATCGTCTGGTCGTGGTTCAGGATTTCGCCGTTGAAACGCCGAAAACCAAAGACCTGCTGGGCAAACTGAACAACATGAGCCTGACCGACGTTCTGATCGTGTCCGACGCTGTTGATCAGAACCTGTACCTGGCTGCTCGTAACCTGCCACACGTAGATGTACGTGACGTGCAAGGTTCCGATCCAGTTAGTCTGATCGCATACGACAAGGTGTTGATCACCGTGTCGGCCGTGAAGAAATTCGAGGAGCTGCTGGGATGAACCAGGAACGCGTATTTAAAGTTCTGCTTGGCCCGCACGTTTCCGAGAAGGCTACGGTTCTGGCAGACAAGAAAGGCCAGTTCGTTTTCAAGGTTGCTACCGACGCAACCAAGCTGGAAATCAAGAAGGCCGTCGAAAGCCTGTTCAGCGTGAAAGTAGAGCGTGTTACTACCCTGAATGTTCTGGGTAAGAGCAAGCGCACTGCTCGCGGTCTGGGCAAGCGTAATGACTGGAAGAAGGCAGTTATCTCCCTTCAGCCAGGCCAAGATCTCGATTTCAGCAGCAGTGCTGAGTAAGGAAGGGGTGCATCATGGCAATCGTTAAATGCAAACCGACTTCCCCTGGCCGCCGTTTTGTGGTCAAGGTGGTCAACCAGGAGCTGCATAAAGGCGCTCCTCACGCACCGCTGCTCGAGAAGAAATCGAAGTCTGGTGGTCGTAACAACAATGGCCGTATTACCACTCGTCACATCGGTGGTGGTCATAAGCAGCATTATCGTCTGGTCGACTTCCGTCGCAACGACAAAGATGGCATCTCTGCCACTGTCGAGCGTATCGAATACGATCCAAACCGTACTGCTCACATCGCTCTGCTGCTGTACGCAGATGGCGAGCGTCGCTACATCATCGCCCCTAAAGGCGTGAGCGCTGGCGACCAGCTGATCGCAGGTGCCCTGGCACCGATCAAGCCGGGCAACGCTCTGCAACTGCGCAACATTCCAGTTGGTAGCACCGTACACGGCATCGAATTGAAGCCAGGTAAAGGCGCTCAGATCGCTCGTTCCGCTGGTGCTTCGGCTCAGTTGATCGCTCGTGAAGGCGTGTACGTTACCCTGCGTCTGCGTTCCGGTGAAATGCGTAAAGTCCTGGCTGAATGCCGTGCGACCCTGGGCGAAGTCTCGAACTCCGAGCACAGCCTGCGTTCGCTGGGTAAAGCTGGTGCCAAACGCTGGCGTGGCGTTCGCCCAACCGTTCGTGGTGTTGCCATGAACCCGGTTGACCACCCACATGGTGGTGGTGAAGGTCGTACCTCTGGTGGTCGTCATCCGGTATCGCCATGGGGCTTCCCGACTAAGGGCGCGAAGACTCGTGGTAATAAGCGTACCGACAAAATGATCGTCCGTCGTCGCAAGTAAATAGAGGGATACGACAGTGCCACGTTCTCTGAAAAAAGGTCCTTTTATCGATCTTCACCTACTGAAGAAGATCGAAGTGGCGGCGGAAAAGAACGATCGCAAACCGGTGAAAACCTGGTCGCGTCGTTCGATGATCCTGCCACAAATGGTCGGTCTGACCATCGCAGTACACAACGGTCGTCAGCACGTCCCAGTTCTCGTGAACGAAGACATGGTCGGCCACAAACTGGGCGAGTTCGCCGGTACCCGCACTTATCGCGGGCACGTGGCAGACAAGAAAGCCAAGCGTTAAGGGGTTAGGAAATGGAAGTAGCCGCTAAGTTGTCGGGCGCTCGAATCTCCGCCCAGAAAGCCCGCTTGGTCGCCGACCAGATCCGCGGGAAGAAGGTGGGCGAAGCGCTCAACCTGTTGGCTTTCAGCAGTAAGAAAGCCGCCGAGATCATGAAGAAAGTGCTGGAGTCGGCCGTAGCCAACGCCGAGCATAACGAAGGCGCAGACGTTGATGACCTGAAGGTCAGCACTGTTTTCGTCAACGAAGGGCGTTCGCTGAAGCGCATCATGCCACGTGCCAAAGGCCGTGCTGATCGCATCGTCAAGCGGTCTTGCCATATCACTGTCAAGGTTGCTGACAAGTAACGGAGTCGAAGAGATGGGTCAGAAAGTACATCCCATTGGCATTCGCCTGGGAATCGTCAAGGAGCACACCTCCGTCTGGTACGCAGACGGTCGGACTTATGCGGACTATTTGCTCGCAGATCTGAATGTGCGTGAGTACCTCCAAGACAAACTAAAAAGCGCGTCCGTAAGCCGTATCGATATCCATCGTCCGGCCCAAACTGCACGCATCACCATCCACACCGCTCGTCCAGGTATCGTTATCGGGAAGAAAGGTGAAGATGTTGAGAAACTGCGTCAGGACCTGACCAAGCAAATGGGTGTGCCTGTGCACATCAATATCGAAGAGATCCGTAAGCCGGAGCTCGACGGTATGCTGGTTGCGCAGAGCGTAGCTCAGCAGCTGGAGCGTCGCGTAATGTTCCGTCGCGCTATGAAGCGCGCCGTACAGAACGCCATGCGCATTGGTGCCAAAGGCATCAAAATCCAAGTGAGCGGTCGTCTCGGCGGTGCTGAAATTGCACGTACTGAATGGTATCGCGAAGGTCGTGTGCCATTGCACACCCTGCGTGCCGACATCGACTATGCCAACTACGAAGCTCACACCACTTACGGTGTGATCGGTGTAAAGGTTTGGATCTTCAAAGGCGAAGTAATTGGTGGTCGCCAAGAAGAACTGAAACCACAAGCACCAGCGCCTCGTAAAAAAGCTGCTAAGTAAGGGGTACGCCAAATGTTGCAACCAAAGCGTACGAAGTTCCGCAAGCAAATGACTGGTCACAACCGTGGCCTGGCATTGCGCGGTAGCAAAGTCAGCTTCGGCGAGTTCGCGCTGAAGTCTGTTGCTCGTGGTCGTCTCACCGCTCGTCAGATCGAGTCAGCGCGTCGTGCTCTGACCCGTCACGTAAAACGTGGCGGCAAGATCTGGATCCGTGTATTCCCGGACAAGCCTATTTCCAAGAAGCCACTCGAAGTTCGGATGGGTAAAGGTAAGGGTAACGTCGAATACTGGGTTGCCCAGATTCAGCCAGGCAAAGTCCTGTATGAAATCGAGGGTGTTTCTGAAGAGCTGGCGCGTGAGGCTTTCGCCCTGGCTGCTGCAAAGCTGCCGCTCGCCACCTCCTTTGTTAAACGGACGGTGATGTGATGAAAGCGAATGAACTTCGTGAAAAATCCGCACAGCAGCTGAACGAGCAACTGCTCGGCTTGCTGCGCGACCAGTTCAATCTGCGTATGCAGAAAGCAACTGGCCAGTTGGGGCAGTCTCATCTGCTCTCGCAAGTTAAGCGTGACATCGCTCGCGTGAAGACTGTGCTCAACCAGCAGGCAGGTAAGTAATCATGGCTGAAGCCGAAAAAACTGTCCGTACGCTGACTGGCCGTGTTGTCAGCGACAAGATGGACAAAACCATCACCGTTCTGATCGAGCGTCGCGTTAAGCACCCGATCTACGGTAAATACGTTAAGCGTTCGACTAAGCTGCACGCGCACGACGAAACCAATCAGTGCCACATCGGCGACAAAGTCACTATTCGTGAAACTCGTCCTTTGGCCAAGACCAAGTCTTGGGCGCTGGTTGATGTTCTCGAACGCGCTGTGGAAGTCTAAGGACTAGGGGTCGGAGAAATTATATGATTCAGACTCAATCCATGCTCGATGTGGCCGATAACAGCGGCGCTCGCCGCGTTATGTGCATCAAGGTGCTGGGTGGCTCCCATCGTCGTTACGCTGGTATCGGTGACATCATCAAAGTTACCGTCAAGGAAGCAATTCCTCGCGGTAAAGTGAAAAAAGGCCAAGTGATGACTGCTGTTGTAGTCCGCACTCGTCACGGCGTACGTCGTGCTGATGGCTCCATTATCCGCTTTGATGGCAACGCTGCTGTTCTGTTGAACAACAAGCAAGAGCCGATCGGCACCCGTATCTTTGGGCCAGTGACCCGTGAACTTCGTACTGAGAAGTTCATGAAGATCGTCTCGCTCGCCCCAGAAGTGCTGTAAGGAGATCCGACATGCAAAAGATTCGTCGTGACGACGAGATCATCGTGATCGCCGGCAAAGACAAAGGTAAGCGCGGTAAGGTGCTTAAGGTTCTCGCTAACAACCGTTTGGTTATTGGTGGTCTGAACCTGGTCAAGCGTCATACCAAGCCTAACCCGATGTCGGGCGTGCAGGGCGGTATCGTCGAAAAAGAAGCTCCACTGGATGCTTCTAACGTCGCCATTTTCAACGGCGAAACCAACAAGGCTGACCGCGTTGGTTTCAAAGTAGAAGACGGCAAGAAAATTCGTGTCTTCAAGTCGACCCAAAAAGCGGTTGATGCTTGAACACTGCTAGGTAGATGAGACCATGGCACGACTAAAAGAGATTTACCGGAAGGAAATTGCTCCGAAACTTAAGGAAGAACTTAAGCTTTCGAACGTGATGGAAGTTCCGCGCGTTACCAAAATCACCCTGAACATGGGTCTGGGCGAAGCGATCGGCGACAAAAAAGTCATCGAGCACGCTGTTGCTGACCTGGAAAAGATCACCGGCCAGAAAGTCGTTGTGACCTACGCTCGCAAATCCATCGCTGGCTTTAAAGTCCGTGAAGGTTGGCCGATCGGCGTCAAAGTGACCCTGCGCCGTGAGCGTATGTACGAGTTCCTGGATCGTCTGCTGTCGATCTCCCTGCCTCGGGTTCGCGACTTCCGCGGCCTGAATGCCAAGTCCTTCGATGGTCGTGGCAACTACAGCATGGGCGTGAAAGAGCAGATCATCTTCCCGGAAATCGACTACGACAAGATCGATGCTCTCCGCGGTCTGGACATCACCCTGACCACCACTGCCAAGAACGATGATGAAGGCCGCGCTCTGCTGCGTGCGTTCAAATTCCCGTTCCGCAACTGATTGGAGTAGGACCATGGCCAAGATGAGCATGAAAAACCGCGAGCTGAAGCGTCAGCTCACGGTTGCCAAGTACGCCAAGAAGCGTGCAGCACTGAAAGCTATCATCGTTGATCTGAACGCAAGTCCAGAAGCGCGTTGGGAAGCTACAGTAGCCCTGCAGAAGCAGCCACGTGACGCAAGCGCTTCGCGCATGCGTAACCGCTGCCGCCTGACCGGTCGTCCACACGGCGTTTACCGCAAGTTCGGCCTCGGCCGTAACAAGCTGCGTGAAGCTGCCATGCGTGGTGACGTACCGGGTCTGGTTAAAGCCAGCTGGTAAGTACTGTCAAAGTCTCGGTGTCCAGGATCGCAAGATCCTGACCACCGGTGGCCTTGAATCTGGATCAAGCCCCTTTTGGGGCTTGATTCATTTCTGGGGTGTGTCTAGAATACCCGGCTCGCCTGAGCCCGTGTTTTTCATGCTCGGAGATTCTCGGCGACACGTAATAGCCGCAAGGCTAATTTTTTTGTATTAGGAGCGTCTAGCCCATGAGTATGCAGGACCCGTTAGCGGACATGCTAACTCGTATCCGTAATGCCCAGATGGCTGAAAAGTCCGTCGTAAGCATGCCATCTTCCACGTTGAAGGTAGCTGTTGCCAAAGTCCTGAAGGACGAAGGTTACATTGCGGGTTATCAGATCAGCAGCGAAATCAAACCACTGCTGTCCATCGAGCTGAAGTACTTCGAAGGCCGTCCGGTTATCGAAGAAGTGAAGCGCGTTAGCCGTCCAGGCCTGCGTCAGTACAAGTCCGTCGATGATCTGCCAAAAGTTCGTGGCGGTCTCGGTGTGTCTATCGTCTCCACCAACAAGGGTGTGATGACTGATCGTGCTGCGCGCGCTGCCGGTGTCGGCGGCGAAGTTCTTTGCACTGTGTTCTAAGGGGGGATAAGCATGTCTCGCGTCGCTAAGAACCCCGTTAAGCTGCCAGCCGGTGTCGAAGTAAAATTCGCAGGCCAACAGCTTTCGGTGAAGGGTGCCAAGGGCACTCTCGAACTGAACATCCACTCGTCCGTTGAGATCGTTGAAGAAGCCGGTGAGCTGCGTTTCGCTGCTCGCAATGGCGATCAACAGACTCGCGCGATGGCTGGTACCACTCGTGCGTTGGTAAACAACATGGTCCAGGGCGTAAGCCAAGGCTTCGAGCGCAAGCTCCAGCTGGTCGGTGTTGGTTACAAAGCGCAAGCAAAAGGCACAGTGCTGAACCTGGCTCTTGGCTTCTCGCACCCAGTGGATTACGAACTGCCGGAAGGCATCACCGCTGAGACTCCTAGCCAGACCGATATCCTGATCAAGGGCATCGACAAGCAGCTGGTAGGTCAAGTGGCCGCCGAGATCCGCGACTTCCGTCCACCAGAGCCGTACAAAGGCAAAGGTGTGCGCTACGCGGACGAAGTCGTCCGTCGTAAAGAAGCCAAGAAGAAGTAGGGCATAGCAAATGACCGACAAAAAAGTTACTCGACTGCGTCGCGCTCGCAAAGCACGCCTGAAAATGCACGAACTCGAAGTCGTGCGTCTCTGCGTGTTCCGCTCTTCGCAGCACATCTACGCCCAGGTCATTTCGGCCGACGGCAACAAAGTCCTGGCAAGCGCCTCGACTTTGGATAAAGAACTGCGTGATGGTGCCACCGGCAACATCGACGCGGCCACTAAGGTTGGCCAGCTGGTCGCTACGCGTGCTAAAGCCGCTGGCGTCTCGCAGGTGGCTTTCGACCGCTCTGGCTTCAAGTACCACGGCCGCGTCAAGGCGCTGGCTGATGCTGCTCGTGAAGCTGGGCTGGAGTTCTAAGTTATGTCAAATAACGACCAAAAGCGCGACGAAGGCTACATCGAGAAGCTGGTTCAAGTTAACCGCGTAGCCAAAACCGTTAAAGGCGGCCGTATCTTCACTTTCACCGCGTTGACCGTGGTTGGTGATGGTAAGGGCCGTGTTGGCTTCGGCCGTGGCAAGTCGCGTGAAGTGCCTGCTGCGATCCAGAAGGCAATGGAAGCTGCTCGCCGCAACATGATCCAGGTTGATCTGAACGGCACCACTCTGCAGTACGCAATGAAGTCCGCTCACGGCGCTTCGAAGGTGTACATGCAGCCTGCTTCTGAAGGTACCGGTATCATCGCTGGCGGCGCTATGCGTGCTGTCCTCGAAGTTGCTGGCGTTCAGAACGTTCTGGCCAAGTGCTACGGCTCGACTAACCCGGTAAACGTGGTTCACGCCACTTTCAAGGGTTTGAAAGCAATGCAGTCTCCTGAATCCATTGCCGCCAAGCGTGGCAAAAGCGTCAAGGAGATCTTCTGATCATGGCTACCGTAAAAGTAACGCTGATCAAAAGCATGACCGGCCGCATCCCTAACCACAAACTGTGTGTTAAGGGTCTGGGTCTGCGTCGCATCGGTCACACTGTAGAAGTCCAGGATACTCCCGAGAATCGCGGGATGATCAACAAGGCTTACTACATGCTGCGTGTCGAGGGTTAATCGATGAAACTCAATGATCTGAGTCCAGCGCCGGGTTCCCGTCGCGAAAAGCATCGTCCGGGCCGTGGTATCGGTAGCGGTTTGGGTAAGACTGGTGGCCGTGGTCACAAAGGTCAGACCTCCCGCTCCGGTGGCACCATTGCTCCAGGCTTTGAAGGCGGTCAACAGCCGCTGCATCGTCGCCTGCCGAAGTTCGGTTTCGTTTCCCTGAAGGCCATGGACCGCGCAGAAGTGCGTCTGTCCGAGCTGGCTAAAGTGGAAGGCGACATCGTCACCGTGCAGTCCCTGAAAGATGCCAACGTGATCAACGTCAACGTACAGCGTGTGAAAATCATGCTGTCCGGTGAAGTGACTCGCGCTGTCACTATCGGCAAGGGAATCGGCGCCACCAAAGGTGCGCGTGCGGCTATCGAAGCAGCTGGCGGCAAGTTCGAGGAATAAATGGCTAAGCAAGGTGCTCTCTCTGCGCTCGGCAAAGGCGGTATGTCTGAACTCTGGGCTCGTCTGCGTTTTCTGTTCCTGGCGATTATCGTCTACCGAATAGGCGCACACATCCCGGTTCCAGGTATCAACCCGGACCGACTCGCGGACCTGTTTCGACAGAATGAGGGGACCATTCTTAGCTTGTTCAACATGTTTTCCGGCGGCGCGCTGGAACGGATGAGCATCTTTGCACTGGGGATCATGCCGTACATCTCGGCATCGATCATCATGCAGCTGATGACCGCCGTCAGCCCGCAGCTGGAGCAGTTGAAGAAGGAAGGTGAAGCTGGCCGTCGCAAGATCAGCCAGTACACCCGCTACGGCACTGTCGTCCTCGCTCTCGTCCAGGCCATTGGCATGTCCATTGGTCTGGCGGGGCAGGGCGTTGCGTTCACTGGTGACTTTGGCTTCCATTTCGTCGCGGTATCCACGTTTGTGGCTGGTGCGATGTTCATGATGTGGCTGGGTGAGCAGATTACTGAGCGTGGTGTTGGCAACGGTATCTCGATGTTGATTTTTTCGGGTATCGTCGCCGGTCTTCCGAGAGCGATCGGGCAGTCTTTCGAGTCTGCACGTCAGGGTGATATCAACATCTTCGCCCTGGTTGCCATCGGTTTGCTGGCAGTAGCGATTATCGGTTTCGTGGTGTTCATTGAGCGTGGTCAGCGTCGTATTGCTGTTCACTACGCCAAGCGTCAGCAGGGCCGCAAGGTCTTCGCTGCGCAGACCAGCCACTTGCCGCTGAAGGTGAACATGGCCGGTGTTATTCCGGCTATTTTCGCGAGCAGCATTTTGCTGTTCCCGGCTTCGTTGGGTGCCTGGTTCGGTCAGTCTGAAGGTATGGGCTGGTTGCAGGACATCTCGCAGTCGATCGCTCCTGGTCAGCCGTTGAATATTCTGCTGTTTAGTGCAGGGATTATTTTCTTCTGCTTCTTCTATACGGCGTTGATGTTCAATCCGAAAGACGTAGCGGAAAACCTGAAGAAGTCCGGTGCCTTTATTCCGGGCATCCGTCCAGGTGAGCAGTCTGCGCGCTACATTGATGGCGTTCTGACTCGCTTGACCATGTTCGGTGCTCTTTACATGACGGCCGTCTGCCTGTTGCCCCAGTTCCTGGTGGTTGCAGCCAACGTACCGTTCTACCTTGGCGGGACCTCGTTGCTGATCGTCGTCGTGGTTGTGATGGACTTCATGTCCCAAGTACAATCGCACCTCGTTTCGCACCAGTACGAATCCCTGATGAAGAAAGCCAACCTGAAGGGTTACGGCAGCGGCATGCTGCGCTGACCCATAAGGTTCGAGGAGTTGGTGATGAAAGTTCGTGCATCGGTGAAAAAGCTGTGCCGTAACTGCAAGATTATTCGCCGCGAAGGTGTTGTTCGAGTAATTTGCAGCGCGGAACCGCGTCACAAACAGCGCCAAGGCTGAGTGTGATTGTGCTTCAAGCCCGGTAGCTAGTGCGCTACCGGGTTGATTATTTGTTATTACAGCGATATTATCTCGCGCCCTATTTCTTGGCTTCCGGGGCGTAGGTAGCTGTCAATTGGAGTCCCACTGAATGGCCCGTATTGCAGGCGTTAACATTCCAGATAACAAGCATACTGTTATCTCGCTGACCTACATCTATGGTGTTGGTCGCACTACTGCACAGAAAATTTGTGCAGAGACTGGGGTAAACCCAGCAGCAAAGATCAAAGATCTGAGCGACGAGCAGATTGAACAGCTGCGTGGCGAAGTGGCGAAGTTCACCACTGAAGGTGACCTGCGTCGCGAAATCAACATGAAAATCAAGCGCTTGATGGACCTCGGTTGCTATCGCGGTCTGCGTCATCGTCGCGGTCTTCCAGTACGCGGTCAGCGTACCAAGACCAACGCGCGTACCCGTAAAGGTCCGCGTAAGCCGATCCGCAAGTAATCGCCCCAGCGAATCGACAGGAATTTAATCATGGCAAAACCTGCTGCTCGTCCTCGTAAAAAAGTTAAAAAGACAGTGGTTGATGGCATCGCCCACATCCATGCATCTTTTAACAACACCATCGTGACCATCACCGACCGTCAAGGTAACGCTCTTTCCTGGGCTACCTCCGGTGGTTCGGGTTTCCGCGGTTCCCGCAAGTCCACCCCGTTTGCTGCTCAAGTAGCTGCTGAACGTGCTGGTCAAGCTGCGCTGGAATACGGCCTGAAAAACCTCGACGTCAACGTCAAAGGTCCAGGTCCAGGTCGTGAATCCGCAGTCCGCGCTTTGAACGGCTGTGGCTACAAGATCGCCAGCATCACCGACGTGACGCCAATCCCGCACAACGGGTGCCGTCCGCCGAAGAAGCGCCGCGTGTAATCCAGGAGATTGTAAAGAATGGCTCGTTACATTGGTCCAAAATGCAAACTCGCTCGTCGCGAAGGCACCGATCTCTTCCTGAAGAGCGGCGTGCGCGCGATCGAATCGAAGTGCAACATTGAAGCAGCACCTGGTATCCACGGCCAACGCCGCGGTCGCCAGTCCGACTACGGCACCCAACTGCGTGAAAAGCAGAAGGTCCGTCGTATCTACGGCGTTCTCGAGCGTCAGTTCAGCGGCTACTACAAAGAAGCTGCTGGCAAGAAAGGTGCAACCGGTGAAAACCTGCTGCAACTGCTCGAATGCCGTCTGGACAACGTTGTATACCGTATGGGCTTTGGTTCGACTCGTGCCGAATCCCGTCAGCTGGTATCGCACAAGTCGATCAGCGTAAACGGTCAGACCGTTAACGTTCCGTCCTACCAGGTTCGTGCTGGTGACGTGGTTGCTGTTCGCGAGAAAGCAAAAAATCAACTTCGCATTGTCCAAGCTCTCGATCTGTGTGCCCAACGTGGCCGCGTAGAATGGGTAGAAGTAGACACTGAGAAGAAGTCGGGCGTTTTCAAGAACGTTCCAGCTCGCAGTGATCTGTCCGCCGACATCAACGAAAGCCTGATTGTCGAGCTCTACTCCAAGTAAGGGCTAGAAAATAGGTGCATCCATGCAGATTTCGGTAAATGAGTTCCTGACACCCCGCCACATTGATGTGCAGGTTGTCAGTCCAACCCGCGCCAAGATCACTCTCGAGCCTCTCGAGCGTGGTTTCGGCCATACCCTGGGCAACGCGCTGCGCCGCATCCTGTTGTCCTCAATGCCCGGCTGTGCAGTAGTCGAGGCCGAGATTGACGGTGTGCTCCACGAGTACAGCGCCATCGAAGGTGTACAGGAAGACGTAATTGAAATCCTGTTGAACCTTAAAGGTCTGGCTATCAAGCTGCACGGTCGTGACGAAGTTACGCTGACCTTGTCGAAGAAGGGTTCGGGGGTGGTTACCGCTGCCGATATTCAGCTGGATCATGATGTCGAGATCGTTAATCCCGATCACGTAATCGCTAACCTGGCGTCTAACGGCGCCCTGAACATGAAGCTCGTAGTAGCTCGTGGTCGTGGTTATGAACCGGCAGATTCGCGTCAGAGCGATGAAGACGAAAGCCGCAGCATCGGTCGCTTGCAGCTTGACTCTTCGTTCAGCCCGGTTCGCCGTATCGCATACGTGGTGGAAAACGCCCGTGTCGAGCAGCGTACTAACCTGGACAAGCTGGTTATTGATCTGGAAACCAACGGTACTCTGGATCCTGAAGAGGCAATTCGCCGCGCTGCAACCATCCTGCAACAGCAGTTGGCTGCGTTCGTCGACCTCAAGGGTGACAGTGAGCCAGTGGTTGTCGAGCAGGAAGACGAGATCGATCCGATCCTGCTTCGCCCGGTTGACGATCTGGAACTGACTGTACGTTCGGCTAACTGCCTTAAGGCGGAAAACATCTACTACATCGGCGACCTGATTCAGCGTACCGAAGTAGAGCTGTTGAAGACTCCGAACCTGGGTAAGAAATCCTTGACTGAAATCAAGGACGTTCTGGCCTCCCGCGGTCTGTCCCTCGGCATGCGCCTCGACAACTGGCCGCCTGCAAGTCTTAAGAAGGACGACAAGGCGACTGCCTGATCGTCGTAATCACCGAACGTAGTGTTTGGTAAGGAATGAACCATGCGTCATCGTAAAAGTGGTCGTCACCTGAGCCGCACCAGCTCGCACCGCAAGGCCATGTTCCAAAACATGGCGGTGTCGCTGTTCGAGCACGAGCTGATCAAAACTACTCTGCCAAAAGCTAAAGAACTGCGCCGCGTTGCCGAGCCGCTGATCACTTTGGCCAAGACAGATAGCGTTGCTAACCGCCGTCTGGCTTTCGACCGTACTCGTTCGAAAGCTATCGTTGGTAAGCTCTTCAACGACCTGGGCAAGCGTTACGCTACCCGTGAGGGTGGCTACCTGCGCATCCTCAAGTGCGGTTTCCGCGCTGGCGACAACGCGCCTATGGCGTACGTCGAGTTGGTTGATCGTGCTACTGCTGGCGAAGCTGTATCTGCCGAGTAAGACGTCAGTCTGAAACAAAGAACCGGGCCTAGTGCCCGGTTTTTTGTGCCTGTAAGAAATGTACCTTCGTATAATCCTTGAATCCTTCCCCTTGTCATATTATCGGTTGGGGGCTGATCATTAGTAATTTTCTATCGATGCCTGCAAGTTAATGAATTTGTAGGTGTAACATTGATGATCAATACTCCCTCTCAGCCGATAGCCGGCAGTTCAAGACCGACAGAGGAAGGAAGATCGCATGAGCCAGAACAAAACGCTTACCACCGCCAGTGGCGCTCCTGTTGCCGATAACCAGAATTCCCGTTCCGCCGGCCCTCGTGGCCCGCTGCTGCTCGACGACTTTCACCTGATCGAGAAGCTTGCCCACTTCAACCGTGAAAACATCCCTGAGCGCCGTGTACACGCCAAAGGCTCGGGTGCCTACGGTACGTTCACCGTGACACGCGATATCACTCAATACACCAGCGCGAAGCTGTTCGAGGCGGTCGGCAAGCAAACCCCGACTTTCCTGCGGTTTTCCACCGTGGGCGGTGAGCGTGGTTCGGCCGATACCGAGCGTGATCCGCGGGGCTTTGCCTTGAAGTTCTACACCGAGGAAGGCAACTGGGACATCGTCGGCAACAACACCCCCGTGTTCTTCATTCGCGATCCGCTCAAGTTTCCTGACTTTATCCACACCCAGAAGCGTTTGCCGCAAAGCAACCTGAAGAGTGCCCAGGTGATGTGGGACTTCTGGTCGCATTCGCCCGAGGCGCTGCACCAGGTCACCATCCTGTTCTCCGACCGGGGTATCCCTGATGGATACCGGCACATGCATGGCTTTGGCAGCCACACTTACAGCCTTATCAACGCTCAAGGTGAGCGTCACTGGGTGAAGTGGCACTACAAGACCAGACAGGGGATCAAGAACCTTGCTCCTGCCGAGGCTGCGCGCCTTGCGGGTACTGATCCGGATTACGCCCAGCGCGACTTGTTCAATGCCATCGAGCAGGGTGATTTCCCGAAATGGCGCGTGTGCATTCAGATCATGAGCGAGACTCAGGCGGCGGGGCACTACGAGAACCCGTTTGATGTCACCAAAACCTGGTCGCAGAAAGAGTTTCCACTGATTGAGGTCGGAGAGCTTGAGCTCAATCGCAATCCGCAGAACTACTTCGCGGAAGTCGAGCAGGCGGCGTTCGGTCCCAGCAATATGGTGCCAGGTGTTGGTCTGTCGCCGGATCGCATGCTGCAAGGTCGGGTCTTCGCCTACGCGGACGCTCATCGCTACCGTGTCGGCACCAATCACCAGCAGTTGCCAGTCAACGCTGCGCGCAGTCCGGTCAACACCTATCAGCGCGATGGCTCGATGGCCTTTGGCAGCAATGGCGGTGCGACGCCGAACTATGAGCCGAACAGCTATGTCGAGTCGCCGAAGCAGGCGCCTCGTTACGCAGAGCCCGCATTGGCCCTCAGTGGTGCCGCCGATCGTTACGACCACCGTGAAGACACTGATTACTACAGTCACGCCGGCGCGTTGTTCCGCTTGATGACTGATGAGCAGAAATCATTGCTGGTCGGCAACATCGCCGGTGCGATGGCGGGTGTGTCGAGTGATGTGGTTGATCGCCAGCTGCAGCATTTCTACAAGGCTGACCCGGCGTATGGAGAAGCAATCGCAAAGCTGCTCAACGTACAGCTTAACGAAGTCTAAATGAGAAGCAGAACCGCCCTTATTTGGGCGGTTTTTGCGTTATTTCAGCTGGTTTTCTCAGAATATCTTCGCTTTTATTGCGTCTTGCGAGTGACGATAAGGACATGTTGGTTCAAACTACAACTTTCAAGCAGGGAGATGTAGGGCGATGCAAGGCCACCCAGATGTGATCGATTACCTCAACACGTTGCTGACCGGCGAACTGGCCGCGCGTGATCAATATTTCGTCCACTCGCGGATGTATGAGGACTGGGGTTTCACCAAGCTCTACGAACGAATCAACCACGAAATGGAAGAAGAAGCAGGGCACGCTGACGCCCTGATGCGCCGGATTCTGATGCTTGAAGGCACGCCGCGCATGCGTCCGGACGATCTCGATGTCGGCACCACGGTGACCGAGATGCTCGAAGCGGACTTGCGCCTGGAATACAAGGTGCGGGCTGCGCTGTGCAAAGGCATCAAGCTCTGCGAACAGCACAAGGACTATGTCAGCCGCGAAATGCTGCGGGTTCAATTGCATGACACCGAAGAGGATCACACCTACTGGCTCGAGAAGCAGTTGGGTCTGATCAAGTTGATCGGGCTTGAGAACTACCTGCAATCCCACACCTGATTCCGCGAATACAAAAAAGCCCCTGTCACTGATGAAGTGACAGGGGCTTTTTCATGGAGCCCGGTAAGCCCTGTCACGTTCCAGCAGCGGCTTGAGGTAGTAGCCGGTATGGGATTGCTTCATCTCTGACACTTCTTCCGGTGTGCCGACGGCAATGATCTGCCCGCCCTTGGAACCACCCTCCGGACCCAGGTCCACCAGCCAGTCAGCGGTCTTGATCACGTCCAGATTGTGTTCGATCACTACTACTGTGTTGCCGTGGTCGCGCAGGCGGTGCAACACGTCGAGCAGTTGCTGGATATCCGCGAAGTGCAGCCCGGTGGTGGGTTCGTCGAGGATGTACAGGGTCTTGCCGGTATCACGCTTGGACAGCTCGCGGGACAGTTTCACCCGCTGGGCTTCACCGCCGGACAGCGTGGTCGCCGATTGCCCCAGCTTGATGTACGACAGGCCGACGTCCATCAACGTTTGCAGCTTGCGCGCCAGGGCCGGTACGGCATCGAAGAACTCCCGTGCTTCCTCGATGGTCATCTCGAGGGTTTCGTGGATGCTCTTGCCCTTGTACTTGATCTCCAGGGTCTCGCGGTTGTAACGCTTGCTCTTGCACACGTCGCAGGGCACGTAGATGTCCGGCAGGAAGTGCATCTCGACCTTGATCAGGCCGTCGCCTTGGCAGGCCTCGCAGCGGCCGCCCTTGACGTTGAAGGAGAAGCGCCCCGGCCCGTAGCCCCGGGAGCGGGATTCCGGTACGCCGGCGAACAGCTCGCGAATCGGCGTGAACAATCCGGTGTAGGTCGCCGGGTTGGAGCGCGGTGTACGGCCGATCGGGCTTTGGTCGATGTCGACGACCTTGTCCAGGTGTTCCAGGCCCTTGATGCTGTCGTGTACGGCCGCTTCAAGGGTAGTGGCGCCATTCAGCGCTGTAGCGCTCAAAGGGAACAGCGTGTTGTTGATCAGCGTCGACTTGCCGGAGCCGGACACGCCGGTCACACAGGTCAGCAGGCCGATCGGAATCTCCAGGTCGACATTACGCAGGTTGTTGCCGCGCGCGCCCTTGAGCGACAGCGTCAGCTTCTTGTTGCGTGGCGTACGCTTGGCCGGGACTTCGATCTTCACCCGGCCCGACAGGTATTTGCCCGTCAGCGAGTCCGGGTGCGCCATGACCTCGGCCGGTGTGCCTTCGGCAACGATATGCCCGCCGTGTACGCCAGCGCCCGGGCCGATGTCTACCACGTAGTCGGCCAGACGGATCGCGTCTTCGTCGTGCTCGACCACGATCACCGTGTTGCCGATGTCGCGCAGGTGCTTGAGGGTGCCCAGCAGCCGGTCGTTATCGCGCTGATGCAGGCCGATGGAGGGTTCGTCGAGGATGTAGAGGACGCCCACCAGGCCGGCGCCAATCTGGCTGGCCAGGCGAATACGCTGGGCCTCGCCACCGGACAGGGTGTCCGCGCTGCGATCCAGCGACAGGTAGTCGAGGCCGACGTTGACCAGGAACTGCAGGCGCTCGCGGATTTCCTTGAGGATCTTGTCGGCAATTTCGCCACGCCGGCCGGTGAGCTTGAGCCCACCAAAATAATCGGATGCATCTCCGATCGGCAGGTTGGTCACCGCCGGCAGGGTTTTCTCGCCGACCCACACATGCCGCGCCTCACGCCGCAGACGGGTGCCACGGCAATCCGGGCACGACTGGGTGCTGAGGAACTTGGCCAGTTCTTCGCGCACCGATGCCGATTCGGTTTCGCGATAGCGACGCTCCAGGTTCGGCACGATGCCTTCGAACGGGTGCGAACGTTTGACGATATCGCCACGGTCGTTCAGGTATTTGAAGTCGACGTTTTGCGAGCCGCTGCCGTGCAGGATGAATTTCTGCTGGTCGGCGGGCAATTCGTTGAACGGTACTTCCAGACTGAACTTGTAGTGCGAGGCCAGCGAGCCGAGCATCTGGAAGTAATAGACGTTACGCCGGTCCCAGCCACGAATCGCCCCTTCGGCCAGGGTCAGTTCACCATTGACCAGGCGCTTGATGTCGAAGAACTGCTTCACCCCCAAGCCATCGCAGGTCGGGCAAGCGCCGGCCGGGTTGTTGAAGGAGAACAGCTTTGGCTCAAGTTCGCTGATGGCGTGGCCGCAGATCGGGCAGGCGAAGCGTGCGGAGAAGATCATCTCTTCACCCGGCTCGTCGTCCATCGGCGCCACCAGGGCGATGCCGTCCGCCAGTTTCAGCGCGGTCTCGAAGGACTCGGCCAGGCGCTGTTGCAGATCGGCGCGGACCTTGAAGCGGTCGACCACGACATCGATGGTGTGTTTTTTCTGCTTGTCGAGTTTGGGGGCTTCGTCCAGCTCATAGAGCTTGCCGTTGATTCGGGCACGGACAAAACCCTGGGCGCGCAGCTCTTCGAAAACCGACAGGTGCTCGCCTTTGCGCTCGCGGATGACCGGCGCCAGCAGCATCAGCTTGCTGCCCTCCGGTTCGGCGAGGACCAGGTCGACCATCTGGCTGACGGTCTGCGCTTCCAGCGGGATGTCGTGGTCCGGGCAGCGCGGGATACCCACGCGTGCATAGAGCAGGCGCAGATAGTCGTAGATTTCGGTGATGGTGCCGACCGTCGAGCGCGGGTTGTGCGAGGTCGACTTCTGCTCGATGGAGATCGCCGGCGACAGGCCTTCGATGGTGTCGACGTCGGGCTTTTCCATCATCGACAGGAACTGCCGGGCGTAGGCCGACAGCGATTCGACGTAGCGGCGCTGACCTTCGGCGTACAGGGTGTCGAAAGCCAGGGACGACTTGCCGGAGCCGGACAGGCCGGTGATGACGATCAGCTTGTCCCGCGGCAGGGTCAGGTCGATGTTCTTCAGGTTGTGGGTTCGAGCCCCACGAATCAGGATCTTGTCCAAGGTGGCCTCGCTCGGCGGGCGTCGAAAACGTAGGAGTATACGGCCAAATACTGGATGGATGCACACTATCGAACGAGTGGGCTACTGTCTTACATGAAGAGTGTGTCAGCAATGCGCGTCAAAGCGTCGCGATATACCCTGCCAATCGATGGGACTGGTAGAATCGCCGCCGGTTCACATGAGGTTTTTCCATGCACGATCCCCACAGCGAGCGCATGAGTGGCAGCGAGACCCGGGCGGCAAGCGGTCTGGCCCTGGTGTTCGCCTTCCGTATGCTTGGCATGTTCATGGTGTTGCCGGTACTGGCGACCTATGGGATGGATCTGGCCGGAGCCACGCCGGCCCTGATCGGTCTGGCGATTGGCGCTTATGGCCTGACCCAGGCAGTGTTCCAGATTCCTTTCGGTTTCATTTCCGACCGCATCGGTCGCCGCCCGGTGATTTACCTGGGCCTGGTCGTCTTTGCCCTCGGCAGTCTGCTGGCAGCCAATGCCGACTCGATCTGGGGCGTGATCGCCGGGCGGATCCTGCAGGGCGCCGGAGCGATTTCCGCGGCGGTCATGGCCTTGCTGTCCGACCTGACCCGCGAGCAACACCGGACCAAGGCCATGGCCATGATCGGCATGACCATCGGCCTGTCGTTTGCGGTGGCCATGGTGGTCGGCCCGCTGCTGACCCGCGCCTTCGGGTTGTCCGGATTGTTCCTTGCTACCGGCGGCATGGCGCTGTTCGGCATCGTGATCGTGATGTTCATGGTGCCGCGCTCCACCGGCCCGTTGCAGCACCGTGAGTCCGGAATCGCGCGCCAGGCGTTGATTCCGACCCTCAAGCATCCGGACCTGCTGCGCCTGGACCTGGGCATTTTTGTGTTGCACGCGATGTTGATGTCCAGCTTCGTCGCCTTGCCGCTGGCGCTGGTCGAGAAAGCCGGGCTGCCCAAAGAGCAGCACTGGTGGGTGTACCTGACCGCGTTGCTGATTTCTTTCTTCGCCATGATCCCGTTCATTATCTACGGCGAGAAGAAACGCAAAATGAAACGAGTTTTACTCGGCGCCGTCGTGACGCTGATGCTCACTGAGCTATTCTTCTGGCAGTTCGGCGATAGCTTGCGGGCTCTGGTGATCGGTACGGTGGTGTTCTTCACCGCGTTCAATCTGCTGGAAGCTTCGTTGCCATCGCTGATCAGCAAGGTTTCACCGGCCGGCGGCAAGGGCACGGCGATGGGGGTTTACTCCACCAGCCAGTTCCTGGGCTCGGCACTGGGGGGCATCCTCGGTGGCTGGCTGTTCCAGCATGGCGGTCTGTCGGTTGTGTTCCTCGGATGCGCCGGTCTGGCTGCCCTCTGGCTGGCCTTTGCTGTTACCATGCGCGAACCTCCCTACGTCACGAGCCTGCGCTTGCCGTTGTCGCCAGAGGCGATCCGCGAAGCGGGTCTGGTCGAGCGCCTGATGGCGGTCGTAGGGGTAACAGATGCAGTCATCGTCGCGGAAGAGGCGGCGATTTACATCAAACTGGACACCGAACTATTGGATCGCACCACCCTTGAGCGCCTGGTGAACAACCCGGCCGGGGCAGCGTGCGTAGCCTAGGAGAACGTTATGGCCCGTGGGGTTAACAAAGTCATATTGGTCGGCACTTGCGGCCAGGATCCCGAAGTTCGCTACTTGCCTAACGGTAACGCCGTGACCAACCTGAGTCTGGCGACCAGCGAACAGTGGACCGACAAGCAAACCGGTCAGAAAGTCGAAAAGACCGAATGGCACCGTGTGTCGATGTTCGGCAAGGTTGCGGAAATCGCCGGCGAATACCTGCGTAAAGGTTCGCAGGTCTACATCGAAGGCAAGCTGCAGACCCGCGAGTGGGAAAAAGACGGTATCAAGCGTTACACCACCGAAATCGTGGTCGACATGCAAGGCACCATGCAACTGCTCGGCGGCCGTCCACAGGGCGACCAGCAGGGCCAGGGTGGCGGTAACAACTACCAGCAATCCGCTCCGCGCCAGCAGGCTCCGCGTCCACAGCAGTCGGCGCCGCAGCAGTCGCGCCCGGCTCCACAGCAGGCCGCACCGCAGCCGGCTCCGGATTTCGACAGCTTTGATGACGATATCCCGTTCTGATTCTTTCACCGAAGAATAGAACCTGAAAAAGCCCGGCCTCCTTATGGATGCCGGGCTTTTTTGCATTTTTACCAAGGCATTCCTCGCCGGGATCGAGGACCGTCCAGCCGTCAGCGCGCAGTGATACTCTGCTATGGGTCCAGACCCTGTGCAGAGTTGCCCTATGGATCGCCTGTCTACGTTGTTGTCACAGTTCGGAGTGCGCGCGCACCTGTTTTACAGCGGCAAGCTTTGCGGCATGGCGTCCTACGATGGCGCCGACCAGCGCGGCCATATTCACCTGTTGCAGGCCGGCTCTGTCACGTTGAAAGGCCTGGGGAGGCGTGAGTTGTTGCTCACTCGCCCCAGCCTGATTTTCCTGCCGCGCCCCAACCGACATCAGCTCATCGCCAGTGACACTGAAGGTGCTCAGCTGTTATGCGCGTCGATGCTGTTCGATGGCGGCGCCAGTAATCCGATATCTGCTTCGCTCCCCGATCTTCTGGTATTGCCTCTGGATGAGCTGCCGTTGCTGGCCGACACCCTGAGATGGCTGTTCGGTGAAGCTGGCGCCGGGCATTGTGGCAGGGAGGCAGTGCTTGATCGTTTGTTCGAACTGTTGATCATCCTGCTGCTCCGGCATTTGCTCGACCACCAGCAGTTGAGCACTGGAATGATGGCCGGGTTGGCCGACGTGCGGCTGTCGCGCTCGTTGATTCAGATGCACAACCAACCTCAGCGGGCCTGGTCAGTGGCCGAGTTGGCGAATGAATCGAACATGTCCCGCGCCGCTTATGCGGTGCATTTTCGCGCGGTTCTGGGGCAAACACCGTTGGATTATCTTTTGAGCTGGCGGATCAGCCTGGCGCAGAAGCGCCTGCGGGAGGGGCGGCCGATTACGCTGATCGCCGATGAGGTGGGCTATGAAAGTCCGTCGGCGCTTGCCCGTGCGTTTCGCCGCAAGACCGGCTGCAGTCCACGGGACTGGATGAAGTCCCAGGCGGCTGAGGGCGGCGTACTGGCTGAGGATGACGATGACCTGAATGCATTGAGCTGATTCAGGCCATCGGCGGATGAGGTTGTCAGCTCAAGGAGTTTCCAGTCTGGTCAGCGAATGGCCCGCCACGAACAGGGAGGCGGCAAGCAAGCCGATGTCCTTGAGCAGGAACTGGCCTGGCGCGACCGTAATGGCCGGGAAACCAAGGCCTGGCTCAATCACTCCTGGCGTCGAGAACATAAAGCTCAAGGTGGTGAAAAATAACCCGGCAGACAAGGCGCCTCCGATCAAGGAAAGCTTTGGTGACAGCAGGCGGCCTGCAATCAGTACACCGATGGAAACCTCCAGGACACCGAGCAAACTGGAAAACAGATCGACACTGATAAGGTCATAGACCCAACCCAGGAAAGGGCTGTTGCTCACCAGAGGCACCAGTCCCTCTGCTTCATAGTGAGTAAATTTCATTCCGCCGAACCAGAAGTAGATAACGGCGAGGGCAAAGTAAATGCCGTAGGTCCCGATCGCCATGGTGGTGAGTCCGAGGGATGTTTTTTTCGACAGGTTGTCAGTGCTGATATTCATGCTGTTCATTGTTCAGGCTTCCAGTGAGTTATCCAGAAAGTGGCATGGGTGAAAGCAACATCCCCCGCGTATGCGTAGGGAGTGGAGTGATTGTTGGCTTTGGCATGACTTTCCAGGGTTCTGGCGGTATTGCGTTCGATGCAGATCGTCCAGACTCACTGGCAATAAAAAGCCCATGGCATGTGAGGCCATGGGCTTTTTCATTTTTGCTGTCTCGTCCTGAATGAGGTTTACACCTTCTGGCTTCCTATCAGGAACTCGTCGGTCGACACCACGCTGGCATACGCAAACGCCAGGGCCGCCATGAACGCTGCATGAACCTGCGCCGCCG
Organism: Pseudomonas sp. GW821-FHT02A08; assembly: GCF_059422045.1. NCBI lineage: Bacteria > Pseudomonadati > Pseudomonadota > Gammaproteobacteria > Pseudomonadales > Pseudomonadaceae > Pseudomonas > Pseudomonas sp. GW821-FHT02A08. Next base: position 42,518 of record NZ_JBWKWD010000010.1, read on the forward strand.
GAACTGTCACACCATTGAACTCCAGGTCACGGGTGGCGCAGGCGTCGTGGATCACGGTGACTGTATAGCCAAAATCCGCCGCCGCACGGGTGATGCCGTCCACGCACATGTGGCTCATGCTGCCCACGACCACCAGTTCCTTGATGTCTTGTTCGTCGAGGATCGATTTCAGTTCGGTTTCACGGAACGAGTTGACGAAATGCTTGAGTACCACCGGTTCGTCGGCGCGGTTGAGGACCTTGGGATGCAGCTTGGCGCCTTCGGAGTTCGGGGTGAAAAACGGCGCCTCTTCGGAGGTGAATTCATGGCGGATATGCACCACCGAATCCCCTGCGTCGCGGAAGGCCTTGATCAGGCGTGTGGCGTTGTCTGCAGCGGCGTCGGCACCGACCAGCGGCCACTTGCCTTGGGGGAAGTAGTCGTTCTGGATATCGACTACGATGAGCGCTTGCTTGGCCATGACTGTTTCCTCGAAGTGTGTGTTGGTGTGGAATCAAGTATTGGCCCTGGCAGACGATCCGGGGATTGGCCGCACCGACAATAGAAGGGGGAAAACTGACAATGGACGCAGAAAGGGCAATCGCCGAACTCGGTGTGCTGATCTATCCCGGCGCGCAGATGGCGGCGGTGCATGGCTTGACGGATTTGTTCGGGGTGGCCAACCGGATCGCCGCCGAGCATCAGTCTGCGCAGTTGCCGCTGTTGCGGGTCAGTCATTGGCAGGTCGAAGGCGATCAGCCACCGGATCGGGTGTTCGACAGCCATCCTGGCCCGGAGCGCGCCCTGGTGGCCGTGTTGATTCCGCCTTCGATTGCCGGTTTTTCCGAGGGCCAGGCGTCACAGGGATTGATCCGCTGGTTGCATGAGCAACATGCCAGCGGTGCGACACTGGGCGGGGTTTGCGTGGGTTCTATCCTGTTGGCCGAAAGTGGTCTGCTCGACGGGCGCAGCGCCACGACTCACTGGACCTCGGCCAAAGCCTTCGCCGAACGTTATCCGGCGATCCGGCTCAAGGCCGATACGCCGATTGTCGATGACGGCGACCTGATTACCACCGCCGGGCTGATGGCCTGGTCGGAACTGGGTCTGCGCCTGGTCAACCGGCTGCTGGGGCCGAGCATCGCCACCAATACCGCACGTTTTCTGGTGGTGGAACATAGCGACAGCGCCAGTGAGTGCGGCAGCAATTTTGCGCCGATCCTCAGCCACGGCGATGCGGCGATCCTCAAGGTGCAGCACTGGCTGCAAAGCACCGGGGCGACCGATGTGTCGCTGGCGGCAATGGCCGAAAAGGCAGGGCTGGAAGAACGCACCTTCCTGCGACGCTTCCGCGCCGCAACCGGGCTCAAACCCACCGAATACTGCCAGCATCTGCGAGTCGGCAAGGCCCGGGAAATGCTCGAATTCACCAACGGCACCATCGACCATATTGCCTGGACGGTGGGTTATCAGGACCCCGGAGCGTTTCGCGCGACGTTCAAGAAAATCACCGGGCTGGCGCCGAGTGATTATCGGACGCGGTTCGGGGTGACGCCGGGGGCAGTAGCGCGGTAGGCCCATCCACAAGTCCTCTGTGGGAGCGGGCTTGCTCGCGAAGGCAGAGTGTCATTCACCGCAAATGTTGACTGAAAGTCCGCATTCGCGAGCAAGCCCGCTCCCACATGGGGTTTGTGCCAGTCTTGAGTCGTGCAAAATGCCGGAGTATCAAAGGGCGTCGTGCAGAATAAAACAGGCCCAATGCCATCACTTTCTACGCAACGGGCTGATTTAAAACCCCTTTTGCCGTAACGGGCCTTGGCCTGATCTCTGCACCCCTTCAGCTACATTCATCAAGCGTCGATTGAAGGGGGATGCATGACCCCAACAAACCGCAAAAAACTGGTGGTTGCCCATTCGGTACGCGCCGACGCGCCGCTGCACGAAGTCGAAACCAACCGTGCACTCGCCCGCTGGCTGGCGCAGATAATGGGACTCAAGTACGGCGGCAGCTACGATTCGCAATTGCACGACGGTCGGGACCTCTACCTGTTGCCGACCCAGACGCTGGTGGGCGCTGAGGCTGCCCGGCAACTGGGGGTCAAGGGACCGGAGGATTTGTGGGGGGGTTATGTCGACCATGATTTCATCTGTACCAAAGCCATCAGTCATGGGCTGCTCAACCACCATGCCCATGCGCCGCCAGGCTGGGCGCCGTTGTTTTCCGAGCGGGTGCGCAGCGTGGTGCTCGACGGTCTCAGCGTGTTCTCCCTGAAGGATGCGCGCCCGGCGGCGGAGCATCTGTTGTACACCGGGCCGATCCGCCTGAAGCCGATACACGCTTGCGCCGGACGTGGTCAGGAAGTGATCCAAAGCCTCGACGTGTTCGATGAAATTCTGGCCAGGCCCGAGGCTGACGCGACCTTCACCGAAGGTGTGGTGCTGGAGCAGGATCTTGATCAGGTGATTACCCACAGCGTCGGCCAGAGTTTAATCGGCGACAAGGTGCTGAGTTACTGCGGTGATCAATACTTGACCAAAGACGCCGGGGGCGAGGAAGTGTATGGCGGCTCGAACCTGTTGGTGGTGCAGGGCAGCTATGACGATTTATTGAAGCTGGACCTGGCCGATGACGTGCGGATGGCTATCAAGCAGGCGCAGGTGTTCGACAGCGCCGCGGATGAAGCCTATCCGCGTTTCTATGCGTCACGGCGCAACTACGACATCGCTCAGGGCATCGATAGCGACGGCAAACAGCGCAGCGGCGTGCTCGAACAGTCCTGGCGCATGGGCGGTGCCAGCAGTGCCGAGGTGGCGGCTTTGCAGAGTTTCGTCAACGATCCGGGGATGCGCGCGATTCGTGTGTCTTCGGTGGAAACCTACATTGATCAGCCGCTGCCGACAGATGCCATCGAGGTGTATCGCGGGCCGGCGCAAAGCAGTGAATTTCTCCTCAAGTATGTAACGGTTAAATCCTATGACGGCTAGAAGCGAATCCATTCAGATCGATATCGATAATGAACAGATGAGCGGGACTTTTCTGAGCCCCAAATCGAAAGTCCCCGGCGTGCTTTTTGTGCACGGTTGGGGCGGTAGTCAGGAGCGGGACCTGGAGCGCGCCAAAGGCATCGCCGGGTTGGGTTGTGTGTGCCTGACCTTCGACCTGCGCGGGCACACCGGTGGCACCGGCATTCCATTGTCCCGGGTGACCCGGGAGGACAATCTGCGCGACCTGCTGGCAGCCTATGACCGCTTGCTCGCGCACCCGGCCCTCGATACCTCGGCGATTGCCGTGGTCGGTACCAGCTACGGGGGGTATCTGGCTTCGATCCTGACCTCGCTGAGGCCCGTTCGCTGGCTGGCGTTGCGGGTGCCGGCGCTGTATCGCGACGAGCAATGGCACGCGCCGAAACGCGACCTGGACAAGCTGGATCTGCGCGACTACCGAAGCACCCGGGTGTGCGCCGACAGCAATCGTGCCTTGCATGCCTGCTCACAATTCACCGGGGATGTCCTGCTGGTGCAGTCGGAGACCGACGACTACGTGCCCCACGCGACGATCATGAGCTACCGGGCGGCCTGCCAGCAGACGCACTCAATGACTCACCGCATCATCGACGGTGCCGACCACGCCTTGAGCGACCCGGTTTCCCAGCAGGCCTACACCTCGATCCTTGTCGACTGGATTACCGAGATGGTGGTCGGGGAGCGGTTGAGCATTATTCAATCCCAGTGATTTGCGGTGTGCATGCGGACGCCTTCGCGGGCAAGCCCGCTCCCACAATGTCTGCAGGTGTTCACAAAGAATGTGTTCATCACCGATCAACTGTGGGAGCGGGCTTGCCCGCGAAGGCGTCCGCAAGCACACCCCAAATCATTTGGGTTTCCTGGTAATCCGCAACGCCTTGGCCTTGGCCTCCACCAACAGGTACATCACCAGGGCAATCAATAGCGGCAGGATGAAATAGATCGCTCGATAGGCCAGCAGCCCGGCCACCAGGCTGCCCCGCGAAACCTCGTGTTGCAGCAGCGCCACGAACACCGCCTCGAGCACGCCGAGCCCGGCCGGGATGTGGGTGATGACCCCGGCGATGGCGCTGATCAACAGCACGCCCAGTACCAGTGGATAGTCCAGTTTGCTCGGCAGCAAGCTGAAGATCACCGCGGCCATCAGCGACCAGTTCAGCGCACCGAGGGTCAGTTGCAGCACCGCCATGCGCAAGGACGGGAGGTCGATTTCGATACCGCGAATCGCCCACTCCCGACGTTTGGCAAACTGGCACGCCACCAGGTAGCCGGCGCTCAACAGCAACAACAAGACCCCCACGCCTTGCAGCGCACTGCTGTTGAGCTTCCAGCCCGGCGGCATGCGCACCAGCCCGCTGCTGAACACGGCGCCGGCAATGACCATGTAGCCGAACCAGTTGGTCGCCAGGCTCAGGCCAAGGATCTTCGCGATATTGCTCTTGCTGACCCCTAGCCGCGAATACAGCCGGTAACGCATGGCGATACCGCCGACCCAGGCGCTCAGGTTCAGGTTGAAGGCGTAGCTGATGATCCCTACGGGCAGGATCTGCTTCCAGGTCAGGTTCTGGCGGATGTAGGTGCGGCCGATCAGGTCGAAGCAGGCGTACACCAGAAAACTCACCAGGGTCAGCCCCGACGCAATAATCAGTGTGCGCACCTTGAAATCAGCCAGGTTATCGAACACTTCGTTCCATTCGAGGCGCTGGGCGAGCATGGTGAACAGCACGATCAGCATCAGGAAAAACAGCATCGTCAGCGGTCGTTTCCAGCGACTCCAGTGCGACTTGCCATGGCTTTTGGCGTGAGTTGCCGTGCCGGGCTCAGCGCGGTTCATGGTCAGCGCTCCCGGTCGGAGGGGGGAAGGGTTTCAGGCGAGGTTTATGCGCCGGCAACCAACCGGCCCAAGCCGGGAAATGCCGCAGGAAGTGAAACACCAGAAAACCGATGGTCATGTGCCAGACCCGCCCGCGTGGCGCGATGTCGTGAGACATGGCCTTGCAATGGTTGTCGCTGAGGTCTTCCAGGCGATCGAACAGAACTCGGTTGAAGCCACGGTCGCGGATCAGCACATTGGCTTCCAGATTCATCGACAGGCTCAACGGGTCGAGGTTGCTCGAGCCAACGGTGCTCCAGTCCTCATCCACCAGCGCGACCTTGCCGTGCAGCGGGCGGTCGCAATATTCGTAGATCTTCACCCCGGATTTGAGCAAGTAATCGTAGGTCATACGCGCCGCGAGCCTTGCCACCCGCATGTCTGGCTGGCCCTGCAGGATCAGCCGCACATCCACGCCTCGGCGGGCCGCGTTGCGGATCTCGCGCAGCAAACGGAAACCGGGAAAGAAGTAGGCGTTGGCGATCACCACCCGGCGCTGCGCCTGGCGCAATACATGGCGGTAAACTTCCTCGATGTCGGTCTGGTGTTCCCCATTGTCGCGGTACACCAGCCGCACCTGGCCATCGTGGTCGTTGAAGGCCAGTTCCGAGCGCCGCTGTCGACGGTGTTGCCACCAGTATTTGGCGTGCGCCGGGCGACCGCATTGCAGCAGGGCAAAGTGATGGATATCGGCCACGGCCGGGCCTTGCACTTCTACGGAATAATCCTGTTTGGCCTCGGGGCCGAAATCGGCCAGATGATCGGCGGAAAAGTTGATCCCGCCGACGAACGCTACGGTGCCATCGACCACCACAATCTTGCGGTGCAGGCGCCGGAACCAGTTGGTGCGGATGCCCAGGCGCTTGGGTGCCGGGTCGAACATTTGCAGGTGCACACCGGCGGCGGTCAGGGCGGTGAGAAACCCGGTACTCAGTTCGCCGCAGCCAAAGCCGTCGAGGCTGACGGTGGTGCGCACGCCGCGTTGAGCGGCTTCGATCAGGATCTGTTGCAGCTCATTGCCGACCTTGTCCTCGAACACGATGAAGGTTTCCAGCAGGATTTCACTTTGCGCCCGGCGCAGGGCTTCAAACACCCGGGGAAAGTACGCCTCGCCATTTTCCAGCAACTCGATCCGATTGCTGCCTTGCCAGCCATATTCGACATCGACCGCTGTCGGCTCGAAGGTGGGCGGAGCGGGGATGTGTTCCAGCGTGTTTTTTTCCATCGACTGGCTGCTCATAGCTCGATCTCCACCGACAGCGGAGCGTGGTCGGAAAGGTGCGACCAGGGCCGGGAGGTCAGCACTTGCGGATGGCTGGCCTTGAGGTTGCGTACGTAGATGCGGTCCAGGCGCAATGCCGGCCAGCGTGCGGGGAAACTGCGCGCCGGTTTGCCATGATGCGCGGCGAAGACTTCGCGTAAACCGCTGGGCTTGAGCAATGCATCGGCGCGCTGGCGCCAATCGTTGAAGTCCCCGGCGACAATCACCGGGGCGTCTCCCGGCAGGGCGTCCAGGCGCTGGGCGAGCAGCTTCAGTTGCGCGGTGCGATGGGTTTCGAGCAACCCCAGGTGTACGCAAATGGCGTGCACTTCCTGGCCGTCGCCGGGCAAGCGCAACACGCAATGCAAGAGCCCGCGGTTCTCGTGGCCGCTGAAGGACACGTCGAGGTTGTCGTAGCGGATGATCTGGAACTTCGACAACAACGCATTGCCGTGATCGCCCGCCGGATACACTGCATTGCGGCCATAGGCGAACTGCGGCCACAGGCTGTCGGCGAGGAACTCGTATTGCGGCATCGCCGGCCAGTTGGTGTAGCGCCTGGGATGCTGTTCGTGAGTGCCGTGGACTTCCTGCAAAAACACCACATCGGCAGACACGCTGCGCACCGCTTCACGCAGTTCCGGCAGGATGAAACGCCGGTTCAGCGCGGTGAAACCTTTATGGGTGTTGACCGTCAGCACGGTGAAACGACAAGTGACGGACGAACCCTGTACCCGCATCTCGGTTGCGTTTGAGTGTGCGGGAATATCGGTGTGATTCGCTGTCATGTCGCCTCCCGCCTGACGGCTCCTGTCATTGGATGACCCTGGGGCGGCGGCGAAAGTTTCGACGGGGCTACAGACGGTACCCGACTTGAACTCACATCCATCCAGTGTGGGAGCGGCGGTGCGGCGATCCGACTTGCTCGCGAAAGCGGTGTTTCAGTCACTTCATTGTCGAGTGTGCCGACGCCTTCGCGGGCAAGTCGGATCGCCGCACCGCCGCTCCCACAGGGTCCCTCAGTGGCCAGCAACGATCCGGGTCGTCCCTTCAGCCGGTTCGGCGAACACCGGGCCGAGGCGATCAAGACGCCCACTCCAAGCGGTCAACGCCAGTGCCACCAACACCACCAGAGCACCGATCCACGCGGTATGAATCAACCCCATGTGGGCCACGATCAGGCCGCCGCCCCAGGCGCCACCGGCAATACCGAGGTTGAATGCCGCGATGTTCAGGCCGGACGCCACGTCCACCGCCTGCGGGGTGTAATGCTCGGCCTGACGCACCACATACACCTGCAACCCCGGCACGTTGCCGAATGCTACCGCGCCCCAGACCAGCACGGTGGCCAGCGCCAGCCACGGATTGCCGGCGGTGAAGGTCAGCACGAACAACACGGCGGCGAGCAGGGCAAAGATGATTTTAAGGGCGTTGATCGGGCCGCGCTTGTCCGCGAGTTTACCGCCCCAGATGTTGCCGACGGCCACGGACATACCGTAGACCAGCAGCACCAGGCTGACGGTGCCGGCGCTGAAGCCGGAGAGGTCCTGAAGAATCGGCGCGAGGAAGGTGAAGGCAATGAACGAGCCGCCGTAGCCGACGGCCGTCATGGCATACACCAGCAGCAGGCGCGGTTGCTTGAGCACCTGCAATTGCTGCAACAACGATGCGGGTTTGCTGTGGGCGATATTGTTCGGCACGTAGATCAGGCTGCCGATGAAGGCGATCACGCCCAGGACCGAAACGGCAAGGAAGGTTTCACGCCAGCCGAAATGCTGGCCGATGAATGTCCCCAGCGGCACGCCTGTGACCAGCGCCACGGTCAGGCCGGTGAACATGATGGCAATCGCGCTGGCGGCTTTTTCCTTCGGCACTAGACTGGTGGCGATGGTCGAGCCGATCGAGAAAAACACCCCGTGGGCCAGGCCGGTGACGATCCGTGCGAGGATCAGCGACTCGTAACCTGGTGCTTGCCACGCCAGCAGGTTGCCGAGGGTGAACAGCACCATCAGCGACAACAGCAGCAACTTGCGCGGAACCTTGCCGGTGAGGGCGGTCAGCACCGGGGCGCCGACGGCGACGCCGAGGGCGTACAGGCTGACCAGCAGGCCGGCGGACGGCAGGCTGACGCCGAGGTCGGCGCCAATAGTGGGTAACAGGCCAACGATGACGAACTCTGTCGTCCCGATGGCAAAGGCGCTGAGGGTCAGCGCGAGCAAGGCAATGGGCATGGCTGCAACTCCGGTGGATTCATTCGATGGAGCGCAGTGTCGGGGTTTGGGTTGTGCGGAAAAATACAGGGGAGGACATTTGATATTTGCCCTGGGCGCAAAGATCGCGAGCGCGGGTGTTAATCAGTGGCGAGGGAGCCATATCCGAACTTGCCCGGCATTTCTCGATCAGTTCCATACAGACACAGCCAAAGGAGCGGGTGCTTTGATCAGGCTCAAGACCGCGATACTGCTGGGAGCGTTGCTGTTTGTGGGCAGCGAGCAACTGGAGGCCGCCGCGATACCGGGGCTGCCCGCCACCGCGACCGCAGCAACTCCGCCGGCCCACCCCGAACCGCTGGTGCAAGGCGGGTTACTGGGGGCCATCAGTACAAGCATCGACGAGGTCCAGACCAAACTCGATCTCAACGAAAACCTCGTCGACGTCTGGCGCCTGCGTGCCGATCTCGCGGTCGATGAAGTGGATCAGTTGGTCAATCAGCCGTCGGCCCGTTCGCCCTGGAGCGTCGCCGGAGATTTCCTGCTGCTGACCTGCGTGTGGACGGTGGTGTTTGCCTGTCTTTGGCTGCTCGGGCGGATGGTCGCCAGGCGGCTGTGCGAGCATCGTCTGCTGCTCAGTCGTGAACGGGGCCAGGCGTTGCTCAGATACATGCTGCCCTACACCTTTGCGGCGGTGATCAGTCTGCCGTTGACGATTTATGCCAGCCAGTTTTTGCCGATATCGGCGGGACGGGCGCTGGCACTGTGTCTGGCTTATGCCGCCAGCGCGGGGATATTTTCCGCGTCATTGGTGCTGTCGCTGGTGGTGGTGTTCAATGCCGGGCACAAGCGGCGGGCGGTGCAGATCATCCGCGAGAAGAGTCCCCGCCCATTGTTCGTTATCGGCTTTCTGGTGGCATTGAGCGACGCCCTGACCAGCCCGCAGATCGCCCATCAACTGGGCAGCAACCTCACCAGCAGCATCGCCGTGTTTACCGGGTTGGCGGCATCGATTTCCTTCGGCTTGCTGGTGATCCGCATGCGCCGCCCGGTCGCTCACGTGATCCGCATCCTGCCGCTGGCCCAGCGCCAAAGTCAGCCGGCGTTGCGTGAAACCCTGCGGATATTTTCCGGGCTCTGGTACTGGCCGATTCTGTTGATGGTACTGGTTTCGATCATCAATCTGATCGGTGCCGGGGCGGACAACCAGAGAGTGCTGCGCAGCGCCTTGTTCACCACGGTGCTGCTGATTGCCACGGTGTTTCTCAGCACCACGCTGCACCATTTGTTCAAGGCCCGCAGCGAAGCGGACCTGCGCCGCAGCGGCGCCTACAAGGAACGTTTTCTCAACCTGTCCCATGCCTTGCTGCGCATCGGCATGGCCATCGTGTTCATCGATATCCTCGGGCGAATCTGGGGCGTGTCGCTGTTCGAATTCGCGGTGAGCAATGCCGTGGGCCGGGCGATCAGTGATTCCCTGAGCCACATCGGTCTGATCCTCTTGGTGACCTGGATGGTCTGGGTGGTGCTCGACACGGCGATACAGGAAGCTCTGAAACCACCGACCAACAAGCGCTCGGCGCGCCAGCCGAGTACGCGGGTGAAAACCATCCTGCCGTTGTTGCGCAATGCGATCAAAATCATCCTGGTGGTGATCTGCGCGATCACCACAATGGCCAACCTTGGGATCAACGTCGCGCCGTTCCTGGCTGGTGCCGGGGTCATCGGCCTGGCGATCGGTTTCGGTTCCCAGCAACTGGTGCAGGACGTGATTACCGGGCTGTTCATCATCATCGAAGACACCTTGTCCATCGGTGACTGGGTGGTGCTCGATTCCGGTCACGCAGGCACGGTCGAAGGCCTGACCATCCGCACCTTGCGCCTGCGCGATGGCAAGGGCTTCGTACACTCGGTGCCGTTTGGGCAGATCAAGGCCGTGACCAACCAGTCGCGGCAATTCGCCTATGCGTTTTTTTCGGTGCAATTGACCTACGACACCGATGTCGACAAGGCCATCGAACTGATCCGCGAGGCGGGGCATTCCATCTGCAGCGACCCGTTCCTGCGCTACAACCTGCAAGGGCCGCTGGATGTGTTTGGCGTCGACAGGATGGACCTCAATGGTGTGGTGCTGACCGCGCAATTCCGCACGGTGTCCGGGGGGCAATACGCGGTGAGCCGGGCCTTCAACCAGCGTTTGAAAAAGCTTGTGGATAACTGCCCGTGGGTGCATTTCGCGCAGACTTATCCACAGCAGGCGCTGGTGCCGCGGCATCCGGTCGAGCCGCCAGTCGAGGCAGGGCATGAGCCGGATCATTCGGCGGTGCTGATGCCGGGTCGGCCGCGGTCTCAATAGTTTTTTGTCGACAGTACTGGCCCCTTCGCGAGCAAGCCCGCTCCCACAGGGGGATTTGTGAACGACACAGATCATCTGTGGGAGCGGGCTTGCTCGCGAAGGGGCCAGACCAGGCACCCTCAATGCCGGATCAGCTTGCTGCGCACCTCGGCACTCGCCTGCTGATCCAGCTCCAACCAAAAAAGCGGCTTGCCGGCAATCTCGGCAGCAACCGGCAACCCGTCCCGATACACCAGCCGATTGCTCGCCAGCGCCGGGACTTTCGCGCCGGGCAATAGCGTTCCGGCGAGGTTCAGTGGATCGACCCCGCACACCGCGACCAGGCTGCCGTCATGGGGTCGACGCCGGACCTCGCGCAACAAGGGAATCGCTTCGGGCAGGGCGAATTGCTCGCCCGCCAGGCCACTGACAAACCGCCCGCCGCGAATCTCGCCCCGCGCCTCCAGGCGATGGAACGTACGCAGCAGTTCGCGCCAGCTCGGCAACCAGTCTGCCTCACGCTCCAGCAAGCGCCAGAACACCACGCCGTAGCGGCGCAGCAAGGTCATGGCGATGTGTTCAAGGGTTTCGGCAGGCATCCGCTGGTTTTGCACCACCGGCGCGCGTCGCAACAGGGCCCAGCGCCCGGCGTCGTCCATGCCACCGATGAATGCCCCGCGTCCACGCCGGCTGTTGCGCGGCTGGCGCTTGCTGGCCGGGGTAATCAGTGCGCGCAATCCGGCGAAGCTGTCGGCATTCACCAGCCCCGCGCCCACCAGTTCCTGCAGGGCGATCTCCAGCTCTGAACGCAGCAGGTGGGCCTCATGGATCAGTTCGTCGAAAAACAGCGCGCCATGCTGGCTGAGGGCGGCGTGGACCTTTTGTGTTTTCGGCGACAGTTCGCTGACCGGCGTCTGTTCGGTCAAGCCGCTCCAGAGGCCGACCCGGTTGCGCGGCAGCAACACAATCGGCGTGCTGCGCAGGGCGGTGCTGGCGCTTTTGTTGTTCGCAGTCAGGCGCGTCCACACCAATCTGCCACTGCGGCACAGTTCATCGAGCCAGGTTGCCGAGTAGTCCTTGATTCGCGCTGGCAGGATGTCGCTGTCCCAGGCTGAAGCGGCGGCGGGGTAGCCTTCGAATTGCGCAGTAACGGCTGGCAATGCTGCCGCGCCCTGGACCTGGCTCGCGGTCGACACATGCTGCCAGTCGAACAGGAATCGCATGAAGTCCTGCAATGCCACCGGTTCGATTTCCCGACGCAGGCGCTTGACCGTGTAGCGGTGAATCCGCGCCAGCAAGTGCCGCTCGCACCATTCTTCCCCGGCGGTGCCCGGGGTGAAGCGGCCGCGCAGCACGTAGCCTTCGCGTTCCAGTTGCGCCAGGGCCTGGTTCACTTGTGCAGCGGGCAAGCCGAGTGGTTCGGCAATGCGATCGAGCGCCAGCGGCCCGAAGGCGCTTAGCCGTGCGCGGATCAGTTCGAGGACGGCTTCGTCGGTTTCCCAGACTTCATCGAAGTCCGGCAGCGCTTGCAGGGCGGGCGTCAATTCGGCTTGTGGATAGATCGCCCGCAGGCAAGTCAGGCGCTCCAGTGCCAGCCACAACGATTGCCCGGCATTGATCTGCAAACGGCCCGCACGTCCGCTGTCGGCCAGGGTATTGAGCCAGTCGGGCCACTGCGGATTGGCGCCGGCTTCGGTATCGGTGATGCACGCCAGGCCCATCAAGGCCTCGTGCATTTCATCGACACCGCAGGGCGCTGGCCAGGCTTCGTCGCGTACAGCGGCAATCGCCTCGGCGTCCAGGGCACCGAGGTCGTCGGTGGATTGCGGGTCGCTCCAGCGGCGGTTGAGCACGGCCTGGGTGCGGCGTTCTTCCAGTGGTGCATCGTCGAGAAAGGTATAGGGCCGGGCGCTGAGTATCTCCGCCGCCAGCGGCGAAGGCGCCGGCAAGTCGCGGCTGATCAGGCGGATGTCACCGCGTTCCATACGCCGCAACAGTGCCAGCCAACCTTGGGTGTCCATGGCATCGTGCAGGCAATCGTCGAGGGTCTGTTCCACCAGCGGATGGTCGGGAATTTCCCGTTCGCCGGCGAGGTTTTCCACGCAGGCAATCTGATCGGGAAACACGCTGGCGATCAGGTCGTCGCTTTTCATCCGCTGAATCTGTGGCGGGACTTTGCGCCCACCGCTGTAGCGCGGCAGGGCCAGGGCCACGCTGGCATTCCAGCGCCAGCGCACGCCGAACAGCGGCGCGTCGAGCACGGCCTGGATCAGGATGTGTTCGGCGCTGTTGCTGTGCAGGTAGCGCCAGACGTCGTCCAGTTCAAAGCTGTGGCTGGTGGACAGCGATAGCACGATGGCGTCTTCGCTGGCGGCGGCCTGCAGTTCGAAGTTGAAGGTGCGACAGAAACGCTTGCGCAGGGCCAGGCCCCAGGCGCGGTTGATGCGGCTGCCGAACGGCGTGTGAATGACCAGTTGGGTGCCGCCGGACTCGTCGAAAAAGCGCTCCATCAGCAGCGTGTCTTGGGATGGCAGGGCACCCAGCGTCTGTCGCGCTCGGGCCAGGTAATCCACCAGTTGTTCGGCGCTGGCGAGGTTCAGGCCCAGGGTCTCGGTCAGCCAGTCGAGCGCTGGCTGCAAGTTGCCTGGCGCGGCACCCAGCAGGTCGTCAAGTTGCGCCTGCAAGCGCGCCACCGCCGCAGACAATTCGGCGCTGCGCCCAGGTGCTTCACCGAGCCAGAACGGAATGGTCGGCGGCTGGCCCTGGGCGTCCTCGACCCGAACCTTACCGGTTTCCACCCGCAGGATCCGATAGGACGTATTGCCCAACTGGAAGATATCCCCGGCAATGCTTTCCACCGCAAAGTCTTCGTTGATGGTGCCGATGTTCAGCCCTTGAGGCTCCAGCAGCACGCTGTAGTCGGCGTTGTCCGGAATGGTCCCGCCACTGGTCACCGCCGTCAGTTTCGCGCCCCGGCGGCCGCGCAGGGTGCGGCTCACGGCGTCGCGATGCAGGTAGGCGCTACGGATGCCCTGACGCCCGTTGTAACCCTCGGCGAGCATGTGCAGCAGTGCCTGATAGTGTTTGTCGTCGAGTGCGGCGTAGGGCGAGGCGCGGCGCAGCATCTCCAGTAGCGCTTGCTCCGGCCACTCCTGACAACTGACTTCGGCGATGATCTGCTGCGCCAGTACGTCCAGCGGCGCTTGCGGGATCAGCAAGGTATCGAGTTCGCCCCGGCGCACGCAGTCGAGCAGCGCGGCGCATTCGATCAGGTCGTCGCGGGTGGTGGCGAACAAACGGCCCTTGGGCGTGCCGCCGACCTGGTGCCCGGAACGGCCGACCCGTTGCAGAAACCCGGCAATCGAACGCGGCGAGGCGATCTGGCAGACCAGGTCGACGTCGCCGATGTCGATCCCCAGTTCCAGCGACGCTGTGGCGATCAGCACTTGCAGGTCGCCGCGCTTGAGTCGCTGCTCGGCGTCCAGGCGAAACTCCTTGGCCAGGCTGCCGTGGTGCGCCGCCACGGCATCCTTGCCCAGGCGCTCGCTCAGGTGCCGGCTCAGGCGTTCGGCCAGGCGCCGGGTGTTGACGAAAATCAGCGTGGTCCGGTGCTCCCGGGCGAGGGCGGCGAGGCGGTCGTACACCAGTTCCCAGACATCGTTGGCCATCACGGCCGATAGCGGCACGGGCGGCACTTCGATGTCCAGGTCGCGGGGGCGGGCGTGGCCGATGTCGACGATCTCGCACGGGCGGTCGCGACCGACCAGGAAGCGCGAGACGGCTTCGATGGGTTTTTGCGTGGCCGACAGACCGATGCGCAGCAGCGGCTCCGGGCAGAGGGCTTGCAGGCGTTCAAGGCTCAGTGCCAGATGGCTGCCGCGCTTGCTGGCGGCCATGGCGTGGATTTCGTCGACGATCACCGTTTGCGCCGTGCCGAGCATCTGCCTGCCCGAGTCGGAACCGAGCAGCACATACAGGGATTCCGGCGTGGTCACCAGTATGTGCGGCGCCGTTTTGCGCATCGCCGAACGGTCTTTTTGCGGTGTGTCACCGGTGCGAACGGCGGTGGTGATCTGCAATGGCGGCAGGCCCATCACGCGCAATTGCTCGGTAATGCCGGCCAGCGGGTTTTGCAGGTTGATCCGGATGTCGTTGGACAGCGCTTTGAGGGGCGAGACGTAGACCACCAGGGTGGCGTCGGGCAAGCCTTCGGGGCTTTCCAGGCCGCGGTGCACCAGGTCGTCGATGACGGCGAGAAAGGCGGTGAGGGTCTTGCCGGAACCGGTGGGCGCGGCGACCAGGGTCGAGCGGCGCTGGCGGATCAACGGCCACGCCCGGGCCTGGGCGGCGGTGACCGCCGGGAACGTGTGGCTGAACCAGGCGCTGACGGCAGGGTGGAAGCCGCTCAGGGCACTGTCTGCGGGGATGGGCAGGTTCATGCAGCAAGTTATGCGGGTGGGGGCTGAAGATGCAAGTACCGCTCGGGATCTCTAGTGGCCTTCAGGGCCTCTTCGCGGGCAAGCCCGCTCCCACAGGGGATCGGCGGTGTACCCAAATCCAGTGTGGGAGCGGGCTTGCCCGCGAAGAGGTCAGTCCAGGCACCGCAAAAGTCGGACATCTACACTTTACGGATGACGGTTGCGCTCTAAACCCGCAAAATGCAACGATTCCGGCAATTACCAACGACATCGCCTGGGGGCGGTGTCGATAAAGCCATTGTTTCAATCAGACTGGGCCTGCTGACTCTATGCGAATGCGCCTTATGTTACTGGGCGGCGGAAATGCCCTTGGGCAGGCGCTGATTCGCCTCGGTGCGGAGGAAGACATCGGTTTCCTCGCTCCCCGCCCGCCCGAAGACGGCTGGGATGCCGCGAGCCTGACACAACTGCTCGACGACACCCGTCCCGATGCATTGATCAATCTTGCCTACTACTTCGACTGGTTTCAGGCCGAGGCAGTGAGCGAATCGCGCCTGGCCGGCCAGGAACGCGCGATCGAGCGTCTGGCGGAGCTGTGCCAGCACCACAACATCGTGCTGCTGCAACCCTCCAGCTATCGCGTGTTCGACGGCTCCCGAGCCACGGCCTACAGCGAAAAAGACGAACCGGTGCCCCTGGGCTTGCGGGGGCAGGCCTTGTGGCGGATCGAGCAAAGCGTGCGCGCCACCTGCCCGCAACACGTGCTGCTGCGTTTCGGCTGGCTGCTGGACGACAGCCCGGATGGCGCCCTTGGCCGCTTCCTCGCCCGTGCCGAACAACCCGAAGAGCTGCTGATGGCCGACGACCGGCGCGGCAATCCGACGCCGGTCGACGATGCCGCCCGTGTGATCATTTCTGTGCTCAAGCAACTCGATTGCGCCGCGCCGCTGTGGGGCACCTACCACTACGCCGGGCATGAGGCCACCACGCCGCTGGCGCTGGGGCAGGCGATTCTGACCGAAGCCCGCAGCCTGCATCCGCTGGCCATCGAAGCCCCGACCGCCCAGGCCCACGCCGCGCGTCCGGATGCTGCGGAAGAGCCGCAACACGCGGTACTGGCCTGCAAAAAAATTCTGCACACCTTTGGAATCAAACCGCGCGCCTGGCGTGCGGCGCTTCCCGGTCTACTGGACAGGTTCTATCGCCATGGCTGACGGCCCCGTTTTAATCACCGGTGGTGCCGGTTTCATTGGTTCACACCTGACTGACGCCCTGCTTGCCAAGGGCCATGCGGTGCGGGTTCTCGATGACCTGTCCACCGGCAAGCGCAGCAATCTGCCGCTGGACAATCCCAGGGTCGAACTGATCGTCGGCGACGTGGCCGATGCGGCTTTGGTCGCCCAGGCGATGACCGGTTGCAGCGCCGTGGCGCACCTGGCCGCCGTGGCGTCGGTACAGGCCTCGGTGGACGATCCGGTGCGTACGCACCAGAGCAATTTCATCGGCACGCTGAACGTCTGCGAAGCCATGCGCCAGGCTGGGGTCAAGCGCGTGCTGTTTGCCTCCAGCGCGGCGGTGTATGGCAACAATGGTGAAGGTGAGTCGATCGACGAAGACACGCCCAAGGCGCCGCTGACGCCGTATGCGGTGGACAAACTGGCCAGCGAGCAGTACTTCGATTTCTACCGTCGTCAGCATGGGCTGGAGCCGGTGATTTTCCGCTTCTTCAACATTTTCGGACCGCGCCAGGATCCGTCCTCGCCGTACTCCGGGGTGATCAGCATTTTCAGCGAGCGAGCACTGAAGGGCTTGCCGATCACCGTGTTCGGCGATGGTGAGCAGACCCGGGATTTTGTCTACGTCGAAGACCTGGTCGACTTGCTGGTGCAGGCCATCGAGAAGCCCCGGGTAGAAGCCGGTGCGGTCAATGTTGGCTGGAACCAGGCGACGACCCTCAAGCAAATGCTCGAAGCGCTTGAAGCCGTGGTCGGCAAGTTGCCACCGGTAAGCTACGGCCCGGCGCGCTCCGGTGACATCCGCCATTCCCGGGCGAACAACCGGCGTCTGCTGGAGCGCTTCACTACCACAGGGCAGACACCGATGCGTGTGGGGCTGGCGCGGTTACTGGGGCGCTGAGATTCTTGCAGCCACAAAAAAGGCGTCCATCAAGGACGCCTTTTTTGTGGCCGGAATTTGCTTTGACAGCTTATGTAATTCCTGTGGCCAGGTTCACCACCACGTGAACATTCTTCCAGCAATGTCGCTTAGAACTTGTAGCCCAGGCCAACCATGTAGATGAACGGGTCTACATCGACGTCCACACGTGCCCGGGTACCTGGGGCAATCGAGTTGTTCTCGACAGTGGCGCGGGTATCGATGTCGATGTAGCGCACCTGGGCGTTGATCATGATGTTGTCGGTCAGCATGTAGTCAGCACCGACCTGCCACGCCAGGCCCCAGGAGTTTTCCGCCTTGAAGTTGCTGAAACCGGCGGACTGCGCCTGGCTGCCAACGTGTTCGTCGTAGATATAGGTGTAGTTGATGCCGCCGCCGACGTACGGCTGGAAGGCCGACTTCGGATCCAGCGGGTAGTACACCAGGCTCAAGGTCGGCGGCAGGTGCTTGAGGGTGCCGAGTTTGCCGTTGGCCGCGCTCAGAGCCGTGCCCTTGAGTTTCACGTCATGCTCGAACGGTGTGGCCGCCAGCAGCTCGATACCCAGGTGGTTGGTGAGCATGTAGGCGAAGTTCAAGCCCAGTTGCGTGTCGCTGCTCATGGTCGCCTTGCCACCCAGGTCGGCACCTGCGAGCGGGCCTTGATCAACCTTGACGCTGGAGCTGTCAGCCTCGGGGTTGACGGTGATGGCGCCGGCACGAAGGATGATGTCACCGGCTTCGAAAGCATTGGCGAGCGGGGCTGCGAGCGCGAGGGCAACCAGCGAAGCGCTGAGCAAGGACTTGTTCATGGGGGCTCCAGAGGACGTTAAAAATGTTCGATGTCCAATGGTAAGCCGGCTAACTATTCGGTCTTTTGATGCAGCTCAATGAAAGTGGGAAGGGCGTGATTTTTGTGGTGTTTTTGATGGCCCCTTCGCGAGTAAGCCCGCTCCCACAAGGAGTTGCGCGCTGCTGAAGATTTTTGTTTCAACATTGCACCTGTGGGAGCGGGCTTGCCCGCGATGGCGATTGTGTTGGCGACAAGGAAACTCCGGCTTCACTCCGGCAATTCATACAGGTAAATCTTGTCCGCCTCCATCTGATACCCGGCATCCGCCAGTTCGCTGGTGGACGCCTTGACCTGCAATGCCCCCTCGATCCAGTAAGGCTGATACAGCTCGTCAAGCTTCACGCCGACTTCGCTCTTGACGTGCACGATCTGGTTCGACGGCGGTGGCGGCACATGGATGCAGGCGCCGAAATACGGCACCAGCAGAAACTCCGTGGTGCGGCCTTCCTCGCTCACCTCCAGGGGCACGATGTATCCCGGCAGGCGAATGTTCTGGCCGTCGAGGGTCTTGACCACCGGTGCGTTGGGCATGTCCTGCTTTGCTGCTGGCGCCGACTCTGCCGAGAGCGTGCTGCTCATCTGCGACAGATCGTGCAGCGGCGTCATGTTCGGCACTTCTTTCGGCGCGTCGGGCGGGATCATCTCCGACCAGGTCAGGTCTTTTGGCTGGGCCGCCCACAAGGGCAGGGCGACCAGCATCAACAGCGCAAGTACAGCGCGGGGCATTTTCAACGTCCTCATAAACGAATCGACAGGCCATCGGCCAGGGATTGGCGATAGGCGCGCCAAGCCGGCACGCTGCCCATCAGCAACGCGGCGATCAGGATGCCACCGAGCAGCGTCCATTCATACTCGCTCGGCCAGGACAGCGGAAGGAACAGGCCGTAGTTGGCTTGCACGTACCCTTGGGCCGCCGCGATGCACACATACAGCAACACCACACCGGCGATCACGCCCGACAGTGCCAGGGCAAAGGCTTCGAGCACCAACAGCGTTGCGATGTGCCATGGCCGAGCACCCACCGAGCGCAGGATCGCCATTTCCCGGCGGCGTTCGTTGAGGCTGGTGAGAATGGCCGTGAGCATGCCGATCAACCCGGTCAGCACCACAAACAGCGAGACCACGAACAAGGCTTTTTCCGCAGTGCCCATCAGGCTCCACAGCTCTTGCAACGCCACGCCCGGCAGGATCGCCAGCATCGGTTCGCCGCGGAATTCGTTGATTTCCCGTTGCAGGGCAAAGGTCGAAATTTTGTTGTTCAGACCGAGCATGAACGCGGTGATCGCTTGCGGCGTGAGGTCCATGTTGCGCGCCTGATCGGCGGTGATGCGCCCCTCGCCCCGAGCCGGTACGCCGTTATGCCAGTCGATGTGAATCGCTTCCATCCCACCGAGGCTGATGTGCAACGTGCGGTCCACCGGCGTGCCGGTGCGCTTGAGAATACCGACCACGGTGAACGGTTTGTCGTCGTGCTTGACCAGGCTGATCGCCGCCACGCCGTGGGCCAGCACCAGTTTGTCACCGAGTTTGTAGTGCAGTGCCTCGGCCACTTCGGCACCGAGCACCACTTCGAACGGGTCGGTTTCGAAGGCGCGGCCATCGCTCAATTGCAGGTGTTGCTGGCGGCCGTACTGGTAATGCTCGAAGTAGGCTTCGGTGGTGCCCATCACCCGGTAGCCGCGATGGGAGTCGCCGAGGGACATCGGGATCGCCCATTTCACTTTCGGGTTGCTGGCGAAATGTTCGAAGCTGTCCCAGCGGATGTTGTTGGTGGCATTGCCGATGCGGAACACTGAGTACAGCAACAGGTTCACCGAGCCTGAGCGGGCGCCGACGATCAGGTCGGTGCCGCTGATGGTGCTGGCGAAACTGGCCTTGGCTTCGGTGCGCACGCGCTCCACCGCCAGCAGCAGGCACACCGAGAGGGCGATGGCGAAAGCCGTAAGGATCGCGGTGAAGCGGCGGTTAGCCAGGCTGGCCATGGCTAGACGAAACAGATACATCTCAGACCTCGGACGGGGTAGCGGCGCGATTGAGTTCGGCCAGCGACAGGTTGTGGTCGAACAGTGGCGCCAGGCTCTGGTCGTGGCTAACGAACAACAGGCTCGACCCGGCGTCGCGGCACTCGGCGAACAGCAGGCGAATGAAATTCTCGCGGGCGTCGTAATCGAGGGCCGAGGTCGGCTCGTCGGCGATCACCAGTTCCGGTTGACCGATCAGCGCGCGGGCGGCGGCGACCCGTTGCTGCTGGCCGATGGACAACGAATCGGCGCGGCGACCGAGGATGCTTTCATCCTTCAAACCCAAGTGGGCGAGTAGCGTGGCGGCTGCTTTGTCGACACTGCCGTGGCGCTGTTTTGCCCGTTCGGCGCGCAGTTTCGAGAAGTGGCAGGGCAGTTCGACGTTTTCACGCACCGATAGAAACGGCAGCAGGTTGAACTGCTGGAAGATGTAGCCGGTGTGATCGACGCGGAAGTGGTCGCGGGCGCCGGCCGAGAGTTGCGTCAGTTCCTGGCCGAGCAGGCGGATGCTGCCGCGATCAGGTTTTTGCACACCGCCGAGCAGGCCGAGCAGGGTGGTCTTGCCGCTGCCACTGGGGCCTTTGAGGAACAGGGTTTCGCCGCGCTCCAGGCGGAACGCCGGGATGTCCAGCAGCGGCGGGTGACCGGGCCAGCTGAAGCCCAGGTCGGACAGTTCGATGAGTGCTTGGGTCATGTGAAACCGGTCTGGTTGGTGGTGAACCCTGTGGGAGCGGGCTTGCTCGCGAATGCGGTGTGTCAGAGACATTGATGCAAACTGATACGGCGCTTTCGCGAGCAAGCCCGCTCCCACATTTGATTTGCGGTGGATCAGAGTTTCAGTGCAGCAGCCTTGGCCGTCACATCAACCCCTTGCTGCCCGCTCGGGCCGATCAGTTGTACCTGAATTTTTTGGGTGGCCGGGAAGCTGGTGAAAATATTCGTCAGGTCCAGGGTCTTCAGCGCGTCTGGCGTGGCGCAGGTGAACTGATAGCGAGCGTTGATTTCGCTGTGATCATGGTGATGTTCGTGGCCGTCTTTGTCCTTGGCGTCTTCATCGTGATCATCGTCGGCCTCGTGCTGGCCGCCGAACAGCGGGCTTTCCAGTTCCTGGTTCTCCACCACGCAACCGGCGGGTTTCGGCAGGTTGAACAGGGCCAGTGGTTGCTCAAGTCGAGCACGGACGGCGGCGACTTTGGCTTTGTCTGCTTCGCTGGTGGCGACGTGCTCGAAACCCACCAGGTTCATGGCCGGGCTTTCCAGCTCCAGTTCCAGGGTCTTGCCGTCCAGCGCCGCGTTCAGGCGTCCCACGCCATGTTCGTGGGCGCTCAGGCTGCCATGTTCATGATCGTGTTCGGCGGCGGCATGGGCGACAGCCAGCGGCAACATGGCAAACGGCAGGGCGAGAAGCAGACGACGCATGGCGAGTCTCCGAAAAGTAAAATGAAGAAAATGTTATGTGATCTTATAACGTAAGTGCGGAGAGTTTGACTGCCTGCTTGGCGTTGCACAAGTCCCATGGGACCATGCCGGGAAGAAATGTGCGGGAGCAGACCTATGTTGCGAATTCGCGGAAGCATCGGCGACTGGCCGGTGGATTTGACCCTGGAGATGGACGATGCGGACTGGGCGCGATTAGGGGCGCAGTTGCAGGTAGAAAAATCCCCGGTCAGCGCCCCTGTGGCGAAACCGCTGAATCAGGATGATGCGCTGTGGCAGATCGCCCGGGATTTGCTGCGTAAGGCCGGACAGTTGAGTGGACCGGATTTGCTCGATCAATTGGAAGGCCTGACCGGCAGTGCGGCGGCGGGCAAACGCCTGTTGGTGCGCTTGCGCCATTGTGCGGATGTGAAAGTGGAAAGCGGCGGCGATACACCGTTGTACCGCTGGTTGTAGGAGCGAGCTTGCTCGCTCCTACAAGGTGGCGATTAGTACAGTGCGGCAAACAATTTACGACGGTAGGTGCTCACCAACGGATGATCGTTGCCCAGCAACTCGAACACCTGCAGCAAGGTCTTGTGCGGCAAGCCTTCGCTGTAGCTGCGGTTGCGGGTGAACAGCTTGAGCAATGCCTCCAGCGCGGCGTCGTACTGCTGACGGGCCAGTTGCTGGATCGCCAGTTGATAAACCGCCTCATCGTCCAGCGGGTCTTTCGCCAGCCGGGCCTTCAGGTCGGCGGCATCCGGCAAGTCCTTGGCCAAACCGAGAAACTTGATCTGTGCCTTGGCGCCGGCCAGCGCGGCCTTGTGCTCGTCGCTCTTGACCGCATCGAGCACGGCTTGCGCTTCGCCCAGTTCACCGCGCTCGGTCAGGCAGCGGGCGTAGAGAATCAGTGCCTTGGCGTTGGTGTTGTCTTCACCCAGGATCACTTTGAGTAGCGCTTCGGCATCGGCAAAACGGCTGTCGTCGAACAGCGCCCGGGCCTGCTCGAACGGATCGGCGGCGGCCGGTGGCGGCATCTGCACATGGGGTTCGAGCAGGGCGCGCACGGCGGATTCCGGCTGGGCACCGGCAAAGCCGTCGACAGGCTGGCCGTCCTTGAACAGCACCACGGTCGGCAGGCTGCGGATGCCGAAGCGGGCGACGATGTCTTGCTCGAGGTCGCAGTTGACCTTGGCCAACAACAACTCACCCTGATAGCTCTCGGCAATGCTCTGCAACATCGGCATCAGTACTTTGCAGGGCGCGCACCATTCGGCCCAGAAATCCACCAGCACCGGCTTGTGGAAAGAGTTCTCGATCACCGACTGGTCGAAATCGGCAGTCGTGGCGTCGAAGATGTACGGCGTTTCCTGACTCATGGGCAATCTCGTAGAAGCGTGAATTGGGCAACTATACGGCTTGGTGGGGGGCGGCCGGAAGCGGTTGGCCGTGAGAGGTGTGTTGCCTGACAGGGCGCCTTCGCGGGCAAGCCCGCTCCCACAGGGATTGAAGTCGCCACAAGATGTGTGGTTCACACCAACCATTGTGGGAGCGGGCTTGCCCGCGAAGCTTTTAGCTAGCGCTGCGCGTGGTACAGGCTCACATGCCGAAACTCGTGGGGCTCGGCCAGATCCGGCAGGGTCATCGCCTCCAGCATCTCTATGCGCCGGTACAACGGATGGCGAAAATCCCGCACTCGGGAATCCGCCACCAGCGCCTCTCGGCCGCGGCTGAGGAACTGGTCGAGCAGTGGCAGGTTCGCCCGGTCGTACAGCACATCCGCCACCAGGATCAGATCGAAGCGATCGGCCTCGGCGAAAAAGTCTGTCGAATAATTCAGCTGCACATCATTGAGCTCGGCATTGGCCCGACAAGCGGCAATCGCCAGTGGGTCGAGGTCGCAGGCCAGCACTTCCATCGCCCCGGCCTTCGCCGCAGCAATCCCTGCCACCCCGGAACCGGCACCGAAATCCAGCACCCGTTTGCCTTCGACCCAATGCGGGTTTTCGGCCAGATAGCGGGCCACGGCCAGACCGCTGGCCCAGCAGAAACTCCAGTACGGCGGTTCATGCAAAATTCGCCGGGTCTCTTCCGGGCTGAAGGCGCGGTCCATATTGTCGCCGTCGATCAGCCACAACTTCAGGTCGGTCCCTGGTAACTCACAGGCGACCAATTGCGCATCACCGAGCAGTTCACCCAACGCCTTTTGCAGGTCGAGCGGTGCACTCATGGGGCTTTGACGAATTGCAGTTGGCCCAGGGCCTGGGTGGTCGGCTGGGTAATCAGCTGCGACGGCAGGTGCAGGATCAACTGCCCGGACTGACTGGCGCGGCCTCGCAGTTCAACGCGGGCCCCGGCCGGGAAGGATTGCGGATTGAAACGCAGGTGAAACGCCAGCACCTGGTTGTTGCCGATCAGGCTGGAACTGGCGAGCAATTGTTGCGGGCGATCCTTATCGTCGATCACCAAAAGCGCCAGTTCGACTTCAGCGCCGGCCGGTACGCCTTGCAAGGTGCCGCTCAGTTCACGCTGATGGGCGGGCAGGGGGCCAAGCTCGGCGGCCTCCCGGGCTTTCTTCTGCGCTTGCTGTGGCGCCGGGCCAGGCGTTGGCGGCTGGGGCTTGGGTGCATCGCTGCCGCAAGCCACCAGCAGGCTGAAAACACTGAGCAAAATGAGCGGACGTAACGACATTGCAGGCTCCATAAAGCTGAATTCCATGGATCAAGTGATCATCCCGTCTGTATACCGCAAACCCTATGGCTTGTCTTGCCACCGGGATGCGCTACCATGGCCCTCCCTTTTTTTGTTGCCTGCCACCATGCACTGTCCCTTCTGCGGTGCCAACGACACCAAGGTCATCGACTCGCGTCTGGTCGCCGAGGGCGAACAGGTGCGCCGCCGGCGTGAATGCCTGGCCTGCGGCGAGCGTTTCACGACGTTCGAGACGGCTGAACTGGTGTTGCCGCGCCTGATCAAAACCGACGGCAGTCGCCAGCCGTTCGACGAAGAAAAACTCCGCGCCGGCATGCAGCGGGCGCTGGAAAAGCGCCCGGTGAGTGTCGAGCGCCTCGAATCGTCGCTGGTGCACATCAAACACAAACTGCGCGCCACGGGCGAGCGCGAGGTCAAATCCCTCGTGGTCGGCGAACTGGTGATGGCCGAGCTGCAGAAGCTCGACGAAGTCGCCTACATCCGCTTCGCTTCGGTATATCGCCGCTTCCAGGACCTCAACGAGTTCCGCGAAGAGATCGATCGCCTGGCCCGTGAACCGGTGAAAGAATGAACACGCCCGCAGAACTTGCCATCCTCGATGCTCATTTCATGGCCCGTGCCCTGGAACTGGCGCGCAAGGGGCAGTACACGACGCACCCCAATCCGCGGGTCGGTTGCGTGATCGTGCAGGGCGGGCAGATTGTCGGTGAAGGCTGGCACGAGCGCGCCGGCGAGCCCCACGCCGAAGTCCACGCCTTGCGCGCGGCCGGTGAGCAGGCTCGTGGCGCCACCGCTTACGTGACGCTTGAACCTTGCAGCCACCATGGCCGCACACCGCCTTGCGCCGATGCACTGGTCAATGCCGGTGTGGCCCGCGTGGTCGCGGCGATGCAGGACCCGAACCCGGAAGTCGCCGGTCGCGGTCTGCAACGTCTGGTCCAGGCCGGCATCGCCACCGAAAGCGGTGTGCTGGAAGGCGAGGCGCGCAAGCTCAATCAAGGTTTCCTGAAACGCATGGAACACGGCTTGCCGTTCGTGCGGGTCAAGCTGGCGATGAGCCTGGACGGGCGCACGGCCATGGAAAGTGGCGAAAGCCAATGGATCACCGGCCCGGCCGCACGTTCGGCGGTGCAACGCCTGCGCGCCCAGGCCAGTGTGGTGCTGACCGGCGCCGATACGGTGCTGGCGGACAATGCTCGTTTGACTGTGCGCGCCGATGAGCTGGGGCTGGATGCAGAGCAAACCGCCTTGGCCATGAGCCGTCCGCCGCTGCGGGTGCTGGTCGACGGACGCCTGCGGGTGCCGCTGGATGCACCGTTCTTCAAGGCCGGCCCGGCGCTGGTCGCGACTTGCGTGGCGGTGGAAGAGCAATACGCCAACGGCCCGGAATGCCTGATCGTGCCCGGCTACGATGGCCAGGTCGACCTGCGTCAGCTGCTGGTTGAGCTCGCCGCCCGTGGCGTCAACGAGGTGTTGGTCGAGGCTGGTCCGCGTCTGGCGGGTGCTTTCGCCCAGCTCGGGCTGGTGGACGAGTTCCAGATTTTCATCGCCGGCAAGTTTTTGGGCTCCTCGGCGCGGCCGCTGCTGGACTGGCCGCTCGCGCAAATGAAGGATGCGCCGGAACTCAAAATCACCGAAATTCGTGCAGTTGGCGATGACTGGCGAGTCATCGCCATCCCAGTGCCAGCAGCAAGCGTATAATTTCCGGCCATCGCTATAGCGCTGGCTTTGTTCTCGAGGAGAACCTCATGTTTACCGGCATCATCGAATCCATCGGCAGTATTCGTGCATTGACCCCAAAGGGCGGTGATGTGCGGGTTCACGTCGAAACCGGCAAGCTCGACCTGAGCGACGTCAAGCTGGGCGACAGCATCGCGGTCAACGGCGTATGCCTGACCGCCGTTGAGTTGCCGGGCAACGGCTTTGCGGCGGACGTCAGTCGCGAAACCCTCGACTGCACCGCCATGAACGACCTGAAAAGCGGTAGCCCGGTCAATCTGGAAAAAGCCCTGACCCCGACCACTCGCCTCGGCGGGCATCTGGTCAGTGGTCACGTCGACGGCGTGGGCGAAGTGGTTGCCCGTACCGAGAACGCGCGGGCCGTGGAATTCCGCATCCGCGCGCCGAAGGACCTGGCCAAGTACATTGCCCATAAAGGCTCGATCACCGTCGACGGCACCAGCCTGACCGTGAACGCAGTCGATGGCGCCGAGTTCCTGCTGACCATCATTCCCCACACCCTGAGCGAAACCATCATGGCGTCGTATCAGCCGGGTCGCCGGGTGAACCTGGAAGTGGACTTGCTGGCCCGTTATCTGGAACGCCTGCTGCTGGGCGACAAGGCCGCAGAGCCTGCAAAATCCGGAAACATCACTGAAAGCTTTCTGGCCGCCAACGGCTACCTCAAATCCTGACTCAAGGGGGTGCCTTGTGGCGCTCAATAGCATCGAAGAACTGGTTGAAGACATCCGCCAAGGCAAGATGGTCATCCTCATGGATGACGAAGACCGCGAGAACGAAGGCGACCTGATCATGGCCGCCGAGTGCTGCAAGCCTGAGCACATCAACTTCATGGCCAAGCACGCCCGTGGCCTGATCTGCATGCCGATGAGCCGCGAGCGCTGCGAACTGCTCAAGCTGCCGTTGATGGCGCCGCGCAATGGTTCCGGTTTTGGCACCAAGTTCACCGTATCGATCGAAGCGGCCACCGGCGTGACCACCGGCATCTCCGCCGCCGACCGCGCGCGCACCGTGCAGGCCGCCGCCGCCCGTGATGCCAAGGCTGAAGACATCGTCAGCCCGGGCCACATCTTCCCGCTGATGGCCCAGGCCGGCGGCACCCTGGCCCGTGCCGGCCACACCGAAGCGGCGTGCGACCTGGCGCGCATGGCCGGTTTCGAGCCGAGCGGCGTGATCTGCGAAGTGATGAACGACGACGGCACCATGTCCCGTCGCGCCGAGCTGGAAGCTTTTGCCGCCGAACACGACATCAAGATCGGCACCATCGCCGACCTGATTCACTACCGGATGATCCACGAACGTACCGTTCAGCGGATTGCCGAGCAGCCACTGGACAGCGAACTGGGCCAATTCAACCTGGTGACCTATCGTGATTCGGTGGAAGGCGACGTGCACATGGCGCTGACCCTGGGCAACGTGTGTGCCGAAGAGCCGACCCTGGTTCGCGTGCACAACATGGACCCGCTGCGTGACCTGCTGATGGTCAAACAACCGGGCCGCTGGAGCCTGCGGGCCGCCATGGCCACGGTTGCCGAGGCCGGCAGCGGCGTGGTGCTGTTGCTCGGTCACCCGCTCGATGGCGACGTGTTGCTGGCGCATATCCGCGAAACCGCCGATCACGCCGCGGTGAAAAAACCGACCACCTACAGTACTGTCGGTGCTGGTTCGCAGATCCTGCGCGACCTGGGCGTGCGCAAAATGCGCCTGATGTCGGCGCCAATGAAATTTAATGCGATATCCGGTTTCGATCTGGAAGTTGTAGAATACGTGCCCTCCGAATAATGACCGGTTGTTTCCGGCCTTGAATTCGCGGTTCAAATATCACCGAGGGACGCGTACGAGACGCGTCCCGGCTCTTTAAGAGATCTATCGAATGACCCTGAAGACCATCGAAGGTACCTTCATCGCCCCTAAAGGCCGCTACGCTCTGGTAGTGGGCCGTTTCAACAGCTTCGTCGTTGAAAGCCTGGTCAGCGGTGCAGTTGATGCCCTGGTTCGCCACGGCGTGAGCGAAAGCGACATCACCATCATCCGCGCACCTGGCGCCTTCGAAATTCCGCTGGTTGCGCAGAAAGTCGCCCAGAAAGGCGAGTTCGCGGCAATCATCGCCCTGGGCGCGGTCATTCGTGGCGGCACTCCGCACTTCGAATACGTGGCTGGCGAATGCACCAAGGGCCTGGCCCAGGTGTCCATGGAGTTCGGCGTTCCTGTCGCTTTCGGCGTCCTGACCGTTGATTCCATCGAACAAGCCATCGAACGTTCCGGCACCAAGGCCGGCAACAAAGGTGCTGAAGCTGCCCTGTCCGCTCTGGAAATGGTCAGCCTGCTGGCGCAGTTGGAGGCCAAGTGATTAGCGACGAAAGCGATCGTTTCAACCCGCGCGATCCAAAGCCTGCGGATGCCGGCAAGCCATCGAAAAGCGTCAAGCGTCGCGAAGCCCGTCAGCTCGCGACCCAGGCGCTGTACCAATGGCACATGGCCAAGCAATCGCTGAACGAGATCGAAGCGCAGTTCCGGGTCGATAACGATTTCACCGATGTCGACGGCGCCTACTTCCGCGAGATCCTGCACGGGGTTCCGCAGTTCAAGACCGAAATCGACACCGCGCTCACGCCATGCCTGGATTTGACCATCGAAGAGCTGGACCCGGTTGAACTGGCGGTTCTGCGCCTGTCCACCTGGGAACTGCTCAAGCGCGTCGACGTGCCGTACCGCGTTGTGATCAACGAAGGTATCGAACTGGCCAAGGTCTTCGGTTCCACCGACGGCCACAAGTTCGTCAACGGTGTGCTCGACAAGCTGGCCCCGCGTCTGCGTGAAGCTGAAGTCAAGGCGTTCAAGCGCTGATCGGCGCTTGCAACTGCTATGGGTGAGTTTGAACTGATCCGTAACTTCTTCGCCGCTGCGCCTTGTGCGCAGGGCGGCGAAGGCGTTGCCCTCGGGATTGGCGATGACTGCGCCTTGCTAGCTGTTCCTCCCGGGGAGCAGTTGGCGATTTCTACCGATACGTTGGTGGCCGGCGTGCATTTCGCCGATCCCTGCGATCCGTTTCTGCTCGGTCAGCGCTCGCTGGCCGTAGCCGTCAGCGACCTGGCCGCCATGGGCGCCACTCCGGTTGCCTTTACCCTTGCCCTGACCTTGCCGACGGTGACCGCCGATTGGCTGCAAGCCTATGCCCGCGGTTTGAACCAGATGGCGCAAAGTTGCGGCGTGGCGCTGGTGGGTGGCGACACGACCCGCGGGCCGCTGAGCCTGACCATGACCGTGTTCGGGCGAGTACCGGCCGGTCTGGCGCTGACCCGCAGCGGTGCGCAACCGGGCGACCTGCTGTGTGTCGGCGGCAACCTGGGCAATGCCGCCGGTGCCTTGCCCTTGGTGCTCGGCCAGCGCACAGCGCAAGCGAGCATTGCCGAGCCGTTGCTGGCGCATTACTGGTCGCCGCAACCGCAGCTCGGTTTGGGTCAGGCGCTACAGGGCAAGGCTACTTCGGCAATGGATATTTCTGACGGACTGCTCGCTGATTGCGGGCATATCGCGCTGGCTTCGAAGGTCGGTATCGAAGTCGAGCGGGATCGTTTACCGCTGTCGCAGAGCCTGGTCGACTTTCTCGGTCAATCGGACGCACAGGTTGCGGCCCTGAGCGGCGGCGACGATTACGTCCTGGTTTTCACCTTACCGTCCGTCGAGTTGCCGCTATTGCTGGGCGATGGCTGGCCGATCCATGTAATCGGGCAGGTGGTGACGGGGCAGGGCGTGAGGCTGCTGGACGCCGATGGCAAAGACATCACCCCGCAAACCCGGGGTTATCAACATTTTCGGGAGTCACCGTGACAGATCATCCCAAACAGGTCCCGGCGGAGTTCGTACCGCCGTCGGTCTGGCGTAATCCATGGCATTTCCTGGCGTTCGGCTTCGGCTCGGGCACCTTGCCAAAGGCGCCCGGCACTTGGGGGTCGTTGGTTGCGCTGCCCTTTATTCCGTTGTGGCAAATGCTGCCCGACTGGGGTTACTGGCTGATGCTGGGCATCACCATGCTGTTCGGCTTCTGGCTGTGCGGCAAAGTGGCCGACGATTTGCGGGTACACGACCATGAAGGCATCGTCTGGGACGAAATGGTCGGGATGTGGATAACCCTGTGGCTGGTGCCGGAAGGCTGGCAGTGGTTGCTGGCGGGTTTCCTGATGTTCCGCTTCTTCGACATTCTCAAGCCATGGCCGATTCGCTGGATTGACCGGCACGTACATGGCGGCGTCGGCATCATGCTCGATGATGTCCTGGCCGGGGTGTTCGCCTGGTTGGCGATGCAGGGGCTGGTGTGGTTTTTCGCCTGATCGAGGGGGGCCGGGCGTTAATCGGGAGAACGGTTAATCGGGGGAGGCACGGGTGGCGGTGACGAGTGGCAAGGTGAAGACAGTTGCTCCCACATTGATTGTGGCGGCGTGTATCAAACATTTTGATGGTTATCGCCGATAATTCAGCCTAAGCGTCCTCCGGAACCTGCTGTTACAATGCCGGCTCTGCGAATCTTCAGACTTTTAGATCAGGAGCACACCGGTGCCTGTCGTTTTTGTCGCCGCTTCCAAGCTGCCAACGCCTTTTGCGCAATTCACCATGCATGGCTTTCTCGATGAAGCCACCGGCCGCGAGCACGTTGTGCTGAGCCTGGGTGAATTCGACGACGGTGCCCCGGTACTCGGCCGGTTGCACTCCGAATGCCTGACGGGCGATGCCCTGTTCAGCCAGCGTTGCGACTGCGGCTCGCAACTGGAGGCCGCCTTGCAGGCCATCGCCCGTGAAGGTCGTGGCGTCTTGCTCTACCTGCGCCAGGAAGGCCGGGGCATTGGCCTGCTGAACAAGATCCGCGCCTATGAGCTGCAGGACGGTGGCGCCGATACCGTCGAAGCCAACGAGCGCCTGGGCTTTGCCGCCGACCAGCGTGACTACGCCATGTGCCTGCCGATGCTGGAGCACCTGGGCGTGAAGTCCCTGCGCCTGATGACCAACAACCCGCGCAAGGTCAAGGCTTTGACCGACATGGGTATCGTGGTCGCCGAGCGCGTGCCGCTGCACACCGGCCACAACCCGCATAACCGACTCTACCTGGCGACCAAGGCCAGCAAGCTAGACCACATGATGGGCAATGAGCATCAGGGCGAGGTAGACCGGGCGTGACCCGCGGTCAGGTGCGGCGGCGACTGTCGGTCAACTGGTGGCAATACCTGGCACTGGCCCTGTTGCCGCTGATTGTGATCAACGCGCTGTTCGGCCAGAGCGAAGCCATTCTGCCGGTGCTGGCGATGCCGTTGTTCATCGCCGGAGTCGCCTCGATGTTTGTCAGCCTGAAATTTTTCGGCGCCTACAAACACGCGCTGATCGCCACCCAGAAAGCCCTCGATACCCCTGAAGAACCTGCCGCCTGGGTCAGTCTGGCGGCCAAGCGGCGCACGGCATTCCTGGCCGCCGGACTGCCGGCCTGGATCGGTGCCCTGGCGGTGTTCGTCGGTCTCGAAGCCGTGCCGCTGATGCTGCTGGCACTGTCGACCGCGGTGCTGTTCTACCTCTACCGTATTCCGCGTCAACTCGGTTGATGCGCGCGCGCTGGCTGGCGGTGTTGCTGCTGGCCGCCAGCGGCTCGGCATTCGCGGTCGAGCGGGTTGTCAGCCTGGCACCATCGCTCTCTGAAATCGTCGTTGAACTGGGCTCCGCCGACCTCCTGGTCGGTGTGCTGGACGCCGGTGAGCGACCTGCCGAACTCAAGGGCCTGCCCTCCGTTGGCCGCTATGGCCAGCTGGACATGGAGCGCCTGCTCAGCCTGAAACCCGATCTGTTGCTGCTATGGCCCGGCAGCGTCGGCCCGGCCCAGCGTGACCAGCTCAAGCGACTGAATATTCCCACCTACATCGCCGAACCCCACAGCCTGGACCAGCTCGCCGCACAGATCGAGACCATTGCCGCTCAGCTCGGTCGGCCTGAACGCGGAATTTCGTTGGCCACCGATTTACGCCAGCGGCTGGATGAATTGCGCTTGCGCTATCGGCGCGATCAGCCACTAGGGGTGTTCTATCAGGTGTGGGATCGACCGCTGTACACGGTGGGTGGCGAGCAGATCATCAGTGATGCGCTGGAGGTCTGCGGTGCGCAAAACGTGTTTGCCGACCTGAAACTGCCGGCACCTCAGGTGAGCGTGGAGGCGGTGTTGCAGCGTAATCCCGAGGTGATTCTGGCCAGCGAACAGGCGCAGCTCGATGCGTGGAAAGCCTGGCCGCAGGTGGCTGCGGTAACACAAGGGCAATTGCGCCTGGTCACGGACAAGGGGCTGGAGCGGCCGAGTGGGCAGATGATCGAGGCGACTGCAAAGCTTTGTCATTTGATTGCGCCCGACCGCTGAGACCGAGTTGACTGTTTCGCGAGCAAGCCCGCTCCCACAGGATCGCGCAAAACCTGTGGGAGCGGGCTTGCCCGCGAAGAGGTCGGCCCAGACAGTACAAGGTCCGGATCAGATCTCCGGCGTCCACGTCACCCCGAACATCCACGCCCGACCTTCCTCGCGATACCCATACTGGCTACCTTGGTAGCTGTACAACGCCCGGCTGTAACCCTTGTCCAGCAGGTTATCGACCTTCAGTTGCAGCCTGATTTCATGATTGAGCTCCCAGCTGCTGCGCAGTCCCAACAAGGCATAGCCGCCAAGCGGCTGTTGATTGTTCAAGTCGTCATAACTGCTGCTGACCGCTTGCCAACTGGCGCCGAGGCCCAGGCGATCGAATTGCCGGTCCAGATCCCAGCTCAAGGTGCGCCGCGCACGACGGGCCAGGGTATGGCCAGTGTCGCGATCCCGCGGGTCGATGATCGCCACGCCAAGGTTGCTCTGCCAGCCGAACAACTCCTGCTTCAATGCCGCTTCAAAACCGTTGATCCGCGCCGAGGCAACGTTCTCCGGGCGCGAGTTGCTGCCGAAGATGATCGCGTCTTCGAGGTCCGTCCGGTAGAGCGAAGCCTCCAGGCGACTGTCCTCGGTCAGTTGGCTGCGCCACTGCAGTTCATAGCTTTTCGAGGTTTCAGGCTTCAGGTCCGGGTTGCTGAAGTCCGGGTAATACAGATCGTTGAACGTCGGCGCGCGGAAGCCTTCGCTGTAGGTCAGCAGCACTTCGTTGTCCGGGTTCAGCGGCAGGGTGAAGGTGCCGCTCCAGGTGTTCTGGCTGCCGAACTGCTGGTTATCGTCGTGGCGCAGGCCCAACTCCGTGGAGAAACTGTCCGCCTGAAAACGATGCTGGATAAACGCGGCGCGGTTCCAACGGCTGTCTTCGTCATACGCCGTGCTGCTGTTGATCCGGTCTTCATACCAGTCGCCGCCCAGCAGCAGGCTATTGCGCTCGTTTAGCGTCAGGTCGTTTTGCCAGGTCACCGAGTCGCGATACGTGTTGAACACCGTGCGTTCATCGCTGAGCTTGTCGAGGGGCTCCTCGCGGTTTTCGCTGTGGCCGAAATCAATGCGGGTTTTCCACAGGTCGTTGACCCGTGCATCGACATAGCTGCTGACGCTACTGACATCGAAGTTGCTGTAGGGCTGTTGCTGGACCGACGCGAACGGGCTGTCGAACTCGCTCTTGCCACGGTTATCCAGCACGTTGGCGCCGATCTCGACGTCATCGCCCAGGGCATGGCTCAAGCTCAGGCTGAACGACTGGTTGCGATACTCGTCATGGTCGCCGTCGCTGGGGTGTGACTGGTGGGTGCGATTGATCCCGGCGCTGTCGTCGAGGCTGGCGCCGAGGTTGAAGCGGGTTCGCTCATCCCCACCGGACAGGCCAAGGCTGTGCTCCCAGGTCTGGTTGCTGCCAAAACCCGTGTGCAAACGCGGTTGCAGGCCTTGTTCGCTACCACGGCGAGTGAAGATCTGGATCACCCCGCCAATCGCATCGCTGCCATAAATCACCGAGCGGGAGCCGCGCAGCACTTCCACGCGCTCGACTTGCTCGATATTGATGTGTTGCAGATTGCTGTCGCCGGAGGTCGAGCTGCCGATGCGCTGGCCGTCCACCAACACCAGGCTCTGGGCCGACTGGGTACCGCGGATGTATACACCCGGAAGGCTGCCGCGCCCACCCGTTTGCGAAACCTGCACACCCGGTACCCGACGTAGCAGATCGGTAACGCTGTCGGGTTGCAGGCGATCGATGTCCTCGCGGGTGAACACCGTGTTGGCGGCGCTGCTGTCGTTGCGCGCTTCGACCTGGCGGTTGGCGCTGATCAATACGTCGGGCAGCTTCAATGCCTGGTCGCGTTCGAAGGTGTCGGCAAGCAGCTGGCCAGCCGGCAGCAGAGCCAGCGTCAGGGCGAGGGGGGAGAGTTTCATTGGTAGTCCGTTGGTGCTTCGTGGCGCACACAAATCAAATGTGGGAGCGGGCTTGCTCGCGAAGGCGGAGTGTCAGTCAACTTTCCAGTTGAATGATCCGACGCTTTCGCGAGCAAGCCCGCTCCCACAGGGTTTTGCGTTTAGATGTTGAGCAGTTGCAAGCGCTCGCGAATGGACGCTTCGATTCCCGCCTCATCCAGGCCACACTCGGCCAGCATTTGCGCAGGCTTGGCGTGTTCGACGTAAATGTCCGGCAAGCCCAGGTGCAGCATCGACTTGAGGATGTTTTCACGGGCGAGGAATTCGCTGACCGCACCACCGGCGCCGCCCATGATCGCGTTTTCTTCGACGGTCACCAGCAGATCGTGGCTGCTGGCGATTTCGCGAACCAGTGCTTCATCCAGCGGCTTGACGAAACGCATGTCGACCACCGTCGCGTCCAGCGTTTCGGCGACTTTCAGGGCTTCGGCCAGTTGCACGCCGAATACCAGCAGGGCGACTTTGCTGCCCTGGCGGCGGACTATGCCTTTGCCGATCTCGATCGGTTCGAGGTCTTTCTCGATGGTCGCGTTCGGACCGTTGCCGCGCGGGTAACGCACCGCCGCCGGGCCTTCGTACAGGTGGCCGGTGGTGAGCATCTTGCGCAGCTCGTTTTCATCGCTCGGGGTCATCACCAGCATGCCGGGAATGCAGCGCAGGAACGACAAATCGAAGCTGCCGGCGTGGGTCGGGCCGTCTTCGCCCACCAGGCCTGCACGGTCGATGGCGAACAGCACGTCGAGATTCTGCACCGCCACATCGTGGACAAGCTGGTCGTAGCCGCGCTGCAGGAAGGTCGAATAGATGG
Organism: Pseudomonas sp. GW821-FHT02A08; assembly: GCF_059422045.1. Lineage (NCBI taxonomy): Bacteria > Pseudomonadati > Pseudomonadota > Gammaproteobacteria > Pseudomonadales > Pseudomonadaceae > Pseudomonas > Pseudomonas sp. GW821-FHT02A08. The sequence goes on from NZ_JBWKWD010000010.1 coordinate 77,717, forward strand.
CCACCACGGGTTTGGCACCTTCGCAGGCCATGCCAGCCGCGAGGGTGACGGCGTGCTGCTCGGCAATGGCCACGTCGAAGTAACGCAGCGGGAAACGTTCGCTGAAGGCAACCAGATCCGAGCCTTCCTTCATCGCCGGGGTAATCCCGACCAGGCGCGGATCAGCCGTCGCCATGTCGCACAGCCATTCGCCGAACACACCGGAGTACTTCGGCCCGCTGGCCTTCTTCGGCGCGGCGGCCGGAGCGTCCAGCGGTTCGAGTTTGGTGATGGCGTGGTAACCGATCGGGTCGACTTCCGCCGGAGCGAAGCCTTTGCCTTTCTTGGTGACGACGTGCAGGAACTGCGGACCTTTCAGGTCGCGCATGTTGCGCAGGGTGCCGATCAGGGTCGGCAGGTCGTGGCCATCGATCGGGCCGATGTAGTTCCAGCCCAATTCTTCGAACAGCGTGCCGGGAACCAGCATGCCTTTGGCATATTCTTCGGTCCGGCGCGCGATTTCCCAGGCGCCGGGCAGGCGCGACAGCACTTTTTTGCTGCCTTCGCGCATGCTCGCGTAGGTGCGGCTGGAAAGGATCTTCGCCAGGTAGTTCGACAAGCCACCGACGTTGCGCGAGATCGACATGTCGTTGTCGTTGAGGATCACCAGCATGTTGGCGTCCACTTCCGGCGCATGGTTCAGCGCCTCGAACGCCATGCCCGCGGTCAGCGCGCCGTCGCCGATCACCGCGATCGCCTTGCGCTCGCTGTTTTGCAGGCGGGCGGCAATCGCCATGCCCAGCGCTGCACTGATCGAGGTGCTGGAGTGGCCGACGCCAAAGGTGTCGTACTCGCTCTCGGAGCGGCGCGGGAACGCAGCGACGCCGTCCTTCTGGCGCAGGGTTTCCATGCGCTCGCGACGACCGGTGAGGATCTTGTGTGGATAAGCCTGATGACCCACGTCCCACACCAGCCGGTCGTCCGGGGTGTCGAAGACGTAATGCAGCGCGATGGTCAGCTCGATCACGCCCAGGCCGGCACCGAAATGCCCACCGGTCTGGCCGACCGTGTAGAGCAATTCCAGGCGCAACTCATCGGCCAGGGTTTCCAGCTCGGCTTCGCCTAACCGGCGCAGGCCGTCCGGCGTGTTAGCGCGGTCGAGCAGGGGCGTGGTCGGGCGCTTGCGGGGAATCTCATGAAACGTCGTGGGCATCAGGCGAATCGTTATAGGTATAAAAGATGCGGCAGTTTACCTGATGCATCGCCCCCTGCCCACGCGTTGGGCTTTTTTGGCGCAATCGCCTTCAGCTGCGGCGATCGACGATATACCGGGCCAGATCACGCAAGGGCTCGGCCGCCGCGTCAAACGGTCGCAGCGCGTGCAGGGCCTGGTCGCGCAGCTCCAGGGCATAGGCCTTGGCGGCGTCGAGTCCGAGCAGGGCCGGGTAGGTCGGCTTGTCCCGGGCAATGTCGGCGCCCTGGCGTTTGCCGAGGGTTTCGGTATCGCTTTCGACGTCGAGAATGTCGTCCTGCACCTGGAATGCCAGGCCGATGGCCTGTGCATAAGTCTGCAGGGACTTGAGTTCGTCTTTCTCGGCACGGCCGCTGGCCAGGGCACCGAGCTTGACGCTGACCTCGATCAACGCGCCGGTCTTGTGCCGGTGCATGTACTCCAGGGCTTTCTGGTCAAGCTTCAGACCGACCGAGCCGAGGTCGATGGCCTGACCGCCGACCATGCCTGCCGGGCCTGCCGCCAGCGCCAAGGCACTGACCATCTGCAGGTGGATCTCGGCGTCCAATGTGCTCAGGCGTGGGTCGAGCAGGGCGCTGAAGGCCAGACTCTGCAAACCGTCGCCGGCGAGGATTGCGCAGGCTTCATCGAATTTCTTGTGGGTGGTGGGCTGGCCGCGACGCAGATCGTCATCGTCCATCGCCGGCAAATCGTCATGTACCAGCGAATAGGCGTGGATCAGCTCCACCGCACAGGCTGCGCCGTTGGCTTGCTCGGCCTTGCCGCCCAACGCTTCGCACGCGGCGTAGGCCAACAGTGGGCGCACGCGTTTGCCGCCATTCATCACGCTGTAGCGCATGGCTTCATACAGCCGCGCCAGCTCCGGGCTCGGTGCCGTGAACAGGGTTTCCAGGGCCGCATTGACGCGGGCCTGGCTGCTTGCCGAGTACGCTGCAATCATTCTGGCTGATCCGCGTCGAAGGGTTCCTCAGCCAACTCGCCATCACGCTCGAGCAGCACCTGAACCTTTTGCTCGGCCTGGGCCAGCGCCGCCTGGCAATCGCGGGTCAGACCGATGCCTTGCTCGAAAGCGGCCAGCGAGTCTTCCAGCGACAATTCGCCATTCTCCAGACGCTCCACCAGCGTTTGCAGGTCGGCGAGGGACTGTTCGAAATCCAGTGCAGCTTTTTTGCGGGCCATGGCGGCGATTTCCGGTTGACGTTAAACCGGCGCGACACTAGCAGATAGGGGGGGCATGGGCAAATGAGCGGGGTGGTTGGTGCAAGGGTTTCAGTGCTCAGGATGCGCTTGATCGGGATATTTGATCTGGTAGCGAGTACTGCGCCCGCCACCCGGCAGGCGTTGCAGGCAATCCTTATCCAGCAGTTCCGCCAGATGCCGGGTCGCGGTCGCTTTGGAGACTTTCGCCACGGCCTGATACTGCGCCGCACTGATCCCGCCTTCGAATCCACGCTCCCCTCCGTCCAGCAAACGATTCAGTACTTTGGTCTGCTCGGTCGACAGCTCGGACTCCCGGTGCGCCTGCCAGAAGCGCGCTTTGCCCAGCACGGATTCGATCCGTGCCATGGCTTGTTGCAAGCTGCGCAATAGAGTTTGCAGGAACCATTCGAGCCAAACCGTAATGTCCGTGTTGGATTTCTGGCAGGTTTCCAGCACCCGGTAATAGCCAGATCGATCCTCGAGAATACTCGCCGACATGGCATAAAAACGGATCGCCTGAGCCTCGCCTTGAGCCAATGCAAGGTCGGTGATCGTCCTGGTCAGGCGACCGTTGCCGTCGTCAAACGGATGGAGTGTGACAAACCAGAAGTGTGCGATGCCAGCTCGCAGCACAGGGTCGGGCCCGGACTGATTTCGGCTGGTTTCAAACCATTCGAGGAAGGCATCGAGTTGGCGCTCAAGGCCCAGGCGAGGCGGTGCTTCGAAGTGCACGGTCGGTCTGTCGAGACGACCGGAAACCACTTGCATTGGATCATCGCCGCGCAAAGCACCTACACGAATGCTTTGCGCGGCCAAGCCAATTTCCTGTTCTGGAAACAGCCACTCATGCCAATCCAGCAATCGTTCAAGTGTCAGCGGCTCGGCGAAATGCCGGGTAGCATCGAGCATTAATTGCGCGAGCCCTTCACTGCGCTTGCTGACGTTGTCGCCATCATTGAGTTCCAACCCCAATCGCCGCGCCAATGAAGAACGAACTGAACCGACATTCAGCTGTTCGCCTTCAATCGCCGACGAGGTGACGATGTTCTGCAGCAATGCATCCAGTTCACTTTGCGCGCTCAGCGAACTGCCCACGGAACTGGCCATGCCCATTAGCCGGCCTTGTCCTTGAACGCACTCGCGTAACAAAGGCGCCAGGCGTTCGGCATTCCAGGTGAACCCCGGCCAATCAGGCTGCTGCCATATCCATTGAGGTGTCATGAACTTGATGCTCTAAGTGGGGTGAGCCGATTGGAAAGGATATTCGGCTCACATAATGAGCCGAATATGGCGCGTATTCGGCTCACCGTCCACCCGTTACCGTGATTCCCACCGCAATTTCGGAGCCATCCGATTGTTAAAAAACACCCGAATGGCTAACCTTTGCGCCATCTACGACCCAATAGTCACGGGTCTTTCAGACGAAACGCAGTATCGACATCTGCAATGCGCCCAGGATCAGGCGCAAGTTTTCGTCATGCATGGCAGGAGGCGTCGCATGCGCTCATTTCTTTTGCTGCTGATCGGGCTGGTTTTCGCGCCTGTGATTCTGGCCGCGCCGAATGCCGAGTTGTCGGAACCGGTGGGCGGCTGGCGTTACAACGGTCTGCTGGACCGTAGCGAATACCCGCAAGTCGCCTATCCCACGCCACCCATCGACCGGGGTGTGCAGCGCAATCGCACGATGATCGAAGGTCGGCTCAAGGCGATCGGCACCCAGCGCGGGCCGCACACCTTGGCGGTCAACGGCAATCCGCTGAATCTCTATACCGACGAGCAAGGGCGTTTCGCCCGGCCCTATGCGTTTGGCGCCGGTTCCAACAGCGTCGAAGTGCGCAGCGCCGAAGGTCAGTCCCTCAAGCGTGTTCAATTCTATGAAGCCAACAACCTGCGCACCCCGGCGCGGATTCGCGTGGTACTGGGTTGGGACGATCCGAAAGCCGAACTCGACCTGCATATTGTCACGCCAGATGGCCAGCATGCCTTCTGGGCGCACTCGGCCTTGACCAATGGCGGCGGCCTCGACCCTGACGGCGTCGATGGCCCGGGTCCGGAAATGTTCACCATGACCGCACCGCAGCGTGGCACTTATCTGGTTTACGTGAACTATTGGGGCAACTTCGGCAGCGGCGGCTATAACTTCGATGAGTCCGGCAACCAGAACGAGGTGATTACCTCGCAGATCAACCTGGTGCTCAACGAAAACACCGTCGATGAAAAACGCGAGACGTTCATCGTGCCCCTGCGCGCAATCGGCGACCTGCTGCTGGTCAAGACTTTCAACTACTAAGCATCCCCGCTCCACGGATGAACATCGGGTTTTGTGAACATGAGTGATAGCACTGTTACTCCGGCCGCTGGCGCACCAGCGGCCAAACCTTCCTTGCATTGGCCGACGCTGCTGATCGGAATATGCCTGGTCATTGGCGTGGCCGGTGGGTTGGGGTGGTTCATGCACAAGCCCAGGGCCCCGGCGCCTGTGTTGGCCAGTGACAAACTGGGCATGAGCCGCCCCGATGGCCTGCTGGAAACTCATTCCCTGAGCCAGTTGCCCAAGGACTTGCTGGCGGTGCCGTTCCTCAAGGAAACCCTGACCGAAGATTTCGTCTTCTATTACGAAACCCACGTCGACCGCCTGGGGTTGATCGGCAGCTTGCGGCGGATCATTTACGAACATGACCTGAAACTGCAGGACACCTTGATCGAGCAACTGTTCGATCAGCCTGCCGACGTAGCGTTGTGGCGCGGGGCGGATGGGCGGCTCAAGGATTTCCTGCTGGTGATGGATCGCGGCGGGTTGGCCAAGGTGCTGGAACCGCTGGCCAAAGTGGCGCTGGACGACTCGCAGTTGAGCAAAGTCGCTGACGTGAAAGTCGGTGCCGACGACGTGGCGTTCTATCAACTCAGTTACAACGCGAGCAAGGCGCTGCTGTTCGCGTCCCATGGCGACAAACTGGTGGTGCTGTCCAACCCGGCGAAACTCTACGATCCGCAGAGCGGTGCAACGGAGGAGCCGGGCAGCGTGTCGACCACGGCCATTGCCGCGTTGCTCAATGGCGACAAACTGTTCCCCGAAGCCTTCGGCCTGCCGCCGCGCGCGCCGGAGGTGAAACAACGTCTGTCGGTCAATGCCAGTGTGTTGGCCATGGGGTATCAGCGCTTCATTCCAAATTTCGCCGGTCTGCGTTTCGACATGGACGACAAGGGCTGGCACAGCTTCCTGGCCATGGATGAACTGGAGAATCAGCCGGACTTCGATTTCAAACCGATCTGGCAAGCCATGCCCATGGGCGCCAGCGCTTGCGTGGCGTTGCCGCTGGCTGCCGAACAACAGACACCGCTGCTGGTGAAACTCGGTGCGCAGGAGAAGGTGGCCCAGACGCTGACCGAACAAATGGCCGGCGCGGCGGGGCTTTGCTGGTATGCCGATTCGCGGTTGTACACACCCTTGCTGGTGGCCAGCCTCAACGATGACGACAGCGGCAAACTCGATGGGGATTTGGGCAGCCTGTTCGGCTCGATGGTCGGTGCCTACGAGAGCAATGTCGAAGTAGGCGCATTCCCGGTGGTGGAAAAACAGGAAGGCCAGAGCCATCAGTGGCAACGCCAGGTCAGCTCCAGTTTCGGTCCTTATGCGGCCAAGGAAGCTGAAGCCCCCGATGCCATTACCGGTAAGGCGTTCATGAAAGTCAGTCTGGCGCGGCATGGTTCAACCTTGCTGTTTTCCCTCGACGACAAACTCGTGGACAAGGCCCTCGGTACCCTCGACAAACGCTTCCCGCCGATGGCCGACGTGGTACCGAAAGACCTGCTGATGCCGGTCTATTTCGGTCCGGACTCGATGGCGCAACTGATGCAGCAGGAAACCCTCGACAGTCTGCCCCAGGACATGGAACCGGTGTTCTACAACGCAGCACAAACCTACCTGATCCCGAAACTGCGCAAGCTCGGCGGCTACGGCAAATATGCCCTGACATTGCCCGAAGGCAGCGAGCCCGACGGCCACTGGCAGTGGCTGCCACTGGAGTGGAAAGCCCTGTGACGGCATTGATCCGCAGTCTCGGCCTGTTGGCGTTGTTGCTGAGCACCGGTGCCCGGGCTGTCGAGACACCGCCGCTCGACCCGCAGCAATCCCAGGTGTTCCGCGCCTGGTTCGTGCGCATCGCCCAGGAACAATTGAGCCAGGGCCCGAGCCCGCGCTGGTATCAGCAGGATTGCGCCGGACTGGTGCGCTTCGCCGCTAACGAAGCGCTGAAAGTCCATGACGACAAATGGCTGCGCAGCAATGGCCTGTCCAATCGTTACCTGCCGCCGGAGCTGCCGTTGAGTGATGACCAGCGCGGTCTTGCCCAGCAATGGCAGCAGGGCGGCGGCAAGGTCGGGCCGTACGTCAATGCGATCAAATTGATCCAGTTCAACAGCCATCTGGTCAGCCGCGATGTGTCTCAAGCACGCCCCGGCGACCTGATGTTTTTCGATCAGGGTGACGACCAGCACCTGATGATCTGGATGGGCCGCTACATCGCCTATCACACCGGCACCACCACACCCACCGACAACGGCATGCGTTCGGCAAGCCTGCAGCAACTCATGACATGGAAGGACACCCGATGGATACCCGATGCAGCCAACCCCAACTTCATCGGCGTCTATCGACTGAATTTTCTCTCCCAATGACCGGTGCCCGCATGCTGCGTTATCTGTCCCTGATGTTGGTATTGGTATTGCCATTCTCAGCTGTTCACGCCGAAGACAGCGTTCCATCCAGCGGCTATACGCCAGTGGCCGGCGAGAGTTTTTTCCTGCTGGCCGACAGCAGCTTTGCCAGCGATGAACAGGCGATGGTGCGACTCGAAGCGCCGGGCCGCGACTATCGCCGGTTTCGCATGGAACCCTACGGCGGCGCCGACATTCGGGTGTATCGCATCGACAAACCGCTGGATTTCCTCAAGCGCCAGAAGAACCTGCATCGAGTGGTCAGCGATGGCCAGTTCAAGGGTGAAGGCCTGTCCAATACCCTCGCTTATCTGTGGGACAACTGGTATCGCAAGTCCCGTCGGGTGATGCAGCGGGCGTTTTCCTACGAGTCGCGTAAACAAGTCACCGAGGAAGTGCCGGAACTGAAGATGGGCAATGCGATGGCCGCGCCAACGCCCTACGATGCACAGCCGCAATTCGCGCTGATACCGGGTCTGCCGGTGGTCAGCCAGTTCCGTTATCCGTTGTGGCAGGCCAAGCCGATACAGCCACCTGCCGGGGTGAACCTGGCCGGGTCTTCCAGTGAATTCGTCAGTGTCGCGCCGGGCAACGTGTACATCCCGTTGGGCAATCTCAAACCGGGTCTTTATCTGGTGGAAGCGCTGATCGGCAAGTACCGCGCGACCACCATGGTGTTCGTCTCCAACACCGTGGCGGTGAGCAAGATCGCCGGTGACGAATTGCTGGTGTGGGCCGCGCGCAAACACGAAGGCAGCTCGGTGCCGAAGGTCAATGTGCTGTGGACCGATGGCCTCGGCGTGATGAGCAGCGGCGCCACCGATACCGACGGCTTGCTGCGCCTGAAACACGTCAGCCCCGAGCGTTCGTTCGTGATCGGCGAGGACGAAGAGGGTGGGGTGTTCGTCTCCGAGAATTTCTACTACGACAGCGAAATCTACGACACCAAGCTCTATGCCTTCACCGACCGGCCGCTGTATCGGCCGGGGGATTGGGTGTCGCTGAAAATCGTCGGGCGGGAGTTCAAGAATGCCCGGGACTCGGTGCAGCCAAGTGCGGCCGACGTCAATGTGACCGTGCTGGATGCGACCGGCACGGCGCTGCAATCCCTCGATCTGAAGCTTGACTCCAAGGCTGGCACCCAGGGCCGATTCCAGTTGCCCGATAACGCCGTGGCCGGTGGTTATGAACTGCGTTTCAACTACAAGGATCAGGCCTACAGCAGCGCCTTTCGCGTCGCTGATTACATCAAGCCGCACTTCGAGATTTCGCTCAATCTGGCCAAGCAGGATTACCGTACTGGCGAACCGGTCAAGGGCAACCTGGTGCTGCTGTACCCGGACGGAAAACCGGTGGCCAATGCCAAATTGAGCCTGAGTCTGCGCGCCCAACAGCTATCGATGGTCGACAACGAACTGCAATACCTCGGACAATTTCCGGTGGAGCTGACCAGCACCGAATTGACCACCGACGCCAAGGGCAACGCGTCCCTCGACTTGCCGGCAGCGGACAAACCGAGTCGCTACATGCTCACGGTGTTTGCCAGCGACGGCGCGGCGTATCGGGTCAAGACCACCAAGGAAATCCTCATCGACCGTGGCGCGGCGAACTTCCGCTTGAGCGCACCTCAGCGCTTCAGCGCGGTGGGCGACAAGGTTGCGTTCAGCTACACCCGCGAAGGCGAGCAGGCGCAGGCTGTTACACCGGGCAGCTACGGCTGGGTACGACTGGAAGACCAGAGCACCGGCGAAGGCAAACTCACGGCAACCGACAAAAGCTTCACGCTGGCCTTTGACCGACCGGGCACCTACAACCTGACACTCAAGGATGACCACGGTCGCGTGGTTGGCGCCACCGGGCATTCGGTCACCGGCGACGGTGTCAAAGCCGTACCCGGCACCGTGGAAATCGTCCTCGACAAGCCCGAGTACATCGCAGGCGATGAAGCGCTGGCACTGATCACCTTCCCCGAGCCAGTGAGCGATGCGCTGCTGTCTCTGGAGCGGGACAAGGTCGAAGCCACTGCGTTGCTGTCCAAGGGCGGCGAGTGGCTGAAGATGGAAAAACTCAGCGATACCCAATACCGGGCGCGCATCCCGGTGAAGGACGGTTTCGCGCCGAACCTGACCTTCTCGGTGCTGTACACCAAGGGTGGCCAGTACAGTTTCCAGAACGCCGGCATCAAGGTGGTCACGCCACAGATCGACGTGGCCATCACCACGGATAAGGAAACCTATCAGCCGGGAGAAACCGTCTCGGTGGACCTGACCACCCGGTTCGCCGGCAAAGCGATTCCCGCACACCTGACGGTCAGCGTGGTCGATGAAATGGTCTACGCCCTGCAACCGGAAGTCGCGCCGAGCATCGACCAGTTCTTCTATCACCCACGTCGCAACAACGTGCGCACCAGTGCCAGTTTGTCGTTCATCAGTTATGACGTTGCCTTGCCGGGCAGCCCCGGTGCACCGGGCAAAGCCAATCGCAGTGAGCGCGGCGTGAAAGTGCTGGAGCGGCCGCGTCGCGAGGATGTCGACACGGCTGCCTGGCAACCTGAATTGCTGACTGATGCCAACGGCAAAACCCGCTTCACCTTCAAGATGCCCGACTCCCTGACCCGCTGGCGTATCACCGCCAGGGCCATCGCCGATGACGGTCAGGTCGGGCAGAAGAAGCAATTCGTACGCTCGGAAAAACCGCTGTACCTGAAGTGGAGCGGTCCGACCCGATTCCGCGCCGGCGACAAGCCGGAGCTCGGTGTGTTCGCTTTCAGCCAGGCCGAGAAACCGGTCAAGGCCGAACTGGTGACCCGTTACGCCGGCAACGAACAGCGTGTGCCCGTGACCCTGAACAGCGGCATCAACTACATCCCGTTGCCGCCCTTTGAACTGGCCAATGGCGAGTGGAGCGCCGAACTGGTGCAGGATGGCAAAACCGCTGACGCCCTGGCGGTGCGCCTGAGCGCGACCGGTGAAGGCTGGCAGGTGATTCAAACCCAGAGTCTTGATGCGGGTGAGGGCGATACGCCGCTGATGCTGCCGGCAGATGCCAGTGATATCCGCCTGCGTCTGGACGACAGTCCGCAAGCGTTGTTCCGTTCTGCCCTCGACGATCTGTTGAGCTACCCCTACGGTGGCGTCGAGCAGACCGCCAGCGGCCTGCTGCCGTTGAGCATCGCCTACCCGACGTTGGCGGCGAATCCGCAGGTCCGCGATCGCCTGCGCCTGATCATGCAAAACAGCCGCTTGCGCCTGGTTCAAATGGCCGGCCCTTCGGCGAGCTTCACTTGGTGGGGCATGGACGGCGAACCGGATGCCTTCCTCACCGCCTACGCCTATTACGCCGACTGGCATGCCAGCCAGGTATTGGAACTGAGCCTGCCGCCGGAGCATTGGCAGCGGGTGCTGGAGGTCTACGCCAAGCAGGCGAAGAACACGCCGCTGTTGCAGCGGGCACTGATCCTGTCGTTCGCCAAACAGATGCAGTTGCCGGTCAACACCTTGCTCAGTGGCTTGATGGACGACCTGGCGAAAGCGGGCGAGGGCACCGCCGCGAATCTGATGGAAGACGGCGAAGACAGCCTGGTCATGAGCGATCCGGATTCCGCCTTGGGGCTGGCGGCCGCACGGGTGCTGACGGCATCGCTGGCAAGGCAGGCGAAGGTCGCTTTGCCGGACGCGTTCAATCGGCAACTGGCCGACGCGCAGCAACGTCTGGCGGTCAGTTCCCAGCCGATTGCCGAAGCGCTGAACCTGTCGCTGCAACCCTTCGATCAGGCTCACGCCCAGGCCTTGCTGCAACGTCTGTTGCCACAGCAATCGACCCTGGAACGTGCGTTAGCGCTCACCTGGCTGCAACGCAGTATCGAGCAGGCATCGCCCACCATTGCATTGGCCCCGGGTGAAGGCTGGAAGAAGCAGTACGGGGTTTCTGGTGAGATGTATTGGACGTGGCAGGGGCCTGCACCAGTGCCGACGGTATTGACGCTGGCCGGGGTGCAAGAGCGTCCGCTGCGCGCTGCATTGAGCTACCGCAGCCAACAGCCGGCGGTCGATCCGATGGCCGTGACCATCACCCGTCGCCTGTCGCGACTGGTGCCGGGGGATGAGGCTTTCACTTTCAAACTCGAAGCGGTCGGCAACGCGCCGCTGTCCAGCGACAACCTCTATCTTGACGAAGTGATTGTCACCAGCAAAGCCGCCAAACCGCTGCGCTATGGCCTGCTGGAAGTGCCGCTGCCGCCGGGCGCCGATGTCGAGCGTACGACCTGGGGCATCAAGCTCATGGGCAAGGCTGGCACCGAACCGACATCGCTGGAGAAGGCGCGATTCGAACCGGGGCAAATGGCTTATGCCGTTCCGGTCGATGCATTGAGTGGCGAATTGCGCCTGCGGCATCTGGTGCGTTTCTCGCAGAAGGGGCAGTTCAACTTGCCGCCGGTGCGTTTCACTCAGGTTTATGCGCCGCAGCATCAGGCGTTGGAACAAAAGGCAGCCCTTGGCCAGGTCACGGTTCACTGACGTGCACAGGCTGCTGATAGCTGGGTTGCTGTGTTTGATCCCTGTGCTGGCAACGGCGCAGGACGAACCTTTGCGCCTGGCCTTCAAGGGCGACTTGTTGTCGCTCGGCCGAACGCAGGTGATTGCCCGCGAGTCGTTGCCGCCGACTTTGCAGACGCCACTGGGCAGTGTGTGGAAGTTGTTCGTCTACGCCTGGCTGGTGGACACCGGCGCGCGTGAGCCGGCTTATGAATGCCGCGGGCAGTCGAAAGAAGAGGTGTATTGCTGCACGGCGGGCGGCAGGGTCGAGCGTGATCAGGCCTTGGTGAAATCATGCGGTCTGTATTTCGAACCTGCGCGGTTGGGCATCGCAGATGCCGACTGGCGAGCCTATTGGCAGACGCGGCAGGCGCCGCAATGGTTGCTCGATTTGCCTTCGTTGCAACCGGCTACCCGGGTTTCGGTAGCAGAACTGTTGAAGGTGTTGGCCGTGCTGCCGGCGCAGGCTCAAGCCCGACGTGTGTTGCTCGATGTGGTGCTCAATGCCGCCGATGGCCATGTCGTCGGCGAACTCGGCAGCCGCCTGCGGGTGAAGACCTGGAGCTGGCTGGCGGATCAGGATGCAACATCGCGTCAGGGCGGGTTTGCCGGTTGGACGGCGGACGGTATACCGGTCTGGGCCGGCGGGCGCGGCACCAGTCAACGGGTTCTTCGAGATTACGCGCAGGCACTGTCTACCGTGATTCCTGTTGCATGGCCTGCGGATGCAGGGCGGTGCGTAGAAGTCGACCTGTTCTCCCGCTATCCACTTCGGCGCGTGCTGTCAGGAGGCACCGCAGTGACTTCCGGGGCATTGCAGGGTGACTACCGCGTTGAATTCGCCAACGGCAATGGGCTGGATATTCATGGCGACGGCGAACTGTTTCTGCTGAACGACAAGCTTGTCGCCCGGCTGGATCGCGAAGAGTACGTTGCCCGCGTTCTCCAGCGCGAAGCCACTGCCGAACCGGTCGAGGCCGCCAAAGCCCTGGCCGTGGCCATCCGCACCTATCTGCTGCAAAACGCTACGCGCAGCGGTGAATGCCTGAGCATCGACGACAGCAGCAGCCGTCAGCGGGTCGCACCGCGACCGGCGTCGTCCGGGGCGCGCGACATCGCCGCGTGGACCAGCGACCTGGTGCTGGCTGGAAGTACCGTTACTTACCATTCCGATCAACCCGGCCCGGACAGGCTGTCCTGGCAGCAAGCCGTCGAACAGGCCCGTGCCGGCCAGCGCTACGACGCCATCCTGCTGCACGCCTACCCACGCGCCAGTCTCAGTCGCTGGGACAACCCGGTCGCGTCCTGCGAAGCGTTGCCCGCCGCGCAAGACTGGCTGCAGAAACAACGGCGCGGCTGGCGTGCGCGGTTGGAAGGCGAGGTCGGCTACAACGAAGTCAGCACCTTCGCCGTCTGCCGCCTGGCCTTCGGCCGTCCCTATGTCGACCGCGAACGCCAGCGCATCTACGTGCGTGGCGCGCAGACACTGCAAGACCGCCTCGACCTGACCCACGAATACCTGCACCTGGCCTTCGAAGCACACCCCAACGGCCAGGATGAAACCTACATCGAAGGGCTCGCCCGCCACCTCTTGCTGGAATAGTCCATGAAACTCCGTTATCCACAGGTCTTGCTGTTGCTCTGCTCGCTGCTGGCGTTGCCATCGGTGATGGCGGCTGACAGCGTCAAACTCGATACCCCCGCAGGTGGCTGGCGCACCGGCGCACCCGAGGGCGAAGGGGAAAACTTCCGGCAGACCGTCAACTACCCGGCCTCGTCGGTGAATACCCCGGCAGGGCAGGCCAACACCGCTCGCATCAGCGGGCAGATCAAAGCCACAGCCAAATCCACAGAACCCGGCCGTCTGATCGTCAACGGCGTGAGCATGCCGCTGAAAATAGACCCGGCCGGCCGCTTCGATCGCCCGTTCTCATTCCCCAACGGCAGCAACAGCGTCGAGGTTCGCAGCCCCGATGGCCAACAACGTCAGCGCACGCAATTTCTCAACAGCAGCGGCGGTGCAACCCCGGCCAAGTTGCGCGTCTTGCTGGCGTGGGACAGCGACAACACCGACCTCGACCTGCACCTGATCACCCCCGACGGCGCGCACATCTGGTACGGCGACCGCGTCGCCCCCAACGGCGCCACGCTCGACGTCGACGTCACCACCGGCTACGGCCCGGAAATCTTCGCCATGCCTGCACCGATCAAGGGGCAGTATCTGGTGTATGTGAACTACTTCGGTGGCGGCTACAGCAGTGATGAGGAAGGGCAGGAAGACGCGGTACAAGCGCTGACCACTGCGCAGGTGACGGTGATTACCGAGGAAGGCACGCCGAGCGAGAAGATGGAGACGTTCCTGGTGCCGATGCGCGCGGTGGGAGAGTTGACGTTGGTGAAGGGGTTTAGTTATCCCTGAGGGGAAAGGGACAGCAGTGCTGACACTATTCGTTTTTTATTTGTCGCAGCAGTGCTGCGACAAATGCAGGTTCTGGGCGGTTCACTTTCTTTCAGGCATTAAAAAGCCGGCTTGTGGCCGGCTTCTCGGGGACTGGCTTGGATCATTTTTGGTAAACCGCGCCAGCCTTCAAAACGTACACCCGGATCTTGCGTCCGGCTGTGGGACCTGGTGAGAAAGTCATCTGCCAGGCCAGCGCATCTGAGCCGCAGGGCGGTTCGATGCGCAAATGTGGGGCGCAGCATACGCAGGTTTGATGGAAATTCCCAGCGGGAAGTGCCGGGCAGAGCCGTTTGGCCACCCGGGTGGGTGGCCGATGGGCTTTCTGGAGTGCTTAAAGAAATGGCACCGTCGGCCGTCGTTTGTTCAGGGTAGACCACCAGAACACCCAGCCCAGCACCCTGATGTTCTGCTCTTCGATTTGTGCAGCCCGGAAGATTTCATCCGGGTATTCGGCGCGGTTGTGGCTGCGCAGTCGCAGGGAGTTGCCCGGTAGACGGTGCAGGTACTTGATGCGCAGCATGCCGTCATGTTCGATGGCGTAGATCTCGCCATCGACAATCTGGGTCAGGCCACGGTCAATCGCCAGGGTCGAACCATCTTCGATTTTTTCTCCCATGCTGTTGCCGCTCATAAGGGCGCAGACGGCGTCGGCGTGGTTGATTTCCAGGGAGTCGAGGTGGCTGCGGGGCAGGCGGATGGATTGCTCGGGGTCTTCCATGACGTGGGTTTTGTTGGAGCCCGGGGCGGTGACAGCTTCCTTGAGGAATGGCAGTTCGACGTCGACAGGCTCGATGACCGTATAGACACCGCGGATAGTCTGGGCATCGAAGGTGTTGCCGGTTTCGTCGAGCAGGCGCAGGTGTTGTGCATCTTTCGAGCCTTCGCCGGTTTTCAGCCAGTCGCTGCTGACGGACAGTTTTCTGGCGACCTCTTCCATGCAATGGGCGGGCACACCACGGGTGTACCAGTTATGTACATTTTGCGGAGCCGTATCCAGGAATTCGGCAAATCCGGTGGTCGTGATGTTCGCTGCTTCGAGGAGAGCCTTGAAGCGTGGGCCGCTAGTGTTCTTTTTCATGAGCGCGAGTCTACTGGCGGCTAACAAGGGTTTGAATAAACGCCTCGTTCAAATTTCGCGGGAAATTTACGACCGGATGTAAGACGCTCTTGGGGAATTTTAAACAAACAAAAACCGAGATCGAGCATGGTTAAACACTGTGTTTGGCGTACGAATCAAGCACCCACAAAAAACCCCGGATCAACCGGGGTTTTTCTTGCAGCTTGTCGCTTGAAGCTCGCGACTGCTCTTAACCTTTATAGGCAGCAACCGACTTGGTGATTGCGTCGCGGGCGGCATCTGCACCGGCCCAGCCTTCGATCTTCACCCATTTGCCTTTTTCGAGATCTTTGTAGTTCGCGAAGAAGTGCTCGATCTGCTGGATCAGCAGTGGTGGCAGGTCGGTGTATTCCTTCACGTCGACGTACAGCTGGGACAGCTTGTCGTGTGGGACTGCGATGACTTTGGCATCGCCGCCGCCGTCGTCGGTCATGTTCAGGATGCCGACCGGACGGGCGCGGATCACCGAACCTGGAGCAACCGGGTAAGGGGTTACGACCAGCACGTCGAGGGGATCACCGTCGTCAGCCAGGGTGTTCGGGATGTAACCGTAGTTGGCCGGGTAGAACATTGGGGTGGCCATGAAACGGTCAACGAACAGGCAATCGCTGTCTTTGTCGATTTCGTATTTGATCGGCGCGTGGTTGGCCGGAATCTCGATAGCGACGTAGATGTCGTTCGGCAGGTCTTTGCCAGCCGGAATCTTGCTGTAGCTCATTGGGCGTTGCCCCCGTTAGTTGACCAAAAACACTTGGCCGGATTGACCAAAAAGTGGCGGCGATTATAGGCATATTCCTGTGTCGACGCCATGGACCAGAAGTCGTATGGCACTCACTGGTGTGCCTGATAGACAGGGTCATGCGCCTGAAGTTGCTTCAATCTCGCCAGCGGGTCCTGGCGATAGAACAGCTTCAACTGCTGGTACACCTGTGGATAAGCCTCGTGCAGCAAATCCGGGGCGCTGAAGAAGTATTCGCTGGTGACGGCGAAGAACTCGGCAGGGTTCTCTGCGGCATAAGGGTCGATGGCAGTTTCGGCATCGGGATTGCGTTCCAGTTGCCGGTCGAGGTCGTTGTAGGCCTCTTGCATGACGCTGGCCCAGTCGCTGACGCGCATGTCGGCATGCAGCGGCGGCAGGCCGTTGGCGACGCCGTTGAGCATGTCGAGCTTGTGCGCCAGTTCGTGGATCACCAGGTTGTAGCCTTCCCAGCCACCACTGGCCATTACACCGGGCCAGGCGAGGATGATCGGGCCTTGCTGCCAGGCTTCTCCGCTGTGCTCTGCGTCCCATTCGTGCTCGACGCCGCTGGCATCGCGATAGCGCTGGGGGCTGAGGAAGTCGTCGGGGTAGAGGATGATTTCGTGGAAGCCCTGATACCAGTTCAGGTCGCCGAGGTGCAGCAGCGGCAGTTGCGCCTGGGCAGCGAGCAGCAAGCGTTGTTCCTGATGCAGTTCGACACCGGGCAGGGCGCTCAGGTGCTTGTCTTCGAGGAACAGCACGCAGGCTTCGCGCAGCCACTGGTCTTCGGCGGTGCTGATGCCATCGAGAAAACTCAGGTGATGGCGCACCCGTTGCCACATGTCATCGGCAATCGGGTGCTTTGCCAGGGTGCGCCGGCGACGCCAGGTGCTCAGGGACCACATCGTGTCAGCGCGATTCGGCTTTGGAGTTCGACCCGGCGAGGCGGTTACGCACCATGCCAATGATCATCGGCACCAGGGAGATCAGGATGATGCCGACTACTAGTAGCGACAGGTTCTTTTTGATGAACGGTACGTTGCCAAAGAAGTAACCGAGCGTCACCAGGCCGCCGACCCACAGGATGGTGCCCAGCACGCTGAAGGCGAAGAAGCGCGGATAAGGCATTTTCCCCACGCCGGCGACGAACGGTGCAAAAGTACGGATGATCGGCAGGAAGCGCGCCAGGGTCACGGTTTTGCCGCCATGCTTGTCGTAGAAGTCGTGGGTTTGTTGCAGGTAGTCACGACGGAAGATCTTCGAGTCCGGATTGCTGAACAGCTTTTCACCCGCCGTTCGTCCGATGATGTAGTTGGTGCTGTCGCCCAGGATCGCCGCCAGCATCAGCAGACCGCCGAGCAGTACCGGGTCCATGCCGCCACCGGCCGCCACGGCGCCGGCGATGAACAGCAGGGAGTCGCCCGGCAGGAAGGGCATGACCACCAGGCCCGTTTCACAGAAGATCACCATGAACAGAATGGCGTAGATCCATGCCCCGTAGTTGGTTACAAGCATGTCGAGGTAGACGTCGAGATGCAGGACAATGTCGATCGGGTTGAAATCCATGGATAGCACCTATGGTGACGGCCCGACTCGGCAGGCCTGTGCGGTTGACTTCGCGTAAGACTACGGATAGGGGTAGTTTTTCTTACAAGCCGGGAATATCGGGATTATACGAGGCGATTGGTGAAAATCGCGTCGAGATTGTAGCGGGGAATGTCATCACAGGGCTGATGTTTGATAACGATCGGGTGGGAGCGAGCCTGCTCGCGATGCCGTTGCCTCGTTGGACCCGTGTAATCCGGTCGACGCCATCGCGAGCAGGGTGCAGGTGATTCAGAGTTCGTCGCTGATCGGCAGCACATAGTTCTTGAATTCGGTGTCTTCCTTGAATCCGATGGACTCGTAGGTTTTCTGCGCGACTTCGTTGTTGCTGCTGGTGGAAACACGCATGCGCACGGCATTGGTTTCCTTGGCCATTTTTTTTGCGGTGCGGATCAGGTTGTCGGCTACCAACTGGCGGCGGGCGTCCTCGGCGACATAAATATCGTTGAGGATCCATACACGCTTGAGCGAAAGCGAAGAGAAGCTCGGGTAGAGCTGGCAGAAGCCCATCAGTTTGTTGCTGTCGTCATCCGACAGCGCCAGATAGATCACCGATTCCTTGCGACGCAGGCGTTTTTCGAGGAACGCCCGGGACGAGTCCGGATACGGCAGGGAACCATAAAACTCGCGATATTTGACGAACAACGGAGTCAGCAGGTCCAGGTGTTCGAGGGTCGCTTGAATAATCCGCATGGTAGGTCTCGTCTTCAAGTGGCTGTCTTACGTCTCTGACGGCGATGGGAAACCCTTGGCGGCCGCGCAACGATCCTGCCTGAAACTGGTACGAATGTGCAATGCGCAAGCGGTTCAGGCATTCGGCGGGCTGAGCAGGAAATTTCCTTTCATGTCGCCTCCCGTGTCCGATTCCAGTGTTTGAACCTGCGCTTCGTCCTTCAGGTTCACCCCTGACAACTGCCGCCGGCAGGCTTCGCGCATCAAATACAGCAAACGGTGTGCCGCCATGCCATAGCTCAGGCCTTCGAGCCGGACATTGGAGATGCAATTACGGTAGGCATCGGTAAGGCCGACCTTGGGATTGTAGGTGAAATATAAACCCAGGCTGTCAGGAGAACTGAGGCCAGGGCGTTCGCCGATGAGGATCACGGTCATTTTTGCGCCAAGCAACTCACCGATTTCATCGGCGACGGCCACCCGGCCCTGCTCCACGAGTACGACTGGCGCAACAGTCCAGCTGTCGCAGGCCATTTGCTCTTCGAAACGCGCCAGAAACGGCAGGGTATGGCGATGAACGGCCAGTGCCGACAGGCCGTCGGCGACCACGATCACCAGATCCACGCCTCCCGGATGGGCAGTCGCGTAATCACGAAGGGTCTGCGCCGAGGCATCACTGAGTTTTCGCCCCAGATCGGGGCGTTGCAGGTACGTGTTGCGATCCGTCGCCGCACTGTGCAGCAAAAGACACTCGCGATCGCGTTCAACCAATTGCGCGCCGAGGGAGCAATGGTCAAACGGCAAGTGCACCGCATCCCGCGCCTGAGCGTGGGCATATTGGAAGTCCAGTTGCGCGTGGGTGGGAATGCTGGTGCCGGTGCGGCCCAGAGCGATTCGCGCCGGCGTCAGGCGCCGCAGTTCCAGCCAGGGGTTGTGTGGATCGAAGGGTAGTTTATCCATGTCAATGCTCATCCCAGTTGCGCCAAGGCCTGCCGGAAGGCTGGCGGCAGGCTGTCGCCGAAGAGAACCCTGCCATCGGCTTGAGTGAAGATGCCCATTTTCGCCAGCCACTGCTCGAATTCCGGTGCGGGCTTCAGGCCCAGGGTCTGCCGGGCGTAGAGCGCATCGTGGAACGAGGTGGTCTGGTAGTTGAGCATGATGTCGTCGGAGCCGGGGATGCCCATGATGAAGTTGATCCCGGCGACACCCAGCAGGGTCAGCAAGGTGTCCATGTCATCCTGGTCGGCTTCGGCGTGGTTGGTGTAGCAGATGTCGCAACCCATGGGCACACCGAGCAATTTGCCGCAGAAGTGGTCTTCCAGGCCAGCGCGGATGATCTGTTTGCCGTTGTACAGGTATTCCGGGCCGATGAAGCCGACGACGGTATTGACCAGGAACGGTTTGAAATGCCGCGCCACGGCGTAAGCCCGGGTTTCGCAGGTTTGCTGATCGACGCCATGATGGGCGTTGGCCGACAGAGCGCTGCCCTGGCCGGTTTCGAAGTACATCAGGTTCTGGCCCAGCGTGCCGCGATTGAGGCTCAATCCTGCGTCGTAACCTTCCTGCAATATATTGAGGTTGATGCCGAAACTGGCGTTGGCTGCTTCGGTGCCAGCGATCGACTGGAACACCAGGTCCAACGGCACGCCGCGATTGACCGCTTCGATCGAGGTGGTGACATGGGTCAGCACGCAAGCCTGGGTCGGAATGTCGTAGCGCTGGATGATTGCGTCGAGCATCTCCAGCATGGCGCAGATCGAGGCGATGCTGTCAGTGGCTGGGTTGATGCCGATCATGGCATCGCCATTGCCGTGCAGCAGGCCGTCGAGAATGCTCGCGGCGATGCCGGCCGGTTCGTCGGTGGGGTGATTCGGTTGCAGGCGCGTGGACAGTCGACCGCGCAGGCCCAGGGTGCCGCGAAACTGCGTAACCACGCGGATTTTTTGCGCCACCAGCACCAGATCCTGCACGCGCATGATCTTCGACACAGCGGCGGCCATTTCCGGGGTGAGGCCGGGGGCGAGGGAGCGCAGGACCTGCTCGTCGGCGGCATCGCTGAGCAGCCAGTCGCGAAAGCCGCCGACGGTGAGGTGGCTGACGACCGCGAAGGCTTGTTTGTCGTGGGTATCGATGATCAGTCGGGTGACTTCATCGGATTCGTAGGGGATCAGTGCTTCCTGCAGAAAGTGGCTTAGCGGAGTGTCGGCCAAAACCATCTGTGCGGCCACCCGCTCGCCATCGTTGAGCGCGGCGACGCCGGCCAGAAAATCTCCGGAGCGGGCCGGGCTGGCCTTGGCCATCACTTCCTTGAGGCTGTCGAAGCGGTAAGTCTGGGCGCCGACGGTATGGGCGAATGTGGCCATGGGGCGGTGTCCTCCAATAATTACTGCAATCTGCTCTTCCTGTGGGAGCGGGCTTGCTCGCGATTACGGTGTGTCATTCAAAATGGATGCCGACTGACACGACGCCTTCGCGAGCAAGCCCGCTCCCACAGGGCAATTGCATGCACTTCAATAATGCAGGCGCCGGGCAGTGGGCCCGGCGCCGGTGCATCTCATATACCTTCGAGCATAGCGTCTGCCGGTGCCTCGGAACGTTGCCTGGCGGTCAACTGGAAGTACAGGTAACCGGCAACCATGAAGCCGAGGAAAACCAGGCCGATCAGGGTGTTGAACCAGGCCATCGCCACCAGGCACACCACCGCCAGGAACAACGCGATCCCCGGCACGATCGGATAGCCCGGCGCGCGGAAGGTGCGCTCCAGGTTCGGTTCGGTCTTACGCAGCTTGAACAGGCTCAGCATACTGATGATGTACATCACGATGGCGCCGAATACCGACATGGTGATCATCGCCGCCGTCAGGGTCATGCCTTGCAGGTTGACCAGGCCGTCGCTGTAGATTGCCGCGATGCCGATCACGCCGCCGGCCAGGATCGCCCGATGCGGGGTCTGGAAGCGCGAAAGTTTGGCCAGCCCCTTGGGCAGGTAACCGGCGCGAGCCAGGGCGAAGAACTGCCGTGAATAGCCAAGAATGATCCCGTGGAAACTTGCCACCAGGCCGAACAGGCCGATCCATACCAGCATGTGCATCCAGGTCGAATTATTGCCGACCACGGCTTTCATCGCCTGGGGCAACGGATCGTTGATGTTCGACAGTTGACGCCAGTCGCCGACGCCACCGGCCATCACCATCACGCCGATGGCCAGGAACACCAGGGTCAGAATGCCGCTGACGTAGGCCTTGGGGATCGTGCGTTTCGGGTCCTTGGCTTCTTCGGCGGCCATGGCCGCGCCTTCGATGGCGAGGAAGAACCAGATCGCAAAGGGGATCGCTGCAAAAATCCCGGGAATCGAGCCCATCGTGAACTCGTTCGAACCTGACCAGCCATTGAGCACGAAGTTACTGAAGCTGAAGCCCGGTGCGACCACGCCCATGAACACCAGCAATTCAGCGACCGCCAGCACGGTGACCACCAATTCGAAGGTGGCCGCGATGCTGACGCCGAGGATATTCAGGCCCATGAATACGAAATAGGCGCCAACGGCGGCGATTTTTGGGTCAAGTTCCGGGTATTGCACGTTGAGGTAGGCGCCGATGGCCATGGCGATGGCCGGTGGTGCAAAGACGAATTCGATCAAGGTGGCGATGCCGGCGATCAACCCGCCTTTCTCGCCAAAGGCACGGCGGCTGTAGGCAAACGGCCCGCCAGCGTGGGGAATCGCCGTCGTCAGTTCGGTAAAGCTGAAGATGAAGCAGGTGTACATCGTCGCCACCATCAACGCGGTGACGAGAAAACCCAGTGTGCCTGCGGTGCCCCAGCCGTAACTCCAGCCGAAGTACTCGCCGGAAATCACCAGGCCGACGGCAATGCCCCATAAATGCAGGGTGCCGAGTGTGGGTTTGAGCTGTGTGGAAGAAGTAGTCATAAGTCCTCTCTAATTTTTATTGTTCGATCTTTTGGACTTTCGGGTGCGAAGGGTTGAGTGCAATTCCTGAATGACGGGTACGCAAGGCCCGTGCCAGAGCGGCCAGCCTTTTGTTTTGTGTCATTTAAGACGCCTTCGCGAGCAAGCCCGCTCCCACATTGGACTTGTGTCGGTTGTCTGATGTGGGTTTACACAAACCCCTTGTGGGAGCGGCGGTGCGACGATTCGACTTGCTCGCGAAGGTGGTAGAAAGGGCGACACAGAAATACCTGTGTCGCCCCCGGTTTTTAGAAGAAGCCCAGCGGATTGATGTCGTAGCTCACCAGCAGGTTTTTGGTCTGCTGATAGTGGTCGAGCATCATCTTGTGGGTTTCACGGCCGACGCCGGACTTCTTGTAGCCACCGAACGCGGCGTGCGCCGGGTACAGGTGGTAGCAGTTGGTCCATACGCGCCCGGCCTTGATGGCGCGACCCATGCGGTAGGCGCGGTTGATGTCGCGGGTCCAGAGTCCGGCGCCCAGGCCGAACTCGGTGTCGTTGGCAATGGCCAGGGCTTCGGCTTCGTCCTTGAAGGTGGTGATGCTCACCACCGGGCCAAAGATTTCTTCCTGGAACACACGCATTTTGTTGGTGCCCTTGAGCAGCGTCGGCTGGATGTAATACCCGCTTGCCAGGTTGCCCTCGAGTTTTTCCACCTTGCCGCCGGTCAGCAGCTCGGCACCTTCGCCCTTGGCGATTTCCAGGTACGAAAGGATTTTGTCGAATTGCTGCTCGGACGCCTGGGCGCCGACCATGGTGTCGGTGTCCAGCGGGTCGCCACGTTTGATTTGCAGGACTTTCTTCATCACGACGGCCATGAACTCGTCGTAGATCGACTCTTGCACCAGGGCACGGGAAGGGCAGGTGCAGACTTCGCCCTGGTTGAAGAACGCCAGCACCAGGCCTTCGGCAGCTTTCTCGATGAAGGACGGTTCGGCCTTCATGATGTCTTCGAAGAAGATGTTTGGCGATTTGCCGCCCAGCTCCACGGTGGACGGAATGATGTTTTCTGCCGCGCATTTCATGATGTGCGAGCCGACCGGGGTCGAGCCGGTGAAGGCAATCTTGGCGATGCGCTTGCTGGTGGCCAGGGCCTCGCCGGCTTCGCGACCGAAGCCCTGAACGATGTTCAACACGCCCGGTGGCAGCAGGTCGCCGATCAGTTCGACCAGCACGGTGATGCCCAGCGGGGTTTGCTCGGCAGGCTTGAGTACCACGCAGTTACCGGCGGCGAGTGCCGGGGCGAGTTTCCAGGCGGCCATCAGGATCGGGAAGTTCCACGGGATGATCTGCCCGACCACGCCCAGCGGTTCATGGATGTGATAGGCCACGGTGTTGCCGTCGATCTCGGCGGCGCTGCCTTCCTGGGCACGGATGCAACCGGCGAAGTAGCGGAAGTGGTCGGCGGCCAGCGGGATGTCGGCGTTGAGGGTTTCACGCACGGCCTTGCCGTTGTCCCAGGATTCGGTGATTGCCAGCAGTTCGAGGTTCTGTTCGATGCGGTCGGCGATTTTCAGCAGCACCAGCGAGCGTGCCTGGGCGGACGTGGCGCCCCAGGCATCGGCCGCCGCGTGGGCAGCGTCCAGGGCCTTGTCGATGTCTTCGGCCGTGGAACGGGGGAATTCGGCAATCGGTTGGCCATTCACTGGCGAGGTATTGGTGAAGTACTGACCTTTGACAGGCGCGACGAACTCGCCGCCGATGTAGTTACCGTATTTGGCTTTGAACGAAACGATAGCGCCTTCAGTACCGGGGTGAGCGTAACGCATGGTGGTCTCTCCTTGCTTTTGTGCTTATAGGGAGTCGCGCATGTGCGCTTGCTTTAAGCGTAGAGCAAGGGCCGGGCCAGTGCCTTGCATGCCAGGTAAATCAAGGCCTTGCGTAGTTTTTGTCGGACAAACGGGGTTGGCTTGTGGCGCTTTCGGTACAGCCCTCGTGACACTTTGTACCGTTTTTGGCACGGTGTGTGACCGAGCGGTCTTGCCGGCATTGCAATGCGGGTCAGGCTGGAGGATGCTCGGCATCACATAACGCAATGCACATGTAGCAGCTGACGAAGGCTGCGTTCGAGGGCGAAGCACTCGCCTCGGTTCGGCAATGAAATCCGGGACACAGGTTTTACGACCGCTCCGCGCCCGAACGCAGCCTGCGGCAGCTGCTACACGGAGGCGAGCCAGATCTTTCTGGGAGAATAATAAGAAATGCACGACAACCATTTGAGTCGCCATGCCCAGCAAGTAATGACGGTGACCCAGGGCAAGACCCACTTGCACGGTCCCGGCAGCGATCCGTCCATCGCCCGCTCATGGCTGCGCTGCCTCGAGGACTATCACCTCGATCCGGCCCTGAGCATCGCGCCAACGGTGCTGGAACATGGCCGTGTCCTGGAAAGCCGCGAGCGCTTGCAGCAGGTTCTGCACATCGCCGGCAATGAAATGACCAGCCTGCATCAACAACTTTCCGGCGCCGGTCATGCAGTGTTGCTGACCGACGCCCGCGGCGTGATCCTCAACTGCGTCACCGCGCCCGCCGAACGGCAGATTTTCGAACGCGCCGGCCTCTGGCTCGGTGCCGACTGGAGCGAGGCCTGTGAAGGCACTAACGGTATCGGCACCTGCCTGGTGGAGCGTCAGTCGCTGACTATCCATCAGGATGAACACTTTCGCGGCCGCCACACCGGCCTGACCTGCTCGGCGAGCCCGGTCTTCGATCCCCATGGCGAATTGCTGGCGGTGCTTGATGTGTCGTCGGCGCGGCGCGATGTGTCGCGGCAAAGCCAGTTCCACACCATGGCGCTGGTCAACCTGTCGGCGAAGATGATCGAGAGCTGCTACTTCCTGCGCTGCTTCGACAATCAATGGTTGCTGCGTTTTCACCTGCAGGCCGAGTCCGTCGGTCTGTTCAGCGAAGGCTTGCTGGCGTTCGACGGGGAAGGGCGCATTTGCGCGGTCAACCAGAGTGCGCTGAACCTGCTGGGACATATTCGCGGCGGCTTACTGGGTAAGCCGGTGGAAGCGTTTTTCGATTGCTCGCTCGATGAGTTGCTCGGTCGCGCGAGCACCAATGCCGCCGCCAGTTGGCCGTTGCGCACCCGTGATGGTCGCAAGCTGTTCGCGGTATTGCGCGGTGAGGCTCGGCGGCCGCTGCCGACCCCGTTGGCGCCGGTGGTCAAGGTTGCACAAGCGCCGCGCCTGTCGGGCATTTGCCTGGATGACGCAACGTTGCAGGCGGACTTCCGCAAGGCCTTGCGCGTCTACGAGCGCGACGTGCCGCTGCTGATCAACGGCGAAACCGGGTCCGGCAAGGAGGCTTTCGCCAAAGCGGTGCACCATGCCAGCCAGCGAGCGGACAAAGCCTTTGTCGCCCTCAATTGCGCGGCCATTCCCGAAAGCTTGATCGAAAGCGAGCTGTTCGGATATCGCGGCGGCAGCTTTACCGGTGCGCGCAAGGAAGGCATGCGCGGCAAGTTGCAACAGGCCGATGGCGGGACCTTGTTCCTCGATGAAATCGGTGACATGCCACTGGCCTTGCAGACGCGCTTGCTGAGGGTGCTCGAAGACCGGCAAGTGGTGCCGATCGGCGGCGAGCCGGAATCGGTGAACGTGCGGATCATCAGTGCCACTCACCGCAACTTGCTGGACCGTGTGCAGGACGGCAGCTTCCGCGAGGATTTGTATTACCGCCTCAACGGGCTGGAAGTTGCGTTGCCAC
This sequence comes from Pseudomonas sp. GW821-FHT02A08, assembly GCF_059422045.1. Taxonomy (NCBI): domain Bacteria; kingdom Pseudomonadati; phylum Pseudomonadota; class Gammaproteobacteria; order Pseudomonadales; family Pseudomonadaceae; genus Pseudomonas; species Pseudomonas sp. GW821-FHT02A08. The sequence goes on from NZ_JBWKWD010000010.1 coordinate 103,671, forward strand.
CGTTGCGTGAGCGCAGTGACAAATCCCGGTTGCTCGACTTTTTGCTGGCCGAGGAGGCGGGCGGAGAAACTGTGTTGATCGACGGGCCGGCGCGGGAAGCCTTGTTGGGGTTCGCCTGGCCGGGCAACGTGCGGCAGTTGCGAAATGTGCTGCGTACGTTGGCGGCGTTGTGTGAAGGCGGGCGGATCGGGCTGGAGGATTTGCCGGCGATGATTCGTTCGGCCAGGCCGGCGGTGGCGCAGGCTATCGAGGAGCCATCGGAGCATCCGTTGGAGGATGCCGAGCGGCTGGCGTTGCTCACTGCGCTGGGGCAGACGCGGTGGCACATGACGAATACGGCTGAGCAGTTAGGGGTCAGTCGCAACACCCTGTATCGCAAGCTGCGTAAGCACGGTATCGCCCGGTAAACCGTGTCGCGGTCATTCGCGAGCAAGCCCGCTCCCACATTGGTTTTATAGTGAACACCTGCGAGCAAAATGTGGGAGCGGGCTTGCTCCGGGCGGCGATCCGACGAAGGCGTCTTCAGATCTGAAACATCAGGTGCGATTTTTCCTACCCTAAGCTAACCTGCGGCCATGTTTTAAGAGGTCGACTAATGCACATTCATATTCTGGGTATCTGCGGGACTTTCATGGGCTCGATGGCGGTTCTGGCCAAAGAGTTGGGCCATCACGTGACCGGCTCCGATGCCAACGTCTATCCGCCGATGAGCACTCAGCTGCAAGCCCAGGGCATTGAATTGACCCAAGGCTACGCCCCGGCGCAACTCGATCCGGCCCCCGATCTGGTGGTGATCGGCAACGCCATGTCCCGGGGCAACCCGGCGGTGGAGTACGTGCTGAACAAAGGCCTGCCTTACGTCTCCGGCCCGCAATGGCTGGCCGATCACGTGCTGCAAGGTCGCTGGGTGCTGGCGGTTGCCGGTACGCACGGCAAGACTACCACCAGCAGCATGCTGGCCTGGGTGCTGGAGCATGCGGGCATGGCTCCGGGTTTCCTGATCGGCGGCGTGCCGCAAAACTTCTCGGTGTCCGCGCGCCTGGGCGATACGCCGTTCTTCGTCATCGAAGCCGACGAATACGACAGTGCGTTCTTCGACAAGCGCTCCAAGTTCGTACATTACCGCCCGCGCACCGCAATCCTGAACAACCTTGAGTTCGATCACGCGGACATCTTCCCGGACCTGCCGGCCATCGAGCGGCAGTTCCATCACTTGGTGCGGACCATTCCGAGCGAAGGCCTGGTGATTCATCCGACCACTGAGCCAGCCTTGCAGCGCGTCATCGAGATGGGCTGCTGGACACCGGTGCAAACCACCGGTGCCGGTGGTCAGTGGCAAGTCAAGTTGCTCAGTGAAGATGGCTCGAAGTTCGAAGTGATGTTCGAAGGTGTCGCCCAGGGCGTGGTCGAGTGGGACATGACTGGCCAGCACAACGTCGCCAACGCTCTGGCGACCCTGGCTGCTGCACGCCACGTCGGTGTAGTGCCATCCATGGGCATCGCCGCGTTGAGCGCCTTCAAAAGCGTGAAGCGGCGGATGGAAAAAGTCGCGGAAGTGGGTGGCATCACCATTTATGACGACTTCGCTCACCACCCGACTGCCATCGCCACCACGCTGGATGGCCTGCGCAAGCGCATCGGCGATGCACCGTTGATCGCGATCATCGAGCCGCGTTCCAACTCCATGAAGCTTGGCGCGCACCGTGACGGATTGCCGGAAAGCGTGGTCGATGCCGATCAAGTGATCTGGTACGCACCGGCCAACCTCGGCTGGGATCTGGCGGGCACCGCGGCGCTGTGCACCGTGCCGTCGATTGTCAGCGATTCCCTGGAAGGCATCATCGAGCGCGTGAAGAGCCAGGCCCAACCCGGTACTCACGTGGTGATCATGAGCAACGGCGGCTTCGGCGGCCTGCACGGCAAACTGGCTGAGGCGCTCAAATGAACACCGGCCCGGACCGCATCACCCTGGCAATGACCGGCGCTTCGGGCGCCCAGTACGGTTTGCGCCTGCTCGACTGCCTGGTGCGGGAAGATCGTGAAGTGCACTTCCTGATTTCCAAGGCCGCGCAGTTGGTGATGGCCACCGAAACCGACGTCACGCTGCCAGCCAGGCCGCAGTTGATGCAGGCGTTCCTCACCGAATACACGGGGGCTGCCGCCGGGCAGATTCGGGTGTACGGCAAGGAAGACTGGATGTCGCCGGTGGCTTCGGGTTCCGGCTCCCCTGCGGCGATGGTGGTAGTGCCGTGTTCCACGGGCACGTTGTCGGCCATCGCCACCGGTGCCTGCAACAACCTGATCGAACGGGCCGCAGACGTGACGCTCAAAGAGCGTCGGCAGTTGATTCTGGTGCCCCGTGAAGCGCCATATTCGAGCATTCACCTGGAGCACATGCTCAAGTTGTCGAACATGGGTGTGACGATCCTGCCGGCGTCGCCGGGTTTCTATCATCAGCCGCAAACCATCGACGACCTGATCGATTTCGTCGTGGCGCGGATCCTCAACCTGCTGAATATTCCTCAGGACATGTTGCCGCGCTGGGGCGAGCATCATTTGACCAACGATGAATAAGCTGCTGGTGATGGTGCTGGCGCTGCAATTGGCCGGGTGCGCCACGGCGCGCACCCTCGATGCAGCCAAACCGGGGGCGCCGGTGGTTTACTCGGGGACTCGCCTGGATTTGTACGCGTTGAACGGTGGGTGCTGTGCGATGGACCGTTTCGGTGCCGAAGCGCCGAGCTATCCGGGCGTTGATCTGCCGGCCAGTGCGTTGCTCGACACGCTGCTGTTGCCGTTGTCGTTGCTGACGGTGATAGGAGTGAGTTTTCAGGCGACGGGCGGATTGTAAGAGAGCGTTGTGGCGAGGGGGCAAGCCCCCTCGCCACAGGTTCGCGGTTTACTTGCCCAACTTCCTCAGCTCATCCGACTCGACAATCCTGACCCCATCCTGCTCTTCCAGCGCCAGGCGCCACATCGCGCGAGCCAGTTGGCAGGCTTCGATACCATGGTATTTGCCAGGGATCAGCCGAGACAACGGGCCGGCGACTTTCTCGCCCAGTCGCGGTTCGGTGCGATCACCCAGTAACAGCGAAGGGCGGCAAATGGTCAGCTGCGGCCAATCCTGCGCGCGCAGTGCGTACTCCATTTCACCTTTGACCCGGTTGTAGAAAATCGAGGATCTGCGATCGGCTCCCAGGGCACTGATCACGATCAGGTGCCGTGCGCCCATCTCCCGTGCGCGTTTGGCAAAGGCCACGACCATGTCCAGGTCCACCGCGCGGAACGCCTGTTCCGAGCCCGCCTGTTTGATGGTGGTGCCCAGGCAGCAGTAGGCGATATCGACACGGCCGTTCAGCTGCGGCAGAAACTCCGTCGGGTCGCCGACGGGGTTTTCAAGGTGCGGGTGCTTGGCCAATGGACGGCGTGAGGGGGCCAATACCCGTGAAATCGTTGGCTCGTTAAGCAGGCGATCGAGCAGATGTTCACCGGTCAGTCCGGTGGCTCCGGCAAGTAATACGTGCTGAGGCGTCAAGTACATAGTGTTTCTCCCTTGATACTATTCAGCTTAGTTGCTGTTTGCATCCTTGCTTTCGATGGACGCACTTTGCAGGGCTTTTCGTGCCTGCTGTTTACGCAGTAGCTGCCAATGCGAGAGGACGGTTTTCGGTGCCCAGATCTGGGGTTCGGACGCTTCGAAACCGTCCGCCAGCTCACGTTCGGCGACGCTGGCCTTGGTCAGTTTAAAGGCTTGTTCCAGGTCATCGGTCTGGTTCAGGGCCCGGGCGAACAGGGCATCGCCGAAGTAAGTGAAGTTGGCTTCCTCCGAGCAACCGAAGGACACTCGGTCGGCCCGCGAGGCCGTCATGATCAGGGTCCGTTCATCCTTGAGGGCGGGGATGAAACCGCCGGAGTAGCAGGACGAAATCACGATGATCTTGTCGCGATTTTTCAGCGGGGCGAGAACAGCGGCCAATTCGTCGGCCGGCAGATCGGCCAGTTCCATGCGCGGCTGATCCAGTACCAGTTCGTGTTCGCTGGTGCCATGGCTGGTCAGGTAGATGAAAATCAGGTCTTCCGGACCGCTGCGTTCGGCCAGCGCCAAGGCCGCGCGGCGCAGGTTCTCCCGGGTAGCCATCGGGCGGTCGGCGAGGTGGTCACGATGGTTCACCAGGCGGATCTGGCCGAAGGCGCCGAAACGGGTGGAGAGCATATTGGCGACGTAGTCGGATTCGCGCAGAAACACGCTTTGCTTGCCGTCACCGCCCAGGGTCAACGAATACAGCTCCACCGTTGGGGTCGAGGGCGGAATGTTGGCCAGCGCTGCGTCGAGCAAGCGCCCCTGTGCCAGCAGGCCGAGTTCGAGTGTGTCCGGCAACAGTTTGCCCTCGGCGTCGCGCACGCGCTGGCCGTTGATCCAGGTGCCGCTGAGCACGGTGCCGTCGGTCAACACCAATGTGCCGCGCCCCTGGTAACTGTCGTTGTCGAACTGGCCGGTGTAAAAGCTGCCGTCGGACAGGTTCAGGCGACCCTGGCCGGAAAAACGCCAGTCATTGAACTGGCCGATGTAGTGGCTGCCGTCAGTGCCGATCAACTCGCCCTTGCCGTTCAGCGAGCCTTCCTTGAACTGTCCCAGCCAGACATCGCCATCGGCGTTTTCGTAGCGGCCCTTGCCGTGCAGTTGATTGTTCTTGAAGCTGCCGACATAGATGTCGCCATCGGCGCTGTTGAAAGTCCCATTGCCCTCCAGCTGGCCGTCGACGAAGTGCCCGGTGAACTGATTGCCGTTGCCGTCGCCGCGCTGGCCTTCGCCATTGGGTTTGCCGTGGGCGAACTGGCCCTGATAGGAGCTGCCGTCTTCGAGTTCGAGGCGACCCAGGCCGGCGTATTGATCGGCCTTGAATTCTCCGCGATAGCTCATGCCGTTTTCTTTGAGGGTTCCTTCGCCGTTGCGCCGACCGGCCTTGAAGCCGCCGCTGTAGCTGCTGGCGTTGGTGGTCAATGCCCCCTGGCCGTCGAACAGTCCCTGATTGAACTGCCCGCGATAGACTTCGCCATTGCTGCCATGCCATTCGCCCTGGCCCTGCCACTGGCCCTTGTCGAATTCTCCGGCATACCAGCTGCCGTTCGGGTAGTCGATACGCCCCTTGCCTTGCAGCAAGCCATTGACCAGGTCACCACGATAGCGTCCGCCGTCCGGCAGGCGTGCGTCGGGAGGCAATGGCGATTCGCCGTCGCCGCAACCGGTGAGCATCAGGGTCAAGACAAGGAGTGCAAGTGGGCGCATAGCGGATTCCGGGCAATTAGGCGAGGGAGTATGCCGCAGCTATGTGACCTTATACAGGGCGAGGTACCGCGTGAGGGCGCGAAACAGCATGAGCTGCTTCGCATCCGGGACGGTTTATACGAAGCACAGGGACAGGGGTTCGGCGATGTACGCCGGTTTGTCCGAACCTTCGATTTCCAGAGTGGTGGTGGCCTTGAGCAGCCATTGGCCGGGTTTCTTCTCGATGACTTCGGTCAGGTCGACCTTCAGGCGCACTTTCGAATTGACCTTGACCGGCTGGATGAAGCGCACGCTGTCGAGGCCGTAGTTGACTACCATCTTCAAGCCTTCGGGCATGACGAGGATGTCTTCCATCAGTTTCGGAATCAGCGACAACGACAGGAAACCGTGGGCGATGGTGCTGCCAAATGGCGTTTGCGCGGCCTTGACCGGGTCGACGTGGATGAACTGAAAATCCCCTGTGGCTTCGGCGAACAGGTTGATGCGGTCCTGATCGATGGTGAGCCATTCGGAACGTCCAAGTTCCTTGCCGACATAATCTTTGAGCTCTGCAACTGGAACATAGGGCATTGAGACTCTCCTTGGGTTCATCGGTTTTATAGTTTTGGCTTGCGGGGATCTGACCTCCCGGCTTACTACTTTAGATCAACATGGCCAAACGCTCCGGTCAACTGACCATGCTTTTGGCGAATGCCGGTCTATAGCGCGAGCATGCTTATAATGCCCTGCCAATGCGGGTGACGGATTTTGCGGGAGATTTTTGATGCTGTTACGGGGCCTGACGTGGCTGGTGCTGTTCCAATTGCTCGGCACTGCGATCAATCATTTGTTCTTGCCGGTGCTGCCGGGGCCGATTGTGGGGTTGCTGCTGTTGCTGGTGTACCTCATCTGCCGCGGGCAGGTCGGCGAGCCACTGAACCTGGCGGCCAGCAGCCTGCTGCGCTACCTGCCGCTGTTGCTGGTGCCGCCGGCCGTGGGCGTGATGGTCTACGCCGCTGACATCGCGGCTGACTTCTGGGCCATTGTCGGTGCGCTGGTGTTGTCGCTGCTGCTTTCCATGGCCTTCGCCGGGGTGCTGATGCAGCGCATGGTCAAGGGGCACGCTCGCTCCGAGGACAGCCAATGATCTTCGACTGGCACGGCGCCTGGACGTCGGTGATTCATCATCCCTTGTTTGGTATCGGCATTACCCTGGGCGCCTATCAACTCGTCCTGGCGGCATTCGAAAAAACCCGATGGATCTTTTTGCAGCCGGTGCTGGTCTCCATGTTGTTGGTGATCGGCGTGCTGGTGGGCTGCGGCCTGACTTACGCCGAGTACCGCAAGAGCACCGAGATCCTGAGCATCCTGCTCGGTCCGGCCACTGTTGCGCTGGCGGTGCCGCTTTATCTCAACCTGCGACGGATTCGGCAGTTGTTCTGGCCGATATTTACTACGCTGGTGATAGGTGGGGTGGTGGCCACGGGGATGGGCGTGTTGCTGGGCTGGTCATTCGGTGCCGAGCACATGATCCTGATGACCATGGCGCCGAAGTCGGTGACCTCGCCGATTGCGATGCTGGTGGCTGAACAGATCGGTGGCGTCGCGGCGCTGGCAGCGGTGTTCGTCTTGATTACGGGTGTGATCGGCGCGATTTTCGGTCCGGCCCTGCTAACCCGGCTGGGCGTGCACAGCCCGGAAGCCAGGGGCATGGCGCTGGGCATGACCGCCCACGCGGTCGGCACGGCGGTGGCGATGCAGGAAAATGAAGAGTGCGGCGCCTTCGCGGCGCTGGCGATGAGTTTGATGGGCGTGGCCACGGCGGTATTACTGCCGTTGGCGGTGTCGATGGTGGTGTAAGGAAATGTCTATGAGTCTGCCGCTTTTTCCGCTCAACACAGTGCTGTTTCCCGGTTGCATCCTCGACTTGCAGATTTTCGAGGCGCGTTACCTGGACATGATCGGCCGCTGCATGAAACAGGGCGGCGGTTTCGGTGTGGTGTGCATCCTTGACGGTGAGGAAGTCGGGATCGCCCCGGCCGGCTACGCGCTGGTGGGCTGTGAAGCGCTGATCACCGATTTCAAACAGCAGGACAACGGCCTGCTGGGGATTCGGGTCCAGGGCGGTCGACGCTTTCACGTTTTGCGTACCGAAGTGCAGCGCGATCAGTTGACCGTGGCTGAGGTCGAGTGGCTGGAAGATGAGCCGGAGCAACCGCTGCAGGACGAGGACGCCGATCTGGTGGCGTTGCTCAAGGCCCTGGCTGAACACCCGATGGTCGAAGCCTTGAACATGGGCACCGAAGCGACCGGGCAACAGTCACTGGCCAATCAGTTGGCGTACCTGTTGCCATTTGCCGAACTGGACAAGATCGACTTGTTGCAACTTGATGATCCGCAGCAGCGACTGGATGCGATCCAGGCATTGTTGGATGAGTTGCAGGGTGAGTTGTTTGCTTAATTATTTTGTTTTGATTTCAAAGCTTAAAGTCCTTGTGGTGGTGAGTTGATTTATTTAAGTTCTCCGTGTGCCCCGGGTTTGGGGTTAATAGTAACAAGGAGAGTTTGAATTATGAGTAATAATGTTGTTGAAGCGAGGTTGGTTCATCCCTCGCAGGAGAAAGAATCTTTTATCATTCAGGCCGTTATCTGGCGTGATATAGGCGATGAGTTGATTAAGATTAATCCGGCTGTCAGATATGTTGACGTCAGGGATAAGGTAGACAAAGAGCTTAATACCGTATTCCGAGAATATTATGGGCGCTTGGATAAATACCTTGAGAAGCGCGCTGGAGACTTTGTGAATGGGCTTCCGCTTTAGAATTAAACATTTATTGTTTCAGGTTGATGGGTCGCTTCAAAGTTTAAAGGTCAAATAATTGCTTGTAAAAATAATCCCGATCATTGCGATCGGGATTATTTTTTTTGGGGGGGTAAGTGGATGTGCGGTGTAAGTAACTAATTTAATAGGCATATCTCAACATCGTATGCGGCAAATGCCGCAACACGAAGAATCCGAACAACGCCGCCAGTGCCGGCAACAGCAACCACCAGACTTTCGGCGGCATGGCATTGAGTGGTGCCTGACGCTGACCCAGCCACAAACTCGCTGCACATACACAAGCCGCCAGCATCGCCCCGGCCAATACGTCCGTCGGCCAGTGGGCACCGAGGTATACGCGGGAGAGGGAGATGGCCAGCGCTGGCAAACAGCCCACCAGCAACCAAGTCAAGCGCATACGCGGCGGTTGTTCGCGGCCGGCGAGGACGGCGAGGGTCAGGAACAGTGCGAAGGAGCCAGATGCATGACCGCTGGGCATGCTGTAGCTGGTCAGCGGGTCGGTCAACACTTCGGGGCGTACGCGGGCGAAAAAGTATTTGGTCGCGGTATTGGCCAGTGCCGTGAAGAGCAGCGTGCTGCCCGCGAAAATCGCGTGCCGCCATTGCCGCATCAGCAGCAGCAAACCGGTCAGCAGCGCACTGAACAGCAGCATGTTGCGGAATTCACCGATCAGCGTGAATACCACGGCCACTTCATCGAGCATCGGGCTGCGGTGTTCCTGTACCAACGTCATCAGCCCTTGATCGAGGGCGGTCAGGTGCGAGTAACCGATAAACAGCCCCGTCAGAATCAGCAAGCTCATTCCGGTAATGAACAACGTCGCGCGGCGATGCCGGCGCAGGCTGCTGGTCGCGCTCAAGCCGACCATCACTGCAATGCTGCCAGCAACAACCCCGGCCTGGAGCCAGAAACCTTCGGGCAACGGCAAGCGGATTGCCGCGCCCGTGGCCCAGCCAGGCAGCAGATAAGCCACCGACCAACCCGCGCCAGCCAACAGGCTGACAGCGAAGAAGCGCGGGAAAGGCATGTCGCACATTCCGGCCACCATCGGCAGCATTGGCCGCAGGGGACCGATAAAGCGCCCGACCAGCAGGCTGGCGATGCCGTAGCGCTGGAAGTATGACTCGGCCCCGGCGATCCATTCCGGATGATGGCGCAAGCCCGGCAGGCGCCGGATGTTCTGATGGAAGTGCCGCCCCAGGAAATACGAAATGACGTCGCCCAGTACCCCGGCGACGAACCCCAGCAAGAGCGTCTCACTGAGCGTCAGCGCGCCACTGCCTGCCAGTACCGCCACGGCGAACAGCAACACCGTGCCGGGAACGATCAGCCCGGCAATCGCCAGGCATTCCACAAAGGCCACGATGAATACCGCTGCTGCCAGCCATTGCGGGTTGACCGCCAGCCATCCGGTCACGCTATCGAGCCATGGGCCCATAAAAACCACTCCATCAAATGTTCAATTGCTTCGAGGGGATAAGTGCAACGTTGAATACGCCACTGACCGCTGTGGGGGCGGGCTTGCCCGCGAATAGGCCCTTTCAGTCGATATTGAGGTCGCCTGAGACTCCGCCTTCGCGGGCAAGCCTGCTCCCACAGGGGGGTTCTGTTTGCATCGAGTCCGAGTCAATTTCAGGGCAGCACAAAATAATCGCGACCTTCGACTTGCCCCCGACGCAGCGGGTTGCGCGTGCAGTAAGCTGCGTAGGTTCCGTCGACGAAGCGGTACATCAAGTGTTCATCGCGTCCGTGGGGGATGCCCAGGCGCGTGGTCTGGATGATGTGGGCCGGCGTCTGGCCGACGTGCTCCACCAGCAGCACCTCATGGTCGAAGCGTTTGGCGTCCCACACCGGCACTTTCAGGCCGAGCGCCTTGCAGAGCAGGGTTTGCCCGGCGCAGAGCTTTTGTGACGGGCGAGGGTGGCCCTGGGCATCGGGATTGTTCAACAGCATCTGTGCCAGGCTGGCCGGCCCGCTCAGTTCATCGACCCACGGATAGGCGGACTTGATCAGGACGGCGTTGCCGGGCCCTTGGGCGCTGAAATTGAGTGAATCGCCGCCCCGGGCGTAATACATATAGATGTGGCCACCATCCAGAAACAAAGCCTTACGCTTTTCTGTGTAGCCGAGAGACGCGTGGCTGCCTTTTTCCGCGCAGTAATAGGCTTCGGTCTCGATGATCCGGGCGCTGAGCCACAGGTCGCCAACCCGATGGCGAATGACTTTGCCCAGTAAATCCCGGGCCAGAATTTGCGCGTCACGGTCGAAAAACGCGTCCGGGAGGCCCGTGGGCAGGTTCGCGGCGGACGCTCGAACAGTCAGATTGGACATGATGACCGGCATTTGTCAGGGCTGAATGAGTCGTGATGATAACAATTTGCAGCTTAATCCCGGCTGAACATCGGCAAATTGCCCTCCATTTCGACCATCCGCCCGTCACCGCTGTTAGTCGGTGGGCGCGACAGCTATAATCTGCCGCTTTACTCTTTACCAAGACCTAATCAAAGACCACGCCAGACCATGACTGAGTCCGTTCTTGACTACATGACCCGCCTGGGTCGCGCTGCCCGCGAAGCTTCCCGCGTGATCGGCCGTGCCAGTACCGCGCAGAAGAACCGCGCCCTGCAGGCCGCCGCCAACGCGCTGGACGCTGCCCGCGCCGAGCTGGCGGCGGCCAATGAACAGGATTTGGCCGCCGGTCGCGCCAATGGTCTTGAGCCGGCCCTGCTCGAACGCCTGGCGCTGACCCCGGCGCGTATCGACGGCATGATCGTCGGCCTGCGTCAGGTTGCAGCCCTGCCGGACCCGGTCGGCGCGATCCGCGACATGAGCTTCCGTCCGTCCGGTATTCAGGTCGGCAAGATGCGCGTGCCATTGGGCGTGATCGGAATCATCTACGAGTCGCGGCCGAACGTGACCATCGATGCCGCGAGCCTGTGCCTGAAATCCGGTAACGCGACCATCCTGCGTGGCGGCTCCGAGGCGATTCATTCCAATCGCGCCATCGCCGCCTGCATTCAGCGCGGCCTGGCCGAGGCCGATCTGCCGGCCGCGGTGGTGCAAGTGGTCGAAACCACCGATCGCGCTGCCGTCGGCGCGCTGATCACCATGCCTGAGTACGTCGATGTCATCGTGCCGCGCGGCGGCCGTGGCCTGATCGAACGCGTCAGCCGTGACGCCCGCGTCCCGGTGATCAAGCACCTGGACGGCATCTGCCACGTTTACGTGAGCGAGCACGCCGACCTGGCCAAGGCCCAGCGCATTGCGTTCAACGCCAAGACTTACCGTTATGGCATCTGCGGTGCCATGGAAACGCTGCTGGTGGATCAAACCGTTGCCAAGGATTTCCTGCCGGCCATGGCTGCGCAGTTCCGCGAAAAAGGCGTCGAACTGCGCGGTTGCGAACGCACCCGGGCGATCATCGAAGCCGTGCCGGCCACCGAGGAAGACTGGAGCACCGAGTATCTGGCGGCGATTCTGTCGATCCGCGTGGTCGACGGGCTCGAACAAGCCATCGAGCACATCAACCATTACGGTTCCCATCACACCGATTCGATTGTCAGCGAACACCAGGGCGACACCCGGCGTTTCGTGGCTGAAGTCGACTCCTCGTCGGTGATGATCAATACCCCGACATGCTTCGCCGATGGCTTCGAATACGGATTGGGTGCCGAGATCGGCATTTCTACTGATAAGCTGCACGCCCGCGGCCCGGTGGGCCTCGAAGGACTGACCTGCGAGAAGTACATCGTGGTCGGCGACGGGCAGTTGCGCGGACAGGAGCCGGCCTGACTTGGGCGACTTCGACCCGTCAGCCCCGGTCACCGCCAGCGAGCCAGCCCCTCGCCGGATTGGCGTGCTGGGCGGGACGTTCGACCCGGTGCATATCGGCCATTTGCGCGGTGCGCTGGAAGTCGCCGAAACACTCGCGCTCGATGAGCTGCGTCTGACACCCAGTGCCAGGCCGCCCCATCGGGACAAGCCGCAGGTGTCGGCAAAAGACCGTCTGGCGATGGTCGAGTGCGCGGTGGCCGGTGTGGCGCCGTTGGTGGTGGACGCCCGCGAATTGCAGCGGGACAAACCGTCCTACACCATTGATACCCTGGAGCTGATGCGCGCCGAACTGGCCGTATCCGACCAGGTTTTTCTGCTTTTGGGCTGGGACGCTTTTTGCGGCCTGCCCACTTGGCACCGCTGGGAAGAGTTGCTCCAGCATTGCCATATCCTGGTGTTGCAACGCCCGGATGCCGACAGCGAACCGCCGGATGCCTTGCGCAACCTGCTGGCAGCGCGCTCGGTGAGCGACCCGCTGGCCCTCAAAGGGCCGAGCGGACAGATTGCATTCGTCTGGCAGACACCGCTCGCGGTATCCGCCACCCAGATCCGTCAACTGCTGGCCAGCGGTAAGTCGGTACGTTTCCTGGTGCCCGACGCGGTCCTGGCCTACATCGATGCGCACGGACTCTACCGTGCGTCGAACTGAATAGGAGTGCCTCAAGGCACGTGGCAACAACGTGTATTGAAGCGCCCGAACAAACGAGCAAAACGAGTTTTATATGACGAGCAACAACGAAAGCAAAGTAAAACGCAAAGGCACATTCAAGAGTGCCCCGCTGCCGGAAAAGGTCCTCGCCGCCGAGCCGCCTAAAGGCGACGAGCTGGTCAAGATCGCCGTAGCCGCCCTGGAAGACGTCAAGGCCCAGGACGTGCTGGTGATCGATGTTCGCGACAAGCAGAGCATCACTGACTACATGATCATCGCCACCGGTACCTCCAACCGCCAGATCGGCGCGATGCTGGACAAGGTCCGCGAGGCCGTCAAAGCCCTGGGCATCAAGCCGCTGGGTGAAGAAGGCAAGGGCGACAGCGACTGGGTGCTGCTGGACATGGACGACGTGATCGTCCACATGATGACCTCCAACGCCCGTCAGTTCTACGACCTGGAGCGTCTGTGGAAAGGTGCCGAGCAGAGCCGTGCGGCCGATGGCAAGCACCACAGCCCTGAAGTTGGTCACGAGCACTTCAACAAGCTCAACAAAGACCAGGAATAAGGGAACGCTGTGCGACTGCGACTGATCGCCGTCGGTTCACGCATGCCCAAATGGGTGGAAGAAGGCTGGCACGAATATGCCAAGCGTCTTCCGTCCGAGCTGGCGCTGGAACTGGTGGAAATACCGCTCAATACCCGTGGCAAGAACGCCGACGTGGCCCGTTTCATCCGTCAGGAAGGCGAAGCCATGCTGGCCAAGGTCGGGCCGAACGAGCGGATTGTCACTCTCGAAGTCCATGGCAAGCCCTGGAGCACCGAGCAACTGGCGGTCGAGCTCGATCGCTGGCGGCTGGACTCGCGTACGGTCAACTTCATGGTCGGCGGCCCCGAAGGGCTGGCGCCGGAAGTCTGTGCCCGGGCTGACCAGCGCTGGTCGTTGTCGCCGCTGACCTTGCCGCACCCGCTGGTGCGGATCCTGATTGGCGAACAGATGTACCGTGCCTGGACCGTGCTGTCCGGTCACCCTTACCACAAGTAGTTCTGCCCTCATGTCCCAGCCGATCCGCATCAAGGACCACGAAAAAGACGCCCGTCTGGTGCGTGGCCGCGTCGTGTTCGGGGCCATTGCAGTGGTGGCGCTGATCGGGGTGCTGATCGCGCGTTTGTATTTCCTGCAGGTGATCCAGTACGAGTACCACTCGACACTCTCGGAAAACAACCGCGTCCATGTGCAGCCGATTCCGCCGCCCCGTGGGCTGATTTTCGACCGCAACGGTGTCGTCATTGCCGACAACCGGCCCAGTTTCAGCCTGAGCATGACCCGCGAGCGCTCTGGCGATTGGCAGCAAGTGCTCGATGTGATCGTCCAGGTTCTGGAGCTGACGCCTGAAGATCGGGTGGTTTTCGAGAAACGCATGCGCCAGGGGCGTCGGCCGTTCGAGCCGGTGCCGATCCTGTTCGAGTTGACCGAAGAGCAGATCGCGCGAATTGCCGTGAATCAGTTCCGCCTGCCAGGGGTGGAAGTGGTCGCGCAACTGGTCCGTCACTATCCGCAGGGTGCGCATTTTGCGCACTCGGTGGGTTACATGGGGCGGATCAACGAGAAAGAGCTGAAGACTCTGGATCCGGTGAGTTACAGCGGCACCCATCAAATTGGTAAAACCGGCATCGAGCGTTTTTACGAGCCGGAGTTGCACGGCCAGGTGGGTTACGAGGAAGTCGAGACCAACGCCCGGGGCCGCGTACTGCGGGTGCTCAAGCGTACCGATCCGATTCCCGGCAAGGACATTGTCCTGAGCCTGGACATCAAATTGCAGGAAGCCGCCGAAGCTGCGCTCGGTGGTCGTCGTGGCGCGGTGGTAGCGCTGGACCCGAAAACCGGCGAAGTGCTGGCAATGGTCAGCCAGCCGAGTTTCGACCCGAACCTGTTCGTCACCGGCATCAGCTTCAAGGCCTATTCCGAGCTGCGCGACTCCATCGACCGGCCGCTGTTCAACCGCGTACTGCGTGGCCTGTACCCGCCGGGTTCGACCATCAAGCCCGCGGTGGCGATTGCCGGTCTGGATGCCGGCGTGGTGACGGCGTCGACCCGAGTGTTCGACCCCGGTTACTACATGCTGCCCAACTACGATCACAAGTACCGCAACTGGAACCGCACCGGCGATGGTTTTGTCGACCTCGACACGGCGATCATGCGTTCCAACGACACCTACTTCTATGACCTTGCCCACAAGCTGGGGATCGATCGGTTGTCGTCGTACCTGTCCAAGTTCGGTATCGGCCAGAAGGTTTCCCTGGACATGTTCGAGGAATCACCGGGTCTGATGCCTACCCGCGAATGGAAGCGCGCGACCCGCCGCCAGGCATGGTTCCCGGGCGAAACGCTGATTCTGGGGATCGGCCAGGGCTACATGCAGTCGACTCCGTTGCAACTGGCCCAGGCTACTGCATTGGTGGCCAACAAAGGCATCTGGAATCGTCCGCACCTGGCCAAGACTATCGAGGGCGTGAAGCCGGTGGATGAGAATCCGATGCCGGACATCATCCTGCGCGACCCGTCGGACTGGACCAAGGTCAACCATGGCATGCAGCAGGTTATGCATGGTGCCCGTGGTACGGCGCGCAAAGCCTCGATCGGCGCGCAATACCGAATCGCCGGCAAGTCGGGTACGGCCCAGGTGGTCGCGATCAAACAGGGTGAGAAGTATGACCGTTCCAAGGTTCAGGAACGCCATCGCGACCACGCCTTGTTCGTCGGCTTCGCGCCGGCCGACGACCCGAAAATCGTGGTCTCGGTGATGGTCGAGAACGGCGAGTCCGGTTCCGGCGTGGCAGCTCCCGTGGTGCGTCAGGTCATGGACGCCTGGCTCCTGGACCAGGACGGTCGGTTGAAGCCCGAATACGCCAGCCCTATCAGTGCAGAGGCTACCGCCCGTGATGAATAACTTCGATCGCATGCTCTCCAGCGAGGATGTGATGCGCCGCCGTGCGACGCTGCTGCAACGCCTGCACATCGACGGCCCGCTGCTGATCCTGCTGTTGACCCTCGCCGCCGGCAGTCTGTTCGTGCTGTATTCGGCCAGCGGCAAGAGCTGGGATCTGCTGGGCAAGCAAGCCACTTCGTTCGGCATCGGCCTGGTGTCGATGATCGTCATCGCCCAGTTCGAGCCGCGATTCATGGCGCGCTGGGTGCCGCTGGGCTACGTGGTCGGGGTGATGCTGTTGCTGGTGGTGGACATCATGGGCCACAACGCGATGGGCGCCACCCGCTGGATCAACATTCCCGGGGTGATTCGCTTCCAGCCCTCGGAATTCATGAAGATCCTGATGCCGGCGACCATTGCCTGGTATTTGTCCAAGCGCACCTTGCCGCCCCAGCTCAAGCATGTGGGCGTCAGCCTGATGCTGATCGGTGTGCCGTTCATTCTGATCGTGCGGCAACCGGACCTCGGCACTTCGCTGCTGATCCTGGCCGGCGGCGCATTCGTGCTGTTCATGGGTGGCCTGCGCTGGCGCTGGATTCTCAGCGTGCTGGCCGCCGCCGTTCCCGTGGCGGTTGCCATGTGGTTCTTCATCATGCACGACTACCAGAAGCAGCGAATCCTGACGTTCCTCGACCCGGAGAGCGATCCGCTCGGTACCGGCTGGAACATCATCCAGTCCAAGGCCGCCATCGGCTCCGGCGGTGTGTTCGGCAAGGGCTGGTTGCTGGGCACCCAGTCGCACCTGGACTTCCTGCCGGAAAGCCATACCGACTTCATCATTGCCGTAATGGGTGAAGAGTTCGGCCTGGTGGGGATCTGCGCGCTGTTGCTGATCTACCTGCTGTTGATCGGCCGCGGCCTGGTGATTACCGCCCAGGCGCAGACATTGTTCGGCAAGTTGCTCGCGGGCAGCCTGACCATGACGTTTTTTGTTTATGTTTTCGTCAACATCGGTATGGTCAGTGGCCTGTTGCCGGTGGTGGGGGTGCCGTTGCCTTTCATTAGCTACGGAGGAACTTCGCTGGTGACGCTACTGTCAGCGTTTGGGGTTTTGATGTCGATCCATACCCATCGCAAGTGGATCGCGCAGGTTTGAATAAGGTGAAATTTTCAATGCAAGTAATGCGTGGCTGGGCGACTCGATACGCGCCATGGGTCGGCCTGGTAAGCATCCTTGGCACCATGCAGGAAGCGTTGGCCGGCGACTACGAAGGTTCACCCCAGGTGGCCGAGTTCGTCGGTGAAATGACCCGCGACTACGGTTTCGCCGGTGAACAATTGATGGGCGTGTTCCGCGAGGCCGAGCGCAAACAGTCGATTCTGGACGCCATCTCGAAGCCCGCCGAACGGGTCAAGCAGTGGAGCGAATATCGCCCGATGTTCATCACCGATGCGCGCATCGCCCGGGGTGTGGATTTCTGGCGTCAGCACGAAGCGGTGTTGGCCCGTGCCGAGCAGGAATACGGCGTGCCGGCCCAGGTGATTGTCTCGATCATCGGCGTTGAAACCTTTTTTGGCCGTAATACCGGAAATTTCCGGGTGATCGATGCCTTGTCGACCCTGGGTTTCGACTATCCTCCCCGTGCCGAGTTTTTCCGCAAGGAATTGCGTGAGTTCCTGCTGCTGGCCCGCGAAGAGCAGGTCGATCCGTTGACGCTCAAAGGCTCCTACGCCGGCGCCATGGGATTGCCGCAATTCATGCCGAGCAGTTTCCGCGCCTATGCGGTGGATTTCGACGGTGATGGCCATATCAATATCTGGACCAACCCGGACGATGCCATCGGCAGTGTCGCCAGTTACTTCAAGCGTCATGGCTGGGTCGCCGGCGAACCGGTGGTCAGCCGCGCCGATGTTCGTGGCGATCAGGTCGACGAAGGCTTGACCACAGGAATCGAGCCGACGAAATCCGTCGGGGAGTTGCGAGCCCTGGGGTGGTCAAGTCATGATGCGCTGCGCGATGATATGCCGGTTACTGCGTTCCGCCTGGAAGGCGACAATGGCTCCGAATACTGGATGGGCCTGAAGAATTTTTACGCGATCACGCGATATAACCGCAGCGTGATGTACGCCATGGCCGTACATCAACTGTCTGAACAGCTGGTCCAAGCACGGGGCGTCAAGTAATGCGGGCATTGCCTATCAATAAACCCCTGAAGCTGATGGCATTCGCCGCGCTGGCAGTGTTGGTCGCCAGTTGTTCGACCAGCCGCGCGCCGGCCCAGAAGACCAGCACCGCCGCTGTGCGCACGACGCCGGGGCTGGACATCAACCGGGCCCACAAGGATGGCGCGCCATGGTGGGATGTCGATGTTTCGCGTATCCCGGACGCCACGCCGACCCTGCACACCGGCCCGTACAAGGCCAACCCGTACACCGTGCTGGGCAAGACCTACTTCCCGCTGCAAGAGTCCAGGACCTATGTGCAGTCGGGTACGGCGTCCTGGTACGGCACCAAGTTCCACGGTCAGAACACCGCCAACGGTGAAGTGTATGACCTGTACGGCATGAGTGCCGCGCACAAGACATTGCCACTGCCAAGTTACGTCCGGGTGACCAACCTGGACAACAACAAGAGCGTGATCCTGCGAGTCAACGACCGCGGGCCGTTCTATTCGGACCGGATCATCGACTTGTCCTACGCTGCCGCCAAGAAACTCGGTTACGCCGAAACCGGCACCGCGCGGGTCAAGGTCGAAGGCATCGACCCGCAGCAATGGTGGGCTGCCAAGGGCCGTCCGGCACCATTAATGCTCAACGAACCGAAAGTCGCGCAGAATAGCGCCCCGGTGATCACGGCTTCGGCCGGCACCGTTGAACAATGGACGCCGCCGCCGCAGCAACACGCCGCCGCGGTGGTGCCGGTGCAGCTTGATGCAAAAAAAAACGCTTCTGTACCAGCCTCTGGCCAGTATCTGCAGGTGGGCGCGTTCGCCAACCCGGACGCTGCAGAACTCCTGAGATCGAAGCTCAGCGGGATGGTGAGCGCTCCGGTGTTCATCAGCTCGATCGTGCGCAATCAGCAGACCCTGCATCGGGTTCGCCTGGGCCCGATCGGATCGCCGGGTGAAATCCAGCAGGTGCAGAACAGTGTGCGGCTGGCCAACCTTGGCTCACCAAGTGTGGTCACAGAGTAAGCAGTACGTAGAACTTGATTGACGATTCACCAGCGATTGGGGGGTGAATCAGGTTGTTGGCTCGTCGAAGAACAAAAGCCCGGCAAGGGTGACTGGAGTGAGCAACTGAACACGCGATAACCCGTTAGAAGGTTATTTGATTAGTTTTGCCCTTGGGCAAGTTTCCATTAGCGATTTCGAGAGACGGATGAACATCACCACCTTTGCCAAACGCCTGTTCCTGCTAGTCCCGCTGCTCCTCTCACCTACCGCCTTCGCGGTCGAGATGATGCCTTCGCCACCACAACTGGCTGCCAAGGCCTATGTGCTCATGGATGCCAGCAGCGGCAACGTGCTGGTCGAGAACAATGGTGACCAGCGTCTGCCACCGGCCAGCCTGACCAAGCTGATGACCGCGTACATCGCGACTCTGGAAATCCGTCGTGGCCAGATCGGCGAAAACGATCCGGTGACCGTCAGCGAAAACGCCTGGCGCACCGGCGGTTCGCGGATGTTCATCAAGGTCGGCTCGCAAGTCACTGTCAGCGACCTGCTTCACGGCATCATCATCCAGTCAGGCAACGACGCCAGTGTCGCGCTCTCCGAGCACATCGCCGGTAGCGAGGACGCCTTCGCCGACCTGATGAACAAGACCGTCGCCGACCTGGGCATGACCAACACCCACTTCATGAACCCGACCGGCCTGCCGAACCCTGAGCACTATTCGTCGGCTCACGACATGGCTGTGCTGGCTCGCGCGATCATCCATGAAGACCCGGCTCACTACGCGATCTATTCGCAGAAAGAGTTCTTCTGGAACGGTATCAAGCAACCGAACCGTAACCTGCTGCTGTGGCGCGACAAGACCGTCGACGGCCTGAAAACCGGCCACACCGACGAAGCCGGCTACTGCATGGTGTCCTCGGCCGTACGTGACGGCATGCGCTTGATCGCCGTGGTCTTCGGCACCAACAGCGAAGTGGCCCGTGCCGCCGAAACCCAGAAGCTGCTGACCTACGGTTTCCGCTTCTTCGAAACCCAGACCTTCTATCAGAAGGGCACCGAGCTGGCTCAGGCTCCGGTCTGGAAAGGCTCCACCAACCAGGTCAAGGCCGGTCTGGCTGAAGACCTGACCATGACCCTGCCAAAAGGCCAGCTGAAAAAGCTCGCTGCCAGCATGACCATGAACCCGCAGCTGGTCGCGCCAATCGCCAAGGGCGACGTGATCGGTAAAGTCGAAGTGAAACTGGACGACAAGGTGGTGCACAGCGCTGATCTGATCGCTCTGGACGCTGTCGAGGAAGGTGGTATCTTCCGCCGCATGTGGGATAGCATCCGTCTATTCTTCTACGGCTTGTTCAACTGAATTTAGTGTGCACCTGCATGGCTCCGCGCTGATCTGGCGCGCAGTCATGCCCGTCGCCACGGCTTACGCTTACGAGGCCGTTACGCCATGACCGATACCGAAGTAAAGGCGCCAAAGATCGAGTTCCCTGCCAATGATTACCCGGTTAAGGTGATCAGCGACACCGGCGTGGGCAACAAGGACAGAATCATCGACATCGTGCGCAAATACGCAACGATCAACGATGAGCGCGTTGACGAGCGCCAGAGCAGCAACGGCAAATACACCACCATTCAGTTGCACATCGTTGCGACCGACCAGGACCAGCTGTACAACATCAACAGCGAACTGCGGGCAACCGGTTTCGTGCACATGGTGCTGTGATGTCCGGTGTGCTGGGCTTTCGCGAGCTCGGCCAGATGGCTTACGAGCCGGTCTGGCATGCCATGCAACGCTTCACCAACGAACGCGGCAGCGATGCCGCCGACGAGATCTGGCTGGTTGAACATCCCGCGGTGTTCACCCAGGGCCAGGCCGGCAAGGCCGAGCACCTGCTGCTCCCCGGGGATATTCCGGTGGTGCAGGTCGACCGTGGTGGTCAAGTGACTTACCACGGGCCCGGCCAGCTGGTGGCTTATCTGTTGCTGGACGTGCGCAAGCTCGGGTTTGGCGTGCGCGATCTGGTCAGCCGGATGGAGCAATGCCTGATCGAGCTGCTGGCCAGTTACGGTGTCACCGCCGTGGCCAAGCCCGATGCACCGGGTGTCTACGTCGACGGAGCGAAAATCGCTTCCCTGGGTCTACGGATCCGTCACGGCTGTTCCTTTCACGGCCTGGCCTTGAACGTGGACATGAACCTGGAACCGTTTCGACGGATTAATCCCTGCGGCTACGCCGGGCTGGCGATGACCCAGCTGAGCGATCACGCAGGATCGATTGAATTTGCCGAGGTAAGTGCCCGGCTGCGCGCGCAGCTCGTCAAACACCTCGACTATGCTGAGCAGACGACCCTGACGGGCGGA
The DNA here is from genome assembly GCF_059422045.1 of Pseudomonas sp. GW821-FHT02A08. Taxonomy (NCBI): domain Bacteria; kingdom Pseudomonadati; phylum Pseudomonadota; class Gammaproteobacteria; order Pseudomonadales; family Pseudomonadaceae; genus Pseudomonas; species Pseudomonas sp. GW821-FHT02A08. The sequence continues at coordinate 124,732 of NZ_JBWKWD010000010.1, forward strand.
ATCGACTGATATGACTACTGATGCAGTGCAAACCATGATCCCGACGCTCGATGTCACCGAGCGCCCGGCCCCGCGTCCCAAGGTTGAAGCCGGCGTCAAGCTGCGCGGCGCCGAAAAGGTTGCACGCATCCCGGTGAAGATCATTCCGACCACCGAACTGCCGAAGAAACCTGACTGGATTCGTGTACGCATCCCGGTTTCGCCGGAAGTCGACCGCATCAAGGCCCTGCTGCGCAAACACAAGCTGCACAGCGTGTGCGAAGAAGCGTCCTGCCCGAACCTGGGCGAGTGCTTCTCCGGTGGTACCGCGACCTTCATGATCATGGGTGACATCTGCACCCGTCGTTGCCCGTTCTGCGACGTCGGCCACGGCCGTCCGAAGCCACTGGACGTCAACGAGCCGGAAAGCCTGGCCATTGCCATCGCCGACCTGCGCCTGAAGTACGTGGTAATCACCTCGGTGGACCGTGATGACCTGCGTGACGGCGGTGCCCAGCACTTTGCCGACTGCATCCGCGAAATCCGCAAGCTGTCGCCGAACGTGCAGCTCGAAACCCTGGTCCCGGACTACCGTGGCCGCATGGACATTGCGCTGGAAATCACCGCTGCCGAGCCGCCGGATGTGTTCAACCACAACCTGGAAACCGTGCCGCGCCTGTACAAGGCTGCGCGTCCGGGCTCGGACTATCAGTGGTCGCTGACCCTGCTGCAACGCTTCAAGCAGATGATGCCGCACATTCCGACCAAGTCCGGCCTGATGCTGGGCCTGGGCGAGACCGACGAAGAAGTCATCGAAGTCATGAAACGCATGCGCGAGCACGACATCGACATGCTGACCCTCGGCCAGTACCTGCAACCGTCCCGCAGCCACTTGCCGGTGCAGCGCTTCGTGCACCCGGATACCTTCGCCTGGTTCGCCGAGGAAGGCTACAAGATGGGCTTCAAGAACGTTGCCTCCGGTCCGTTGGTACGTTCCTCGTATCACGCCGACGAGCAGGCCAAGCTGGTCAAGGCCGAGCTGATGTCGTCCTGATCGACTGTGAAGCATAAAGCGCCCGCAAGGTTTCAAAGCCTTGTGGGCGTTTTTTTGCCTGGCCTACGGCCGCGGCCGTTTTTTCCTACAACCTGCGGGGCGACTGGCCCTCTTCTGTTTGTCCCCGTTCCTGACTACTGTGTGCTGAAGTTCTCACCCAGGGAGATTCACGGATGACCGCTCGACCGACCCTCACCCTTTGCCCTCATGCTCCCGTTCCGGCACTGCCGTCGGAAGGCATGATTGGCGTCATCGCACCCGCCGGTCCCGCGTCGCTGGACACCGACAAGGCGGTGCAATGGATGCGTGCCCGGGGTTATTCACTGAAAGTGTTTCCCGGAGTCTACGAAAAAAACGGCTACCTGGCCGGTAGTGACGAGGTGCGACTCGGCGATCTGCATGCAGCGTTCGCCGACAGTGAGGTGGATGCGATCATCTGCCTGCGCGGTGGTTACGGCACGCCGCGCCTGCTCGACCGCATCGATTTTGATTTGCTGCGTGACAACGCCAAGCCGTTCGTCGGCTACAGCGACATCACTGCGCTGCATCTGGCGATCAGTCGTTATGCCGGCTTCGTGACCTTTCATGGTCCGTTGCTCAATGCCGACCTGCTGGGTGACAAGCAAATACCTACGGAGTCTTCGTTCTTCAACATGCTGCGCGGGCAGGTGAGGGCGGGCACGGTGCTGGCTCATCCGGTGGCCTACCCGCTGACCACGATCGAGCCTGGCGTGGCTCATGGGCGCTTGCTCGGAGGCAATCTGGCCATGATCGCCGCGACCATGGGCACGCCCTACGAGATTGACGCCGAGGGCGTCATTCTGTTGATCGAGGACATCAACGAGCCGTTGTATCGCATCGACCGGTTGCTCACGCATCTGCGGCTGTCAGGCACGTTGCACAAGCTGCGCGGCGTGTTGGTCGGGGATATGGCGGGGGTTGAGGTGGCAGCACTGGACAGGTTGCTCAAGCAGACCTTCGAGCCATTGAAGATTCCGGTGCTGTCCGGGTGGCGCAGTGGGCACTGCGACCCGAACCTGACGCTGCCCATGGGGGCGCTGGTCAGGCTGGATGCGGGGAGTCAGGAATTGATGCTGGAGCAGGATGTAGTGATTAGATCGTAGAGATCTGCCGACTGAGAGTCAGTCTTCGCGAGCAAGCCCGCTCCCACACTGATTTTGTGTCGTTCACAGATCCAGTGTGGGAGCGGGCTTGCTCGCGAAGCTTTTAGCGGTTACGCAAGCCTTCCAGCAACTTGTGCGTCGGATAGCCATCCGCCGGCCAGCCAAACGACTGCTGGGCGCTGCGGATCGCCTTGCGAGTATTGGCGCCGATGATCCCGTCGGCGGTGCCGGCGTCATAGTTTTGCGCGCTCAGCAGGTTTTGCAGCTCGATCCGCTCGGTACGGCTCAGAGGCAGGTCATCCTTTGGCCACGTACCGCTGATCAAGCCTGTGCCATTGAAGCGTTCGGACAACAGGCTCACACCCAAGGCGTAGGACGACGAGTTGTTGTACTTGAGAATCGCCCGGAAGTTATCGAGTACCAGGAACGCCGGGCCACGGTAACCGGCCGGCAGCAACAGTGCGGCGGACAACTGCTCGGAGCCGGCCGGGACCTGGCCTCCGTTGGGCAGCGTAACGCCCAGTTGGCGCCATTCGGCGACACTCTTGCGAATCGTGCCATCGGCCAGCACGTAGTTGAAACCGTTCGGCAGCTGGACTTCAAAGCCCCACGGCTGACCTCTCTGCCAGCCGGAGCTTTGCAGGTAATGCGCGGTCGAGGCCAGGGCGTCAGCCGAACTGCCCCAGATATCGCGACGGCCGTCGCCGTCGAAATCGACGGCGTGGGTGTTGTAGGTGGTCGGGATGAACTGGGTCTGGCCCATGGCGCCGGCCCAGGAACCCAGCATCTTCTCGGGTTCGATGTCGCCTTGTTGCAGGATTTGCAGGGCCGCGATCAATTGCGCGTGGGCGAAGCCGGGACGGCGGCCTTCGTAGGCCAGGGTCGCCAGCGAGTTGATCACCGACTTGCTGCCCTGGAACTGTCCGAAGTTACTCTCCATGCCCCACACCGCCACCAGTGCCTGGCGATCCACGCCGTAGCGCTGCTCGATGCCTTGCAGGATGTCGGCGTACTGGTCGATCAGCGACTGGCCTTTGCGTACCCGTAGCGGCGACAAGGCACCGTCGAGGTATTCCCACACCGGTTTTGCGAATTCAGGTTGGCTGCGGTCTGCGCGGATCACGCTGGGGTCGAAGCTGACATCGGCGAAGGCGCGGTCGAACAGATCGGCACGGATACCGGCGGCCAGGGCATCCTTGCGGAAACCTGCCTGCCATTCGGCGAAGGTCTGGGTTGGCTGGATGTCGAGGTTCTCACCGGTCGGAACCACAGGCGGAACAACCGCCGGGGCGGTGGCGACAGGGAGCGTCTGAAGCGGCTGAGCGTCGGCTGCGGTCGGTTTTTCCGCACAGGCGACAAGCAAAACAAGGCTGGAGGCAGCGATCAATTGGCGTAAGTGCCAACGACGGGAAAGACAAAAGGGCATGCACGGGTCCAGGGAATACGAATCAGGTACAGACCTTAACATGTCGAAGGGGTGTTCTGCTTTACGCAGCCAGAAAGTAAGAAGCCTCCCAGCTGTCAGACTGGAAGGCTTCGCGGCGGTAACTGCCTTTGCCCTTGGCGGGGCGTTCCTGGCGGCTGCGGAACAATGGCTGGGCGATGATGGATTTGGCCTTGTTGGGGCCATGCGTTGATGGCTTTTTGCTCATGATGGTGCCTCGCAAGTGAGTGGTTTTTGCGGGGCAAATCATCGGCCGAAGTTGGAGGGTTGTCTATAGGGCGGATGGATCAGTGTTTTGCAGAAAGCATCTGTAGCAGCTGGCGAAGCCTGCGTCCGGCTGCTCAGCAGTCGTAAACCCTGAGTTCCGGATTATCCTGATACACCGTGCTTCCTGATTTTGCGACTGCTTCGCAGTCGTACGCAGGCTTCGCCAGCTGCTACAGAAAGTGCGATTACTCTGCGGGCAGCGACAATTTTTGTCCGGCCATCAACAGCGTCAACCGGCTCAAGCTCATCCACGGCGAACCGGCCGCCTGGCCCTTGATCTGCGCATCGATGCGCTGCGCTTCGAGCAGCAGTTGCGCCCAGCGTTGGGCCGAGTAGCGTTGCAGGGCTTTGCTCATCAGCGGTTTACGTTTGTCCCAGACTGGCGGTTTGGCCTGGCTGAAGGCCTTGTCCAGTGGCGTACCCTGGCTGTATTGCAGAGAAATATTGGCCAGCAGACGCAACTCCCGGGCCAGGGCCCAGAGAATCACCGGTGGCTCGACGCCCTCACCGCGCAACCCTTCGAGCATGCGCAACGCGTGGGCTGCCTCACCGTTGAGCACTGCATCGGTCAGGCCAAAGACGTCGAAGCGCGCACTGTCAGCCACCGCGGCCTGCACGGTTTCAACGGTGATCTGACCGCCTTCGGCCATCAGTTTGAGCTTTTCGATTTCCTGGGCGGCGGCCAGCAAGTTGCCCTCGACCCGCGCCGCGATCAGCTCAACGGCGTCCTGGCTGGCGGAAAGTCCGGCCTGGGACAAGCGTTGGCGGATCCAGCTTGGCAACTGGGCGATATCGACCGGCCAGATCTGCACGAACTGGGTCTGCTGTCCTTCGATCAGCGCCTTGCCCCACTTGGTTTTCTGCGCGCTGCCATCGAGTTTCGGCAAGCTGATCAGCAGTATGGTGTCGTCGGCCGGGCGCGAGCAGTACTCGATCAGCGCGCTGGCGCCCTTGTCGCCGGGTTTGCCGGACGGCAGGCGCAGTTCCAGCAGGCGTTTTTCGGCGAACAGGGACATGCTGGCACCCGCTTGCAACAGCGTCCCCCAGTCGAAACTGGCGTCGGCGGCAAACACCTGGCGTTCATCGAATCCCTGCTGACGGGCGGCAGCGCGAACTGCGTCGGCTGCCTCCTGGCACAACAACGGGTCATCGCCGCTGATGATATAGACCGGCGCAAGGGCGCCTTGCAGGTGTTTGGCGAGTTGGGCGGGGGCGAGCTTCATAAGAGAGGGCGAACGGGGCGCCCGGGCGCCCCGTAAGTCTTACTGCTGCGGCAGTTCGACAGGCGACTGACGCGGGGTATCCGCTTCAGCCTTCTTTGCCGCTTCCAGCGCGGCGGCATCAGCCTTGGCCCTGGCTTCGGCAGTTTGCTGCAACTTGGCCAGTTGAGTCGGGCTCAGTTGCTCCAGGCGCAGCATCATGCGCTGGACCATCTCCCGACGGCCTTCTGTACGGGCCGTTTCAGCTTCCTGGTCAGAGCCCACCAGGTTGTTGCCGTCGTGCATGTAGATTTTCTGCACTTCGATTTTGTCGCTCAGCAGTGCCAGATCACCGCGACCAAGGATGTCGTAGTTCAGCACGGTGGTGATCTGGTACTCGCCGGCATGACCGGCACCTGCGTAAGTGAGGATGCGCTGGGTTTCCTGTTCATTGGTCAGCACCAGCTTGTATGGAGCGCCGTTATAGACCTTGACGCCGCTGCCAGTCAGTACCTGGCGCAACTGGGTAACCGTTGGGCCATAAGCGTTACGGGCGCTCAGGTCGAGTTCCTTGATCGCCAGTTCATTGGTGCCGGTGCCGCGCAGCTGGAAACCGCAGGCGCTCAGCAGAACCGCGAGGCCCATCACCAGCAGATTGCGTTTGATCATCTTGTTGCTCCCCTTGAAACCATGGGGGCCGATCCAGCGGCCCGAAAGGTTTTACTCGGCGCCAGGCTCACCTGGCGCCCGATCCAATTAGCTGGCGACGATATTGACCAGTTTCCCGGGCACTACGATCACTTTACGAATGGTCAGACCGTCGACGAAGCGCAGCACGTTCTCGTTGGCACGGGCGGCGGCTTCGACTTCTTCACGGCTGGCGCTGGCCGGCATTTCGATGTGGCCACGCAGCTTGCCGTTGACCTGAATCACCAGTTGCAGGCTGTCCTGTACCAAAGCGCTGTCATCCACCACCGGCCAACCGGCGTCGATTACAGGTTCAGCGTGACCCAGTTGATTCCACAGCTCGTGGCTGATGTGCGGCGTGATCGGAGCCAGCAGCAGGGTCACGGCTTCCAGGCCTTCCTGAACCAGCGCGCGATCCTGTTCGGTGGCCTGCGCGGCTTTTTCCAGCACGTTCATCAGTGTCATCACTTGGGCGATGGCGGTGTTGAATTTGTGGTTCTGGCCGACGTCCTGGCTGGCCTGCTTGATGGCCAGGTGGATCGAGCGACGAACGGCTTTTTGCTCGTCATTCAGGCCGGCGATGTCCAGTTTGCCCGGGAGGCCCTGAGTGACGTGGGCTTGAGCCAGGCGCCAGACGCGCTTGAGGAAACGGTGCGAACCTTCGACGCCGGAGTCGGACCATTCAGCGCTCATGTCAGGTGGCGAGGCGAACATCATGAACAGGCGGCAGGTGTCTGCGCCGAACTGGTCGATCATCGACTGTGGGTCGACGCCGTTGTTCTTCGACTTGGCCATCTTTTCGGTGCCGCCGATTTCCACCGGCAGGCCGTCAGATTTCAATTTGGCGCTGATAACCTTGGCTTTGCTGTCACGCTCAAGCTCGACGTCCGCCGGGTTGAACCAGGTGTAAGCGCCATTGGCTTCGCGGCGATAGTAAGTCTCGGCGATCACCATGCCTTGGGTCAGCAGGTTCTTGAACGGCTCGTTGGAGCTCACCAGGCCTTCGTCGCGCATCAGCTTGTGGAAGAAGCGCGCGTAGAGCAGGTGAAGAATCGCGTGTTCGATACCGCCGATATACTGATCCACCGGCAGCCAGTGGTCGGCCGCCGATTTTTCCACCAGGCCGCCTTCAAAGTGTGGCGAGGCGTAGCGGGCGTAGTACCACGAGGACTCGACGAAGGTGTCCATGGTGTCGGTTTCACGCTTGGCGGGCAGGCCACATTTAGGGCAACTGCACTCGTAGAACTCGGGCATGCGCGCCAGTGGCGAACCGGCGCCGTCGGGTACGACGTCTTCCGGCAGCACGACAGGCAGTTGATCTTCCGGTACCGGCACGTCACCGCAAGTATTGCAGTGGATGATCGGGATCGGGCAGCCCCAGTAACGCTGGCGGCTGATGCCCCAGTCGCGCAGGCGGAACTGGGTACGCGAGGCGCCCAGCTCTTTCTTGATCAGCGCGACTTCGATGGCGTCGAAGGCGCCCGCGAAGTCGAGGCCGTCAAAATCGCCGGAATTGATCAGCGTGCCGTGCTCGCCGTAGGCGTCTTGCCATGGCGCCGGGTTGCTGTCACCGGAGCTGGTGCGCACTACCGATTTGACCGGCAGGTTGTACTTGTGGGCGAATTCGAAATCGCGCTCGTCGTGGGCTGGAACCGCCATCACCGCGCCGTCGCCGTAGTGCATCAGCACATAGTTGGCGACCCAGACCGGCAGTTTTTCGCCGGTCAGCGGGTGCTCGACGAACAGGCCGGTCGGCAGGCCTTTTTTCTCCTGGGTGGCGACGTCGGCTTCGGCCACGCTGCCGCCCTTGCATTCAGCGATGAACGCTTGCAGCTCGGGATTGTTCTGTGCGGCCAGGGTGGCCAGGTGGTGTTCGGCGGCTACGGCGACGTAGGTCGCGCCCATCAGGGTGTCCGGACGGGTGGTGAAGACTTTCAGCGCGCCGGTTTCGCCGATGGAATCGACGTTGTACGGGAACTGCACTTCCATGCCACGGGATTTGCCGATCCAGTTGCGCTGCATGGTCTTGACCTGTTCAGGCCAGCCCGTCAGTTCATCGAGGCTCTCCAGCAGCTCATCCGCGTAGGCGGTGATCTTGAAGTAGTACATCGGGATTTCGCGCTTTTCGATCAGCGCGCCGGAACGCCAGCCACGGCCGTCGATCACTTGCTCGTTGGCCAGGACGGTCTGGTCGACCGGGTCCCAGTTCACCGTGCCGCTTTTCTTGTAAATCACGCCTTTTTCGAACAGACGGGTGAACAGCCATTGTTCCCAGCGGTAGTAATCAGGCTTGCAGGTGGTCACTTCACGGGACCAGTCCACCGCCAGGCCCAGGCTGCGCAGCTGGGACTTCATGTAGGCGATGTTTTCGTAGGTCCACTTGGCGGGCGCCACGTTGTTCTTCATCGCGGCGTTTTCCGCCGGCATGCCGAAGGCGTCCCAACCCATGGGTTGCAGTACGTTCTTGCCTTGCATGCGCTGGTAGCGGGAGATCACGTCGCCGATGGTGTAGTTGCGCACGTGCCCCATGTGTAGCTTGCCGCTGGGGTAAGGGAACATCGACAGGCAGTAGTAAGTCTCCTTGCCTGGCTGTTCACTGACTTCAAAGGACTTTTGCTCGTCCCAGAACGACTGGGCGGCGGCTTCGATTTCACGGGGCTGATATTGTTCGTGCATGGCTACTTTTGAACTGAATAGGGGTGGCCTAATCCTCTTCAATGCAACGCTGGACGCTGATCTCGCCACATTGGCGTTTTCGATGTCCAGCCGAGCTGGAAGTGGAGTTACAGGAAGCGCCGTAGCATACATGACCGCGCTCTACCGAGGGAAACCCTGATTGCTGCCGCGCGTCTCGCGAAAACCGCCGCGAGGGCCGTTGGTCGCGGCGTTCAGCCGGTTTGTTCATGGAAGCTAAGCTCTAACTGGGGAGTAGGTCTTATCTTCCAATGAGGTGAGGGATGGTTGAGTCACAGCAAAAAGCTACGAAACCGGAGCTGTACGAAAGACTGATCGATCGTTTGGCCCTGGCCCTGGAAGCGGCAAGAACTGCTGGCCGGTTGCGTGACGTACGCCCTCTGGAGCTGGAACTGCGTGGCCTCAGCCCCGCAGAGTTTGCACTGGTCAAGGCGTATCTGGATCGCAGTGAGCGTGAGACACACGGATGCTTGTCAGAGGCGGTAAAGCAACTCGACGCACCACGCTCGGCCAAGATCATCTGGCTCAAGGACAAGGTTCCCGGCAGAGACGCGGTAAAGGTCCGGTCTTTGCAGTTCAAATAAGACGCAGAGCCGTGCTCCATGGTTTTTTGAAGCATAGTCCTTCTGTATTGATTGTCGCATTGCGCTAACCCACTTAGGCTTCGGGCATCTCCAGGAGATGCTCGATGCCTTTTCGTTACTTTGTAAAACAACTTCTATTGCCCCCCGGCATTCTATTGCTGCTGCTTTTGCTTGCCTGGTGGTTGCGCCGCTCAAGGCCAAGGCTTGCCGGTGTGTGCTTTGCACTGGGGCTGGGTGGTCTTTGGCTGATGAGCCTGCCGGTGGTGGTGCAGTGGAGTGCCGGCCTGCTCGAGCGTGAGCCACCGCTGGCCCGCGACGAATGGGCGGTGCTGGGGCAGCGCGCGGACGCCATCGTTGTCCTTGGTTCCGGGCGCGAGCGCGGTGACGCGGCCTGGGGCGCCGACCAGCCTACGGGTATCGGCCTGGAACGCCAGCGCTTTGCCGCGAGGCTGGCCAAGGCTTCCGGCCTGCCGGTACTGACCAGCGGCGGCTTGCATTACGGCACTCCGCCAAGCGAAGCGCAGATGATGGCTGACTCCTTGCGCGACGATTTTGGCGTGACCGTGCGCTGGCAGGAAGGGCGCAGCCGAACGACCTGGGAAAATGCGCAGTTCAGCGCCCAGGTGTTGCTGCCACAGGGTATCAAGCGTGTGGTGCTCGTGACTCATGCCGGGCATATGCCACGGGCGGTCTGGAGCTTCCGCAAGGCCGGGTTTGAAGTGGTGCCGGCGCCGGTAGGGTTTCTGGGCGGCGACAATGCGCGGCCACTGGGTGGCTGGATGCCGGAGTACAAGGCGATCTGGCAGAACGGGCAGTTGATGAACGAGGCTGTGGGGCAGGTCGGTTATTCGTTGTTCTATTGAGGTGATGTCGGCGCTGATTGATGCGGCGCCTGTGATGCCGTCTTCGCGAGCAAGCCCGCTCCCACATTTTGATCGGCGTCGTACACAAATACTGTGACCGACTTTGGTCCAGTGTGGGAGCGGGCTTGCTCGCGAAGCTTTTAAACGGTTTTGGCCATCCGGCTCGCTATCAGCGCCCAGCCAAACAACAACACGCAGAGAATGAGCAATGGCCACGAACGCCATTGCAGGTACGGCGTGAGGTTGTGCATCGGCACCACTTCGCCATACAGGATGCCGCGTTCGAACTGCGGGATTTGATCGGTAATCTGACCGAACGGGTTGATCAGGCCGGATACGCCGTTGTTGGTGGCGCGGATCATCCAGCGCCCGGCCTCCAGCGCCCGCATCTGCGCCATCTGCAGGTGTTGCAGCGGGCCGATGGAGGTGCCGAACCAGGTATCGTTGCTGATGGTCAGCAGCAGGTCGCTGCGGGCGGCAAGGCTGGCGGCGAATTCCGGGTAAACCACTTCATAACAGATGTATGGGGCGATCTGATAACCCTTGGCTTGCAGCAGCGGCTGGTCAGCCGGGCCGCGGGCGAAGTCTGACATCGGTAAATCGAAGAAGGCGATCAGCCCGCGCAGCACATCCTCCAGCGGAACATATTCACCAAAGGGCACCAGTTTTTGCTTGAGGTAAGTGCCGTCGCCTTCGCCGACAACGGTGATGCCATTGAAGAAGCGCTTCTCGTGGCGGACCTCCATGCGGACCGGGACGCCGGTAATCAGCGCCGATTTACGCTCGGCCGCGAAGCTGCCCATCATGTTCAGGTAGCCTTCGGCGGACTCCTTGAGCACCGGGATCGCCGTTTCCGGCCAGATGAGAAGATCGACACGCCTGGAGCTGAAACTCATGTCGCGGTACAGCGCCAGTTGCGCGTTGAGCTGCGCCGGGTCCCACTTCATGCTTTGTTCGATGTTGCCCTGAATGGCGGCAACGCTCAGTGGCGGGCCCGACGGGCTGGTCCAGGCGTGGTGCTTGAGCGCCATTGCGGCCAACCAGGGGCCGACCAGCAGCAATGCACCGGCGGCGATGAAGCCTTTGCGCCCCGTGTGAACCAGGCGCAAGCCGTTGTAGATCAGCGCGGCCGTCAGGGCCAGGATGAAGGAAATCAGCCACATCCCGCCGATAGGCGCGAGCCCGGCCAGCGGGCCGTCGAGCTGGCTGTAACCGGAATACAGCCACGGGAAACCTGTCAGGAACCAGCCGCGGAAGGCTTCCTGGCCGACCCACAGTGCCGCGAAGGCCAGGGCGTCGGCCAGCGGCGCCTCATTTCGGCGCAGCCAGCGCGCCCAGATCCAGGCAGGCAGGGCAAAGAACCAGGCAATCGCCGCCGTGAAGAGCAGCATCAGGAAACCGGCCAGCAATACCGAGGCGCCGCCGAAGTGGTGAATGCTGTAGTAGATCCAGCTGGTGCCGGCACCGAACAGGCCGAAACCGAAACACCAGCCGCGGCCCAGTGCCTGACGCGGGCTCAGCTCGCGCAGGCCTGCATAGAACAGGCCGACGGCAAGCAGTGCCAGTGGCCAGATATCGAACGGCGCCAGGGCCAGTGTGGTGATTGCACCGGCCGCCACGGCCAGCAGGTTACCGGGCCAGCCGGGGCGGGTTGTCCAGCGCATTTCAATCCTTAGCGAGCAATGGGCGTCAGGCGAAGCAAGTGAATCCGACGGCTGTCGGCGTTCAGGATGCGGAAGCGGTACGGGCCGATTTCAGTGATTTCGTTGCGTTTTGGCAAGTGCCCGAACGCGCTCATCACCAGGCCGCCAACGGTGTCGAATTCGTCGTCTGAGAACTCGCTGTCGAAAAACTCGTTGAAGTTCTCGATCGGCGTCAGGGCCTTGATCAGGAAATCACCGCTGGGCAGCGGCTTGATGTAACTGTCTTCTTCGACGTCGTGTTCGTCTTCGATGTCGCCGACGATCTGTTCCAGCACGTCTTCGATGGTCACCAGGCCTGCCACGCCGCCGTACTCGTCGATGACGATGGCCATGTGGTTGTGGTTGGCGCGAAACTCGCGCAGCAGCACGTTAAGGCGCTTGGATTCCGGCACGAAGGTGGCCGGGCGCAGCAGGTCCTTGATGTTGAAATTTTCGCCATTCTCCTTGAGGATCAACGGCAGCAAGTCCTTGGCCAGCAACACGCCCATCACGTCATCGTGGCTTTCGCCGATCACCGGGTAGCGGGAGTGGGCCGAGTCGACCACGGCAGGCAGGAACTCGCGGGGTGTCTGGGTCGCCTTGATGCTGACCATTTGCGAGCGCGGGACCATGATGTCCCGGACCTGCAAGTCAGCCACCTGGATGGCGCCTTCGACGATGGCCAGCGCTTCGCTGTCCAGCAGTTTGTTCTGGTGTGCATCGCGCAGCAGCTCCAGCAGCTCCTGGCGGTTTTTCGGCTCGTGGGCAAAAGCCTGGGTGAGCTTACCCAGCCATGACTTCTGCCCGTTGCTCGATCGATCTTCGCTCATAGCGATTACTCTGAATCCTTTGTTGTTTCGGTTGGGGATGCGTCGGTTTCGTCGTCCGCGTACGGATCGGGAAAGCCCAGTTCTGCAAGCAACGTTCGTTCCAGTGCTTCCATTTCTTCGGCTTCCTCGTCATCAATATGGTCGTAACCAAGCAGATGCAAGCAGCCGTGAATCACCAGATGCGCCCAATGGGCCTTGAGTGCCTTGCCCTGTTCAGCGGCTTCGCGCTCGACCACGGCCACGCAGATCACCAGATCGCCCAGCAGCGGGATGTCGAGGAACTCATCCGGCACGTCGGCCGGGAATGACAAGACGTTAGTTGCGTAGTCCTTTTGCCGCCAGGTGTGGTTCAGCTCGCGCCCTTCGGCTTCGTCGACCAGACGAATGGTCATCTCCGAGTCGGCGGTGCGCTGGCGCAGTGCCAGTTCGCACCACTGGCGGAACTCCGCTTCGCTGGGGGCGCAGGCTTTGGTAGCGATTTGCAGGTCAAGCTCAAGCATCGCGGCGGCTATCCTTGGCGGCGGCATCATCGGCCACGCGGGTTTCGAAGCGCTCGTAGGCTTCGACGATGCGCTGCACCAGTGGATGGCGCACGACGTCCTTGGGCTGGAAATGGGTGAAGCTGATCCCGGGCACATCCTTGAGCACTTCAATCACGTGGTGCAGGCCGGACTTGGTGCCGCGTGGCAGGTCGACCTGGGTGATGTCCCCGGTGATGACGGCGGTGGAACCGAAACCGATCCGGGTCAGGAACATCTTCATTTGCTCGACCGTGGTGTTCTGGCTTTCGTCGAGAATGATGAAGCTGTTGTTCAGCGTACGGCCGCGCATGTAGGCCAGCGGCGCGACTTCGATCACCTGGCGTTCGATCAGCTTGGCGACGTATTCGAAGCCGAGCATTTCGTAGAGCGCGTCGTAGAGCGGGCGCAGGTACGGGTCGATTTTTTGCGACAGGTCGCCGGGCAGGAAGCCGAGTTTTTCACCCGCTTCGACCGCCGGACGAACCAGCAGGATGCGGCGAATCTGCTCGCGCTCCAGTGCATCCACCGCGCAGGCCACGGCCAGGTAGGTCTTGCCGGTACCGGCCGGGCCGATGCCGAAGTTGATATCGTTACCGAGGATTTCCTTCACGTAGCGCACTTGATTCAAGCCGCGTGGGCGAATCATGCCTTTCTTGGTGCGCAGGGCCACGGACGGTTCGGCGGGGGAGTGGTTGTCCAGCTGCTCGACGGCCGATTCCTGCAGGAACAGGTGCACCATGTCCGGCGATAGCTCGGTACCCTTGGTTTCCCGGTACAGGCGGCGCAGGAGGTTTTCCGCGGAGGTGGTGTGTTTGGGTTCGCCGATCAGCTCGAACTGGTTTCCGCGGTTGCGGATCTCAATGGTCAGGCGCTGTTCGATCAAGCGCAAATGCTCGTCGAATTGCCCGCACAGATTGGCGAAGCGGTGAGCTTCAAAAGGCTCGAGGATGAAACGATGTGGTTCTATGGGTGCGTTCAAGGTCGTATTTAGCCGCCCTGGGGCAATAGTGATGAATCAAGGATAGCGCCAGTGGGCTGGGTGCGAAAGCTCTTAAATGAGGCAACCCGATTCCCGCCTCTGGCGCTGTACCTGTGGGAGCGGGCTTGCTCGCGAAGAGGGAGTGTCAGTCGACATTAATGGTGCTGACAGACCGTCTTCGCGAGCAAGCCCGCTCCCACAGGGATCTTCGGTGTTATTGAATCAGCGAACCCCGTAGCGAGTGCGGTTGTGCTGCATCGATATGCACATCCGCGAACTGCCCGATCAGGGTCGGATTGTCGCAGCGGAAGTTGACGATACGATTATTCTCGGTCCGGCCTTGCAACTCGCCCGGGTCTTTTTTCGAGTAGTCGGTCACCAGGATCCGCTGGATCGAACCGACCATTTGTCGGCTGATCTCGAAACCTTGCTGGTTCAAGCGATGTTGCAGCGCGTTCAGGCGTTCTTTTTTCAACTCTTCCGGAGTGTCGTCCGCCAGGTCGGCGGCCGGAGTGCCCGGGCGCTGGCTGTAGACGAACGAGTAGGAAAAGTCGAAGCCGACGTCGGCAATCAGCTTCATGGTTTGTTCGAAATCTTTCTCGGTCTCGCCCGGGAAGCCGACGATGAAGTCGGAGCTGATGCAGATCCCCGGCACGGCGGCGCGCAGCTTGCGCAGCTTGGATTTGTATTCCAGCGCGGTGTGGTTGCGCTTCATCGCCGCGAGGATGCGGTCCGAGCCCGATTGCACCGGCAAGTGCAGGTGCTTGACCAGTTCCGGTACGTCGGCGTGGGCCTGGATCAGGCTCTCGGAGAATTCCAGGGGGTGCGACGTGGTGTAGCGGATGCGGTCGATGCCCTCGACCGCAGCGACCACGCGGATCAGTTCGGCCAGATCAGCCAGGCGCCCATCATGAGTAGTCCCGCGATAGCCGTTGACGTTCTGCCCCAGCAGCGTCACTTCGCGCACACCGTTTTCGGCCAGGTGAATGATCTCGGCAAGCACGTCGTCGAACGGGCGGCTGACCTCTTCGCCGCGGGTGTAGGGCACCACGCAGAAGGTGCAGTACTTGCTGCAACCTTCCATCACCGACACGTAAGCGCTCGGGCCGTCGATGCGGGGCTCGGGCAAGTGGTCGAATTTTTCGATTTCCGGGAACGAGACGTCGACTTGCGGCAGCTTGCTGATGCGCGCGGCGTCGATCATTTCCGGCAGGCGGTGCAGGGTCTGCGGGCCGAAGACCACGTCGACGTACGGTGCGCGATCGCGAATGGCCGCGCCTTCCTGGCTGGCCACGCAACCGCCGACGGCGATCACCATGTCCGGGTTGGCCAGTTTCAATTCGCGCCAGCGACCGAGCTGGGAGTAGACGCGATCCTGGGCGCGTTCGCGGATCGAGCAGGTGTTGAGCAGGATCACGTCGGCGTCTTCAGCGCGGGCGGTGACTTCCAGGGCCTGATGTTCGCCCAGCAGATCGACCATGCGCGAGCTGTCGTACTCGTTCATCTGGCAACCGTGGGTTTCGATGTAAAGCTTCTTGGCCATGGAATAGAGTCATCACGTGATTCAAAGAACCGCGCATTATAGGGAACATGTACCCAGGTTCCTACCGCTGTGCGTCCGATGGCTATGCTATAGTTCGCGCCCTCATTTTTATCCCCCGATGTGTTGCTCGCCTGCCATGACCAAACGTGAAGCTCCAATCTACAAGGTGATTTTCCTCAACCAGGGCCAGGTGTTCGAAATGTATGCCAAGCAGATCTATCAAAGTGATCTGTGGGGCTTTCTGGAAGTGGAGGAGTTCGTCTTTGGCGAGCGTACGCAAGTGGTCGTCGATCCGAGCGAAGAAAAGCTCAAGGCTCAGTTCGAAGGCGTGGTGCGCAGTTTTGTGCCGATGCATTCGATCGTGCGTATCGATGAAGTCGAACGTATGGGAACTCCGAAAATCAGCGAAGCCCGTGGCGCGGTCGGCAATGTCATGCCGTTTCCGATGCCGATGCCTGAGAAGTAAGGCACAAAACCGGGTTGCTTCATTCGCGAGCAAGCCCGCTCCCACAGGGTACTGCATTCCAATGTGGGGGCGGGCTTGCTCGCGAAGAGGCCGGAAAAAGCTCAGCAGAATTCAAGGTAGAGGCGCGAAAGGCGTACGCCCGTCAGCGCTCTGCAATTCCATCAAATATTTACGGAAGATTTGCCCGAGCACCTGGGTAGCAAGCTCCAGTTCTTCGCGGGGCATCTTTTCGGTGACTTCGTCGGCGGTGTCCAGTGCATCTTCGGCGCCGTTGACCGCCGCCATCTTCAGCAGGATGTACGCCTGAACGTTATTGGCCGGCACGCCTTCGCCGTGGAAGAACATGGTGCCGAGTTTGAATTGTGCCTGGGCGTGGCCTTGCAGCGAGGCTTTTTCGAAATAGCTTAGGGCTTGATTGAGGTCGCGCGGCGTGTTTTTGCCTTCGTAGTAGAACTCACCCAACTCGTATTGCGCTTGCGCATCCCCTTCTTCCGACGCTTTCTGGCAGGCGGCGAGCGCCTGTTCCAGGTCTTGCGGCTGGGTATTGAGGGTGCAGCGACCCATCGCTGGGATTAACAACGAGTTGCCGCCTGCCTGTGCGTGCGCGAGCAGGGGCTGAAGAAGCAACAGGCAGCCCAGTGCAAGGGTGCGGCCGGTGCGGTTCATGGGAATCGACTTACCTCTGAAGGGCGCGCGGACCCATCGAGGGATCCAATAAGCGCGCATTATGAAATAAGCAGGGCCAACCTTACAAAGTCTTTACTCGTTTTTCTGCTGCGCGGGAAATTTATCGCCCGCTTTGCGGGGGGATTATCAGCAGCGGCGCAGGAAAAAACGTGGGAATGCAGGCCAAAGCTGACGCTGGCAAGGGCCGGCGTCAGCATTTGAGCGTTACTTCAAGGCCGCGAAGGCGCGCTCGGCGGCGTCCAGGGTCAGCTTCAGTTCAGCTTCGCCGTGGGCGATCGAAGTGAAACCGGCTTCGAACGCGCTCGGTGCCAGGTACACGCCACCTTCGAGCATCAGGTGGAAGAAACGACCGAACAGGGCAGCGTCGCTGGCCATGACGTCATCGAAAGTAACGATATCGTCGGCACCGCTGAAGTACAGGCCGAACATGCCGCCGGCCTGGGTGGTCACGAACGGAATGCCGGCCGCATCGGCGCGCTGTTGCAGGCCGTCGAGCAGGCGAGTGGTGTAGTCGGTCAGCTCGGCGTGGAAGCCCGGGCGGCTGATCAGGCGCAGGGTGGTCAGGCCGGCGGCCATCGCCAGCGGGTTACCGGACAGCGTACCGGCTTGGTAGACCGGGCCCAGCGGGGCGATGCGCTGCATGATTTCACGCTTGCCGCCGAAGCAGCCGACCGGCATGCCGCCACCGATGATCTTGCCGAAGGTGGTCAGGTCCGGCGTCACGCCGTAGTACGCCTGTGCACCGCCGAGAGCGACACGGAAACCGGTCATCACTTCGTCGAAAATCAGCACCACGCCGTGCTTGTCGCACAGGGTCCGCAGGCCTTCGAGGAACCCCGGTGCCGGCGGTACGCAGTTCATGTTGCCGGCCACGGGCTCGACGATGATGCAGGCCACGTCCTGGCCGACTTCGGCAAGCATGGCTTCAACGGCATCGATGTCGTTGAAAGGCAGGGTCAGGGTATGTTTGGCGAATGCCGCCGGTACACCGGCCGAGCTCGGTACGCCTTGGGTCAGTGCACCGGAACCGGCCTTGACCAGCAGGCTGTCGGAGTGACCGTGGTAGCAGCCTTCGAACTTGATGATGCTGTCGCGGCCGGTGAAGCCGCGGGCCAGGCGAATGGCGCTCATGGTCGCTTCGGTGCCGGAGCTGACCATGCGCACCATTTCCATCGACGGCACGAGGGAGCAGACCAGGTCGGCCATCTGCGTTTCCATCTCGGTCGGGGCGCCGTAGGACAGGCCGTGCTCCAGCTGTTTGCGCACCGCGTCCAGCACATCCGGGTGGCTGTGGCCGAGAATCATCGGCCCCCAGGAGCCGACGTAATCCACATAGCGCTTGTCATCTTCGTCGGTGACGTAGGCGCCTTCGGCGTGCTTGAAGAACAACGGTGTGCCGCCGACGCTCTTGAACGCGCGAACCGGCGAGTTCACGCCACCGGGAATGTGTTTCTGGGCATTGGCAAAAAGTGTTTCGGAACGAGACATGATCGGGCTCTCAAATCAGATTTAAAGCTTAAATAGAAAACAATTCGTTGAAGGTGCGGGCGCGGCGGGTGACCTCAGCCGTGCTCTCGGCGCCAAACAGGCCATGCACCACCGCCAGCAGATCGACGCCATGGGCCACCAGCGGTGCGGCGTTATCCAGGGTGATGCCGCCGATCGCGCAGATCGGCAGGTGCAACTGCTTGCGGGCCTGGTCGAGCAGGTCGAGGCTGCAGGTCGGTGCGCCGGGCTTGGTATTCGAATTGAAGAAGCGGCCGAAGGCGACGTAACTGGCGCCTTCCTTTGTCGCTTGCTCAGCCAGTTCGATTTGCGCGTGACAGGTCGAGCCGATGATCGCTTTGGAGCCGAGCAGTGCGCGGGTCGGCGACAGCGGGCCGTCGGTCTGGCCCAGATGTACGCCGACGTTCAGGCGGGCGGCAAGCTCGGCGTCGTCATTGATGATCAGCTGGGTCTTGTAGCGTTCGCACAGGTCGCGCAAGGCCTCGGCCTCGCGCAGGCGGCGGGCCTCGTCGCTGCTCTTGTCGCGGTATTGCAGCAAGGTGACGCCGCCTTCCAGCGCCGCCTCCACGTACTTGAGCAACTTACCGTCCAGCAAATGGCTGTCGGTAATGGCGTACAGGCCACGTAGTTTCATCGGACAAGCCTCACCGCATCTCAAATAGAAGTTACGAACAGAAATCCAGTGGCAAGCGGCGCGGCACGAACTGGCCTTTGCCTAGCTGCTCGCCATCACGCAGGGTGCGCCATGTGTAGTTAAGCGCGGTCTGTACGGCACTGGCGAGGTTTTCGCCCTGGGCCAGACGACCGGCCAGGGCACTGGCCAGGGTGCAGCCGGAACCGTGATAACTGCCCGGCAAACGCTGGCAGGTATAGGTTTCGCGCAGGCCGTCGCGGCTGTACAGGCGATTGTGGATTTCGGTTTCGTCGCCATGGCCGCCTGTGATCAGCAGGTGTTTGACGAACGGCAGGAGTTTTTCAGCGCACTCGTCAGCGGTGCCTTCGGGCAGTTCGGCGAGGATACGGGCTTCGGGAAGGTTGGGGGTCGCAATGATCGACAGGGGCAGCAGGCGTTCGCGCATGGCGTAGCCGACTTCATCCTTGCCCAGGCGTCCGCCACCGCCGGCGCGCAGTACCGGGTCGCAGACCACCGGCAAGTGCGGGTGCGCCGAAAGCAGTTCGACCACGGTGTCGACCATTTCCAGGGAACCGAGCATGCCCAGTTTGACCGCCGCGACTTCGGAGTCGTTGAGCACGGCATTGGCCTGGGCCAGTACCCACTCACGGTCCAGGACGCGGAAGTCCGTGACATTGACGGTGTCTTGCACGGTCAGGGCGGTGACGGCCGGAGCCGCATGGCAACCCTGAGCGAGCAGGGCTTCGATATCTGCCTGCAAGCCGGCGCCACCACTTGGGTCGTGGCCGGAGAGACAGAGGACAACGGGGCGAGAACTGTAGATATTCATGGTGCGCGAGCTTACCACCAAACCTGTTTTTCGGGTGTTGTGGCAGTGTTTTTGGTCGATACATTGTGGTGAGGGGGCTGCCCCTTCGCCATAGTGAGATTTCTGCCATTGATAATCGTTTAGTGGTCTCGCTGAAACGCCCGTCCTAGAGCCTTTCCATGAAAAATTTCAATGGTATTCAATGGCCATCAACGGCTATGCTAGAGTGGATCCAAACCAATAACAGGTGATGCCGGTTTTACGTCTGCTCAAAAGGAATGGGGGGCTTCCTGACAGAACCGGACAGGCCACGCTGGGGCTTCAATGCGCTATTTGCTGATGTTGCTGTTGTGTTTGCCCCTCCTGGCAAACGCCGTCGAGTTCGACGAGTTCACTCAAAGCCTCCCCTTGGGCCGAACCCTGCAGGTCTATGAGGACGCAGGTGGCCAGGCGACCATCGCGGATATCCGTGCGCAAGCGGCGGCCGGCAACTTCAAACCGCACCACAAGGACACGCTCAACGCAGGGTACTCGCGTTCGGTGTTCTGGCTGAAAATCGATCTGCATTACCGTCCGGCCAATTCGGCGGCGCAAAGGACCTGGCTGCTGGAACTGGCCTATCCGCCCCTCGATCATCTCGATCTCTATTTGCCCGATGCGGCCGGCAACTATCGGTTGGTCAGGCAGACCGGCGATGCCTTGCCCTTTGCCAGTCGCGAGATTCGTCAGAACAACTATCTGTTCGACCTGGCGTTCAAGCCGGATCAGGCCGAAACCGTATTCATGCGCTTGCAAAGCGAAGGCTCGATCCAGGCGCCGGTCACCTTGTGGTCGAGCACCGCCTACCTCGAAGAGCAGCCCGTGCGCCTCTACGTACTGGGGCTGATCTATGGCGTGCTGCTGGGGATGCTGGTCTACAACCTGTTCATCTACCTCAGCGTGCGCGACACCAGCTACCTCTACTACATCTTCTATATCGCCTCGTTCGGCTTGTATCAGCTGTCGGTAAACGGTGCGGCCGTGCAGTATTTCTGGCCGGACAATCCGTGGTGGGCCAACGCCGCGACGCCGTTTTTCATCGGCTGTGCGGGGCTGTTCGGCAGTCAGTTCGCCCGCAGTTTCCTGCAAATGGCCACCCACAGTCGCTGGCTCGATCGCCTGTTGCTGGCGCTGGTTGGCTTCGGTGCGCTGGTGGTCGGCCTGTCATTGATGACCAGCTATGCCCTGGCCTTGCGTCTGGCCACGGCCTTGGCGCTGACGTTCACCGTGGTGATTTTTGCCGCCGGGATCTTTGCCTGGTTGCGAGGTCTGCGGGTGGCGCGGTATTTCATCATTGCCTGGTCGGCGTTTTTGCTCGGTGGCATCGTCAATACGCTGATGGTGCTGGGCTACCTGCCGAATGTGTTCCTGACCATGTATTCCAGCCAGATCGGCTCGGCCATCGAAGTGGCATTGCTGTCGCTGGCGCTGGCCGACCGCATCAACGACATGCGCGAGCAGCAGGCACAAACCCTGTTCGACGCCAGCCAGAAGCTTGAAGTCCTCAACCAGCAACTGGCCCGCAGTAACAAGCTCAAGGACGAGTTCCTTGCCACGCTGACCCACGAACTGCGCACGCCCATGAACGGTGTGATCGGTTCGCTGGAGCTGATGCAGACGGTCGAGATGGACCCGGAGCTCGAACAGTATCAGCAGACGGCGTCTGGATCGGCCCGGGACATGATGCGCATGGTCAACGGCATCCTCACCCTCACCGAATTGCAGGCCGGCAAACTCAAGGCCTCGGCCGATACCTTCAGCTTGCGTGGCATGGTCGAAGCACTGCGCATGCAGTTCGAGGGCAACGCGTCGAACAAGTCGCTGGACTTCAAGGTCGATGTCGCGCCAGGTGTACCGGATCGCTTGCATGGCGACAACGTCAAGATCGCGCAGTGCCTGGAATGCCTGCTGGATAACGCCATCAAGTTCACCAAGGTCGGCGGCTTGGCCCTGCGGGTGTCCGCAAAGGCCATCGAGCCCGATCGGTTGGCCTTGACCTTTGCGGTGATCGACACGGGCATTGGCTTCACCGATTTAGGGGAGGCCACGATGTATCAACGGTTCTTCCAGCTCGATGGCTCGATGACCCGTGAATACGGTGGCCTGGGGGTTGGCCTGGCGATTTGCCGTCAGTTGGTCGAATTGCTCGGTGGACGCCTGACGCATCGCACCGAGCCAGGACGCGGCAGCCGGTTTCAGCTGGATGTGGAAGTCGGGCTGCCGGTGGCCGAACGTCCGGTGACGCCGTTGATGACCCGGGATTTTCCGCGCCTGCGCTTGCCTCAGGATTGTGCCGTGTTGTTGGTGGATGAAAACGACATCAGTCAGTTGGTGATGCGCGGCATGCTGCTCAAGCTGGGCTTTCGCGTGCGTACGGCCGATAGCGTCGATGCCGCGCTCGGTCTCTTGCAGCGCGAAGTGTTTGACGCGGTGCTGGTCGATTGTCAGTTGCCGCTGCAGGACGGTGAGTCGGTGTGCTGCCGGATCCGCGCGTTACCCGGCTATGCCGAACTGCCGTTGTTCTTGATTGCTCTGGGCGGAGACCGTGAGCGCTGCCCGACCGGCGCGGTGATTGATCACTTGAACAAACCGGTGAAATTCGAAGACTTGCAGGCCGCGCTCTACCGCCGTGTGCTCTGCTCGAAACAGGGCGAAAGCGCCGACAATTAGGCGTGTATGACACTTTGTTCGGCCGTGGGGCGGTGCTTAACTGAAGTCCCTTGGCCGACCAAAGGAGCCCTGTCATGAACCTGCATCAGTTCGCCGAAACCCACGAAGTCACCAACCAGCCACCGTCACTGGACGGCGCCAACCTGTACCGCATCGACTTGCCGTTGCAGGAGTGGTCGCGGCGGTTCGGGGCCGGTTGGGCCGAATCGCGGATCGACGCCTACGGCGCACTGGCCGGTGGCCCGCTGATGGAAGCCGGGTTTCTGGCCAATCAGAACAAGCCGGTATTCAATAGCCACGACCGGTTTGGTCATCGCATCGATCTGGTGGAATTTCATCCGGCCTATCACCAATTGATGCGCACGGCGGTCGAGCACGGCTTGACCTCGCTGCCCTGGGCGCACCCGCAGGACGGGGCCCATGTCGCCCGCGCTTGCATGTCGTATCTGCACAGCCAGGCCGAAGCCGGCAGTGGCTGCCCGTTGACCATGACCTTCGCCAGTGTCCCTGCCATGCGTCTGCAACCAGACCTGGCGGAAAAATGGCTGCCGAAAATCCTCGCCACCGAATACGACCCGCGCAACGTCGGCATGGCCCACAAGGCCGGGGTCACCATTGGCATGGCCATGACCGAGAAGCAGGGCGGCACCGATGTCCGGGCCAACACCACCAAGGCGTATCCGGTCGGCGCCAGTGGCCCTGGTCAGGCCTATGAGCTGGTGGGCCACAAATGGTTCTGTTCGGCGCCGATGTGCGACGCTTTCCTGACCCTGGCGCAGACCGACAAGGGCCTGACCTGTTTCCTGCTGCCGCGCCATCGTCCGGACGACACGCGCAATCAGTTCTACATCCAGCGCCTCAAGAACAAGCTCGGCAATTGCTCCAACGCCTCCAGCGAAGTGGAGTTCCGTGGCGCACTGGCGTGGATGATCGGTGAAGAGGGCCGGGGCGTTCCGACGATCATCGAGATGGTCGCCATGACCCGCTTCGATTGCATGGTCGGTTCCAGTGCGCTGATGCGTCAGGCATTGACCCAGGCCAGCCATCACTGTGCCCACCGTTCGGTCGGCGGCAAGCTGCTCAGCGAACAGCCCTTGATGCAAAACGTGTTGGCGGATCTGGCACTGGAAAGCGAAGCCGCCCTGGCCTTGAGCCTGCGCATGGGCCGGGCGCTGGATCATCTGGATGATTCGCAGGAAGCCAAATTCGCCCGGCTGGTGACGGCGGTGGGCAAGTACTGGATCTGCAAGCGGGCGCCGGCGATGATCAACGAAGCCGCCGAATGCATGGGCGGCGCGGGTTATGTCGAAGAAAGCATCCTGCCGCGGCTTTACCGCGAGGCGCCGGTGAATTCGACGTGGGAAGGTTCCGGCAACGTGCAATGCCTCGACGTGCTGCGTGCCCTGTCGAAAGAGCCGGGCGTGCTCGATGCGCTGTTCAGCGAGCTGGGCGATGGTCATGGTGACAAGCGCCTGGCTGCGCACATCAATCAATTGCAGGTGGCCTTCAAGGACACCAGCGACATTCAATACCGCGCCCGGCAGTTGACCGAGGACATCGCGCTGGGACTGCAGGCCAGGTTGTTGCTGGAAGCCGGGAATGCGGTGGTCAGTGATGCCTTCATCGCCAGTCGTCTGGAGGGTGGCGGCCGAGTGTACGGCGCATTGCCACGTGGTCTGGATGTTGAGGCGATTGTCATGCGCTCAATTTCGTAAGGGGTCCGAGTGGAGGCAAGGCCGGGAAATCCAGTCTTGCCTTTGTTCACTAAGTATTTGTTAGAAAACGAGCGATGGCACCGCTCGTTTCGCCACGCTCAAGTGAAGAGCCATAGACGAGTGATTTTTTGTCAGGTAATAACTCAAAACCGGTTGTAGTAATCGGTGGTTTAAAGAAAAACTCATATTTACCGTTGTTTTCAAATTCAAGGTCGGTTGAGCCGTTCTCATGAAGCCTTAGGAATATTATTTTGTTAGTGGTAATGTTGTTGATGAAAATCAGTAGTTTATTATTGATTTCCGATAGACCTGAGGCGTATAGTTTTTCTTCTTGGGGGAGCTCAAGCAATTCTCCATCGTTAAAGCTGCTGGATAATGAGCCGTCGGTGTCAAGCATTGCGATGATAGGTCTTGTGAAGCCAGTGCTTCTATTAAGTGCGTAGCCGGATGTTAGATATCTTCCGTTTTTTAGTTGTATCGTCGAATATAGCTCGATATGAATCGCATTTTTTCCGTAGATAATGACATAGCCGGTTTTTTCCGCCCCGAAGCTATTGTCTAAACTGCCATTTCGATTAAAGCGTGCAACAAAGGCACCTGTGTATTGAGCGTGTGCCCCCACAACGAGTAGCTTGTCATTGTTCAGTATGGCAAGGCCTTGGAACGAGACGTTTGCTTGGGCATAAACAATGCCGTGATCGCCGAAGAAGTCTTCCAGATTGCCGTTTGCATCCAGACTGATCAGCGCGCCTGTGTAATTCACTGATGCGCCGATGGTGAGTTCGACGGAAGTGATGATCGTACTGTCGCGACGAAGTGCCATGCCGACTCTGCGCCGTGTACCCTCGACTACGAATTGGTTATCGATATCGACGATCGTCATTCCGTTGTTGCCAAAGGTAGTGTCCACCGTTCCATCAGCATTTAGTCGAGCAAAGAAAACGATCGTTGTAGGTGGATTGTTTATGCCTTGATTGAATCCGCACACGACCACCTTGTTGTCAGGTTGTACGATGAAGTTGGAGACGGCGGGAGCAATAATTTCGTATTCTCTGAGCTCTAATTTTTTAGAGCTCAGTTCAATGCCTTTTTCATTGTGGACGATAATGACAAGTTCGTCGTAAGGCTCAGTTGTGCCAATTGATATGACTAATCCGTTGTTTAAAGCCTTGGAAATACCTCTGAAATAACCGGTTGGAACTTCGAAGGTGACAGTACCGTTGCCACCAAACGTTGGATCAAGAAGGCTGTTTTCAGTTTCATTGTTCATGGCGATATTCTCGTTTAGTACAAACAGGTAAAGAGTACTTGCCGATGAAGCTTATACTTGAAAGAAATGTCGGAATAGCTGGTACATTTGACAGGTATTGATTGTTATCAGGTAATAGGCTTGGTCTATTAATGATGAGGTGGAGCCGCCGGTAGTGCCTTTGTCGAGCAATACGGGCAAGATGAAGGTCAGCAAGTCAGAACACAGGATGCTGATCGTGACCGAAGCTTTTATTGTCGTTCAAACCGCCGAGCAAGCCGTGGATCGGCTTGCACACTTGCACAATCGTGCAACCACCGCGCTGAGCCAGGCGCTCAAGCGCTACCTCAAGGATCGCGTCGAGCCCGATGCCGAACAGCGCTCGATGTTCCGCTATCCCGAATTGCGCCTGACCTACCACTGCCAGGGCGAAGTCCCGCAGACCACTCGCGCCTACGCCAAGGTCCAGTTGCCGGGCACCTACAGCGTCACCGTCACCCATCCGTCGGCTTTCCGTAAATACCTGCTGGAACAGCTCGTTCCGTTGATGCACGACTTCACCGTGACCGTGGAAGTCGGCGTCAGTCAGCAGAACATTCCGTATCCGTATGTGGTCGAGCAGGGCGATGAGCTGGCCGGCTCCGGCGTCACCGCCGCCGTGCTGGCGCGGGTGTTCCCGAGTACCGACCTGTCGGCCGCGACCGACGGCATCGCCGACGGTTTGTACGATTGGGAAAACACCGATCCGCTGCCTCTGGCGCTGTTCGATGCCGCACGGGTGGATTTCTCCCTGCGCCGACTGGTGCATTACACCGGCAGCGACTGGCGGCATGTGCAGCCGTGGATTCTGCTGACCAACTATCACCGCTACGTCGACCAGTTCATCGTCCATGGCCTGGAGCAGCTGCGCACTGACCCGCGTTTCGTGCGCATGGTGCTGCCGGGCAACGTGATCATCGACAAGAGCATGGACCACGGCGAAGCCTCGGCGATTGCTGCCGGGGTGGTCTGGCACCGCTACCAGATGCCGGCCTATCACCTGATCGCCAGCGATGGCCACGGCGTGACCCTGGTCAACATCGGCGTCGGCCCCTCCAACGCCAAGAACATCACCGACCACCTGGCCGTTCTGCGCCCGCATTGCTGGCTGATGATCGGCCACTGTGGCGGCCTGCGTCAGTCGCAGACGATTGGCGACTACGTGCTGGCCCACGCCTACATGCGTCGCGACGGCATTCTCGACCGGGTCGTGCCGCCGAACATTCCGATTCCGGCCCTGGCCGAAGTGCAACTCGCGCTTCAGCAGGCGGCGGCCAACATCACCGGCGAGAAGGGCGACGAACTGAAAAAACGCCTGCGCACCGGCACCGTGCTGACCTACGACGACCGTAACTGGGAGCTGCGCTGGGCGCAGGAGCGGCCGCTGATCAACCTGTCCCGCGCCGTGGCGGTGGACATGGAAAGCGGCACCATCGCAGCGCAAGGTTATCGTTTGCGGGTGCCGTACGGCACGTTGCTGTGCGTCTCGGACAAACCACTGCACAGCGAAATCAAGCTGCCGGGCTCGGCCAATGCCTTCTATGAACGCGCGGTCAGCCAGCACTTGAAGATCGGTATCGAGGCGGTCGATCTGTTGCGCACCGAACTCAACTCGCTGCACTCGCGCAAACTGCGCAGCTTCGACGAGCCGCCGTTCCGCTAACGGTTGTCATGGTCATTTGGCGGTCAGGGCACTAGCATTAGCAGCCCTGACCGTTAGATGTTTCCTTTCTCATGTCTCGTCCTCCTCAACGTCCCGTTTCCCGCCGCCCTGGCGCGAAACCCTCTCCTTCAGCCCCGCGCCGTGTCGCCAAGGCACCACCGGCCGAGCCGAAGCTGATCCTGTTCAACAAACCTTTCGATGTGCTGACGCAATTCAGTGACGGCGAAGGGCGCGCGACCCTCAAGGATTACATCGACGTACCGGGAATCTATCCGGCCGGACGGCTGGACCGCGACAGCGAAGGCTTGCTGCTGCTGACCAACGACGGCCAGCTTCAGGCGCGGATCGCCGACCCGAAACACAAGCTGGCCAAGACCTATTGGGTGCAGGTCGAGGGTGAGCCGAGCGCCGAGCAATTGCAGCGCTTGCGTGACGGCGTCGAATTGAATGACGGCATGACCTTGCCCGCCGAGGCGCGGCAACTGGACGAACCCGAATTGTGGCCGCGCAATCCGCCGGTGCGCTTTCGCAAAAGCGTGCCGACCAGTTGGCTGGAGTTGGTGATCTGCGAAGGGCGCAACCGACAGGTGCGGCGCATGACGGCGGCGGTCGGGTTGCCGACCTTGCGTCTGGTGCGGGTCAGGATCGGTGACTGGACGATCGAGGGGCTCGATCAGGGCCAGTGGAAGGAAGTGCCGGCGCGCTTATAACGTTCCGGACTCGATCAGGCCGATCACCACGCTCTTGATCACGAACGCCGCCACGCCCAGGCCCAGCACGAAGAACAGGATGAACGAGCCAAAGCGCCCGGCCTTGGACTTCTTCGCCAGATCCCAGACGATGAAACCCATGAAAATGATCAGGATGCTGACCAGTCCGGTCATCATCCACTCTTCGAAAACGGCAGGATCCATCGAACATCTCCAGCGCGGGCGTGGCTACTAAAAGGGCGCGCCGAGTATACGCCAAGGGAGAATGGCGGTGAGTTGACCTGCGTCGGTGTGTCGCAGTCATTCGTCGCCTGTGCCGGCCTCTTCGCGAGCAAGCCCGCTCCCACATTGGATCTTCTGACCGATAGAGATTAACTGTGGGAGCGGGCTTGCTCCGGGCGGCGTTCCGACGAAGGCGTCCTCAACTGCGCAGATGAGTCAAAGGCAGTTCGGTGCTGTTCAACACCTGATTCAACACAAAACTCGAACGTACGCTGGTCACGCCTTCAATCCGCGTCAGATGCCCCAGCAGCAGTTTCTGGTAGTGGTCCATGTCCGGCACCACGACCTTGAGTTGATAGTCGGCATCCATCCCGGTCACCAGGCTGCATTCGAGTACCTGGGGCAGGGTGCGGATGGCCGCTTCGAAATTCTCGAAACGCTCCGGCGTGTGACGGTCCATGCCGATCAGCACGTAAGCGGTCAGGCTCAGGCCCAGCATCTTGCGGTCGAGCAGGGCGACCTGGCGGGAAATGTAGCCGTCGTCTTCCAGTTGCTTGACCCGCCGTGAACACGGCGAAGGCGAAAGGCCGATGCGCTCGGCCAGCTCCTGGTTGGAGATGCGTGCGTCGCGCTGCAATTCCGCCAGAATACTCAGGTCGTAACGGTCGAGCTTGCTCATCAAACGGTCCTTTGTCGTAACTATTGCGGAGGATTATGTATCCGGGGTTAAAAATTGCGCAAGTGATGTTTAATTCAGCAATCTTCGCAATCCTCTGCCGGCGCTCCCAGCCTATTCTTATCACCAGAATCACTGCTCGGACAAACAGTCCAGTGCGGCTCGCCGAATCAGGCCCGCCGCGGTCGCCACCCCCACCGGGGATGTGCCGGCCCCCGAGCTGCACACTGTCCAGAAGACGGCGTGAGGTGAGCCGACGCCACAAGTGTCGAGCCAGGACGAAGTTCTCTAAGGGGAGGCCGACGGGTCTCCCCTTTTTCTTGCGTGTGTCCCGTCCTGAATAAGGTTTACACCTTCTGATCTGTTTTTCAGGAGGACGTAATGGAACCAGCAAAAAGGCGTAG